>DASXMX010000488.1:0-35492 GCA_036495445.1 Tepidisphaeraceae bacterium
CGCGCGCACGGTTGGTCACTTCGTCCAGCCATTCACCGCGTTGCGTCCATACTTCTCACCTTCCACCTCGTCGTCCTCGCCTGGGTCTTCTTCCGCGCTGCGTCGGTGTCCGACGCGGTCTGGATCATCACCCATCTTGCCCACGGGCCGTGGCTGGGGCATCCGGAGATGTCGACCTTCCCGCTGGGCATCCTGCCCTTCCGCGGGAGCCAGATTCGGCTGGCGCTGGTCCTGATCCTCGCGATGGAACTGACCCAGTGGGCGGCTTCGATCCGCGGCACCGCCGGGCGATGGGCACGGCTGCCGGTCTGGGTGCGCTGGCCGGCTTATTACGCGCTGATCCTCTGCATCCTGCTCCTGGGCGAACTGGGCGCGCGGACCTTCATCTATTTTCAGTTTTGAAGCATGGCCAAGTTCCTCCAAACCTCGCTTGCTTTCACCGCCGGGCTCCTGTGCGTGCTGATCGGGACCGATCGGTTCCTGGGCCGGCGAATGGCCAGCGGGTGGGGGCGGGCGTCGGTTGCGCCGGAGGTTTACCTCTCCGTGGCCCACGCCGGCCAGTTCTCCACCCGCGTCCGAGCGCTCTACCTGGGGGACAGCGTCGCCCACCAGATGTTCCCCCCGTTCGGCGAGCCGGATCGCGACGAGCGGTACCTTGCGAACAACCAGGCGATCTCGCTCGCCGGTCAGTATTTCCTGCTGGCCGATGCCCTCAAGCACTGCCCCAACGCGCGCGACGCCTACCTGATCTACTACCCCGGCTCGTTCGAGAACGACCTGGGCCCGCCGCTGGCCAACGACTATTTCTGCGGCTTCTTTCACAAGCCCGCTCAGATCCGCGACGTGTTCGAGGCGACGCACGACGTGCGCCTCTCGGCGGTGCAGATCGGCCGGCTGCTGCTGCCGCACATCCTGGAGGCGAACAGCAACAACCGGCCGATGGAGATCTGGTCGCCGGTCGGGGGCGGCGGCGGCATCGCCGGCGAGGGGCTTGGCCCGGAGCCGGTCCTTATGCTAATCAACCGGTTCACCGGCGGGGCGCGCGGGCCCACGCCGCCACCGCTCCCGACCGACGCGCAGGGCCGCCGGCCCGTGATGCTCTCGGACGTCTCACGCTATTTCCTGCCCAAGATGCGCGACCTCTGTCGTGCCCGCGGCGTGAGATTGCACGTCTTGCCGTGCCCGTGCTCCGACGCCATCCCCTTCATCGATCACCTCGGCGTCTACGACCGCCCGTTCCTCTACGAGCCGCACCAGGAGTTTGTCGACTGGATTCACTTCTTCCGGCGGTACGTCGACCCGGTCCGCCGGCGCATGATCGCCGCCTACGGGCTGCCGGACGACTCGCAGCAGGGGACATCGCATAACTAGCACGCCACGAGCGACTCTTTGCGGATGTGATACTTGCCAGAGGTAAACCGTGCGCACGGGCGTCCCGCCCGTGCGCACGGCGCTAGCTGTGGAGGGTCGTTCGCACGGCCGAGACGGCCGTGCCACAAGAAGCCTAACGGCCGTCAGTGTCCGTTCTCGTCACTAACACCGTGCCGCGCCGGTTGGGGCGCCGGCAGTCGGTGATCCGGCGGGGCCGGTGTCCGGCCCGGGATGATGTGGCCTTCGGGCAGAACGTCCTTGCCCGTCAGCTTGCGGATCTCGGTATAGAAGACCGGCGTCAGGAAGACGCCGAAGAACGTCACGCCCAGCATGCCGAAGAGGACGACCGTGCCCAACGCCTGTCGCATCTCCGAGCCCGCGCCGGTGGCGAAGACCAGCGGCATCACGCCGAAGATGAACGCGAAGCTGGTCATCAGGATGGGCCGCAACCGCAACCGAGCCGCCTCGATCACGGCATCCATCGCCCGCATCCCGGGGTGATGCTCCTGCTGCTGCTTGGCGAACTCGACGATCAGCACCGCGTTCTTCACGCTCATCCCCGCCAGCACGACGAACCCGATCTGCGTGAAGATGTTGTTCTCCATGTGCCGGGCCCACACCGCGGCGATGCCGCACAAGAGGCACATCGGCACGATCAGGATGATCGCGGTCGAGAGCGCGAAGCTCTCGTACTCGGCCGAGTGGGTGAGCCAGACGAACAGCACGCACAGCGGGAAGATCAGGAACGCCAGGTTCCCCGCGGCCCTTTCCTGGAAGGCCAGGTCGGTCCATTCGAAGCTGTACTGGCTCGGCAGCGTGTCGGCGGCGACCTCCTCCATCGCCGACAGCGCCTGCCCGCTGCTGTAGCCGGGCGCGGCGGTGCCGTTGATCTCGGCCGATTGATAGAGGTCATACCGCTGCAGGCGGTCGGGGCCGATGATGTCCTTGATCGTGGCCACCGCGCCCAGCGGGACCATGCCGCCGGAGAGGTTGCGCGTCTTGAACCGCGCGACCTGATCCGCACGGGCACGGAAGGGCGCATCCGCCTGCGCCATCACGTGCCACGTGCGGCCCAGGTAGTTGAAGTCGTTGATGTACAACCCGCCGAGATAGACCTGCAGGGCCTGGAAGATGTCGGTCACGAGCACGTTCTGCTGCTTGGCCTTAACCCGGTCGACGTTCGCGTAGAGCTGCGGGACGCTGCCGCGGAACGTGGTGAACATCGGCCCCAGTTCCGGCCGCTTGCCGGCGGCGGCGATCAGCTCGTCGGTCATGGCCTGCAGTTGCTGCGGCGTCTCCTGGCCGGAGCGGTCTTCCACCTGCAGCGTGAACCCGCCCGCGTTGCCCACGCCGCGAACGGGCGGCGGCAGCAGCACCAGCGCCAGTCCGCCCTCGACCTGGTTCAGTCCCTGCTGGAGCCGGCGCGAGATCGCGGTGGCCGTCAGGTCGGCCTTGCCCGCGCGCTCGCTGAACGGCTGCAGGTGCAGGAACATCAGCCCCGCCGCCGATGACGTGGACCGCGACAGGATCGAAAACCCGGAGACGGCGAACGTGTCGGAGATCCCCTTGGTCTTCATCGCGATGTTCGAGAGTTGCTCCATCACGCGGTCCGTCCGCTCGATAGACGACGCGTCGGGCATCTGCACGTTGACCAGCAGGTAGCCCTGGTCCTGCGTCGGGATGAAGCCGGTCGGCACGATCCGGAACCCGTGGTAGGCCAGGTAGCACAACCCGCCGTAGACGAGCAGGGCGATGATACCGAAGCGGACGACCCGGCTCAGGGCCGAGATGTACCCGCCGGTCATCAGTTCAAACCCCCGATTGAACCCGCGGAAGAACCAGCCGAACAGGAAGTCGACCGATCGCGTGAGCCAGTCCTTCGACTCCTTCGGCTGGTTGCGGCGGCGGAGCAGCAGCGCCGACAAGGCGGGGCTGAGCGTCAGCGAGTTGAACGCCGACAGCAGCGTCGAGAACGCAATCGTCAGCGCGAACTGCTGGTAGAAGCGGCCGGTGATGCCCGGGACGAACGCGACCGGCACGAACACCGCTGACAGGCCGAATGCGATCGCGATGACGGCCGGCGTCACCTCGGTCATCGCGCGGTACGCCGCCTCGCGCGGGGCCAATCCCTCGTCCAGCCACCGCTCGACGTTCTCGACGACCACGATCGCGTCGTCGACCACGATGCCGATCGCCAGCACCAGGCCGAACAGCGACAGCATGTTCATCGAGAACCCGACCAGCCACATGACCGCGAACGTGCCCACCAGCGAGACCGGGATCGCCAGGATTGGCACCAGCGCCGCCCGCCAGTTCTGCAGGAAGATCAGCACGACCAGCGCAACCAGCCCGATCGCGATCAGCAGCGTCCGGAACACGTCGCGCAGGCCTTCGCGGACGAACGTCGTCGTGTCGTGGGCGATCGCGTAATCCATGCCGGGCGGGAAGCGCTTTTTCAGCTCCTTCATCTTGTCGTAGATGATGTTGGCCGTGTTGATCGCGTTGGTGCCGGGGAGCTGGAAGACGGCCAGGCCGACGGCGGGGTGGCCGTTGTAGGTGTTGGTGGTGCTGTAATCGGCGGCGCCCAGCTCGACGCGGCCGACGTCCTTCAGGCGCGTCACCCGCCCGTCGTTGCCCACCTTCACGATGATCTCCGCGAACTGCGGCGGCTCGGTGAGCCGGCCCTGCGCGTTCATCGTGTATTGGAAGGGCGGCGCGCCCTTTGGCAGCGGCGGGCCGCCCACGATCCCCGCGGCCACCTGCACGTTCTGCTCCCGCACGGCGTTCACCACCTCGCCCACCGTCATGCTCCGCGACGCCAGCTTGTCCGGGTCGATCCACAGCCGCATCGAATAGTCGCGAACGCCGAAGATCGTGATGTCTCCCACGCCCGGCAAGCGAGCGATCTCGTCCCGCAATTGCAGCGTCACGTAGTTACTGATGAAGATCGGGTCGTGCGACCCGTCGGGCGAGAAGAACGCGATCGCCAGCGTGATGTCCGGCGACGCCTTCTTGACGATGATCCCCTCCTGCTGCACCTCGGCCGGGAGCTGCGGCTGGGCGATCGCCACCCGGTTCTGCACCTGCACCTGGCCTACGTCCAGGTTCGTCCCCACCTTGAACGTGATCGTCAGCGTCGTCGTGCCGTTGTTGGTGTTCTGGCTCGACATGTAGAGCATGTTCTCGACGCCGTTCACCTGCTCCTCGATCGGCGTCGCGACGGTCTTGGCCATCGTCTCGGCGTTGGCGCCGGGATAGGTCGCGGTGACGGTGACGGTCGGCGGGGCGATCTCCGGGTACTGCGAGATCGGCAGCGCGAAGCCGGCGAGCGCGCCGGCGATGATCGTCACCAGCGAGATGACGATCGCGAAGACCGGACGGTCGATGAAAAAATGGGCGATGCTCACCGTGCCTCCCCCGCGGTGCCGGGCCGCGTGGTGACGGGCGGGATTTCGACCGGTTGCAAGACGGCCGGCGCCGGTTCGGTGGCCGGCGCCGTGGCCGGCTGTGTGACCGACGGGAACACCGGCACGCGCCGGTCCGTCGTCTGCAGCGCGTCCAGCGATTCGGTCGGGACCGGCGCCTCGTGCGGCTCGACCTTCGCGCCGGGCCGGGCCTTTTGCACGCCGTTGACGACGACCAGGTCATTCAGCGTCAATCCCTGGTCGATCTGCCGCAGGTTGCCGAACATCGGGCCGAGGACGATCGGCCGCAGGTGGACGTCGTCGTCGCCATCGACGACGAGGGCGTACCGCTCGTTCTGGTTGGCGTTGACGGCGGCGTCGGGTATCAGCATTGCGGTGTAGCGCTCGGTGCCGGGGACTCGCATGCGCGCGAACATGCCCGCCGTTAAGATGCCGGTGGGATTGTCGAAGACGCCGCGGATTGTGACCGTGCCGGTGCCGGTATCCACCTGGTTGTCGATGAAGTCGATTACGCCATCGTGGGGGAAACCGGTTTCGCCGCTCAGTTGCAAATAACAGGGAATCTGGGCGTGCGCGATGTCCTGGCCCTTCTGCTTGCGCGACAGTTTCTGGTACCGGATGGCGGACGCCTCAGGGACCTGGACGTAGCAGTAGATCGGGTCGATCGAGACGATAGTGGTGAGCAACGTCGGCTGTCCGCCGCTGTTACCGGTTCCGCCGCCACCGATGATGAGGTTGCCGGGCTGAACATTCATACGGCTGATCCGGCCGTTGATCGGGGCCGTCACCTTCGTCCATTGCAGGTTCAGCTCGGAGCTTTCCAGCGCCGCCTTCGCCGCGGCGAGGCCGGCCTGCGCCACCTCGTCGGACGCCTTGGCCGTGTCATAGTCCTCGGCCGAGATCGCCTTGGTCCCCCGCACCTCGGTGTACCGCCGCAGGTGTACCGCCGCCTGGTCGGCCTGCGCCTGGGCCTGCGCGACCGCCGCATTCTTGGCGTCCACGTCCGCCTGGAACGGCCGCGGGTCGATCTCGAACAGCAGGTCCCCCTGGTGGACGATCGATCCCTCCTGGAACGACGCCCGCTCGATCAGTCCGCTCACCCGGGCCGACACGTTCGCAATGTCGGGCGCGGACAGGTTCCCCGCATACTCATCCCATTGAATGACCTGCCGCTCGATCGGCCTGCTTACGGTAACCCTTGCGGGCGGCGGCGGGGCCGCCTGTGTCGGCTTGCCGCAGCCGGGCACGGATACGAACAGGACGAGCCAGGCGATCGCCGGGACGATCACCCCAATTAGGGTTGAGCGTGACGTGGGGTTCACCACCGGCACCCTAGAATGCATACTGGGCTCATGTCAATCCGCATTTGGGCATACGATGGACGCGTCTGGTTTGCGCCGAAGCGATGCCTTGGGAGCGATTTGCAATGGATCGTCGCCGTCCCCACGTTGATCGTCGTCGTCGGCGCGACGCTCGCCGCTTGCGGCTTCGCCAACGCCGCCCCGCCCACCGTAAGTGCCCCCACATCCGCTCCGACAACGCAACCCACCTCCGCAGATCGCGCAACCTACTTGGCCGACGTCCGCGTCCTCCTCTGCGAAAAATGGCCAAAGAATTGGACGATCAACATCGTCTGCCACGGCCACAGACGAACAGCCCTCCTGCTGACACGGGTTTTTCCGCACGCCGGCCGGTTGCTTTGGTAAGCTGATGAACGAAGGCATTTCGGTCGGGTGGGCAGACGACAGGCGGACGCATTGGCCCGGCGCAGCCGGGAGAAAGCGGGTGTCTCATGCTGAGCGTATCGAAGGCCGACGTTTGGGCGGCGACCTGCGAAGATCGGCCCGGCGGGCTCAACGAAAAACTCGAAGGCCTGGCCAAGGCGGGCGCGAACCTCGAGTTCGTGCTTGCCCGCCGCCTGCACGAGGAGCCGGCCAAGGGCGTGCTGTTCGTCACTCCGTTGCGCGGCGCTGAGGAACAGGCGGCGGCGAAGCTCGGCTTCCGCAAGACGCTGAGCCTCTACTCGCTCCGCATCGAGGGGCCCGACGAGGCGGGGCTGGGCGCCAAGATCACCCGCGCCCTGGCGGCGGAGAACATCAACCTCCGAGGCCTCTCGGCCGCACGCTCCGGCAATCAGTTCATCGCCTACCTGGCCGTCGATTCCGAGGACGATGCCCAGCGCGCCGCGAACCGGCTGCAGAAGCCGCTGTAGACGCCCAATCATGGGCGGCCCAAAGGGCGCGCGTCATGCCTCGCGCGCCCCGGCCAATTCCGCGCAGGCGGTCAGGATCCACTCGCGCTGGAACGGCTCGGCGTAGTAAGCCGAGACGCTGTCCGCCCCGCGCGTCGCGTTCCGGCGGAGGGCCTCGGCCACGTCGCAGGTGACGACTTCGGCGCGAACCGCATAGCCGAGCGACTGCATCGCGTCGATGAGCTGCCGGGCGGAGTCCCCCTCGGCTCCGATGATCTCGGTGACGACGTTTCGCCGCTCGGCCAGCGCGCGATGGGCGACGGACCGGCCGATGAGGTCCATCGGCATCCGGAACGGCCCCGGGAACGGGAACACCTGTTCGCCGCTCAGGTGCAGGAAGATGTCGACGGCGTCGATCAGCACGTACCCATGCGAATAGCGTTGCTTGCGAAACGTCGTCTTGCCCGTCGCCACGCCGCCCATCACGATCACCGCGGCGGGCTTGCCGTCAGCCGGGATCGACGGGGCATCGAACAGGCGATCGACTTCTTCTTTAAGACTAAACCGGACTGCCGCCACCGCGGTCGTTGTACCGGGCTGGGGGCCGAGCACGTGCACCGTCGCGGGACCGGCTCGCTCAGGCACTGTGGCCGCTCCAATTGCGCCGATGGCGGGCGCGGGCCTCGCGGCGGCGGCGGCGCGCCGCGCGCCGCATTCGGGACAGACGCCGCTCGTGTTGCCGCGCAGGTCGTACCCGCATCGGGCGCACAACCCCGCCGCGGCACGCTCCCGCGCGTGGAAGCGCCGGCGCGCCCGAAATTCGTGGAACCCCAACGCGGAGCAGACGCCCAGGATCATGGCGAGCAGCAGCAACTTGGCGATCTGCCACAAATCGTTCCCTTGGAAGAACATCGCGTAAACGCTGCCGGCTGCTCCCAATCCGCAGATAATGCCGATCGGCAGCCCCAGCCGAGATGGCTTGCGCGCCTCGCTCGCCTTCGCCGGCCGACCAGCCCCGGACAGAGCCTCACCCGCGACAATGAAAATGTCTCCGATCACGTCCCACATCGCGTCACCTCTTGTCCCCGAGGCCGTTCCCGCCCGACAAGAGTATGACATTGTCGCCGACGATGGGTTAGTGGATGGGTTCGTTCCTGGTTATTTCACACCACGGCGCCTGCGGCTTTTCCTTGCATGACCATCCCCGCGCCCGAGGCTCCGGCTAAAATGATGAGAACCGGAGCGCTCCCCATGATCTGCGTCTCCGCCCGTTTGCTTCTTGCCATTTTCCTGTCCCTCACTGTAATCGGATGCACTGGGGGGCGCGTGGTGCCGTGTCGTGATGACCGCGGCGTTGAATTCTATCGCGAACGGAACGCGGAATGGAATCGAATGATGTCCCCCGAGATCGCCTCGGGCGAACCGATGCCGTATTACGACGCCCGCGGAGTCGGGCACCAGCCGGAATCCCCATAATGGTCCAAGCGATGGCTGCGATGGCTACGCCAGCGCCGGCTTCACCCGCCCGATGCGGACACGCCAGATCTCCGGGCCCTGTTCCGGGTATTCCCAACCGAAGTGCCCGCGTTTCATAAGATTGAACTGGGTGTGGAGCGGGAAGGCGTCGTGATCGTTGACGATCTCAAGCGCTTCCTGCGGCTGTAGGCCGTCGAAGGTTTGGAAGATCAGCGGGTGTCGTTGTCCCCAGCGGCTCCTCAAAGCCGTGCGTGCTGCGGCCTGGCACCGAGTTGAACCGGCATGATCTCTGCTTCGCTACTGGACGACGCGCTAACGGGGTCAGCTCCCTTCATGAGCTGACCCCGTGCGTATTCCACGGGCAGCTCCCTATTGCTGCTGCGCGGGATGGAACGTCAACTTCTGCCCATTGACCGACACCCCGGCTTCGAGGCCGCCCTTGGGCAGGATGTAGATCGCGACGCCATTTTCAAACGGAGCCGCCCCGCCCGCGCCGGCCTTGACGATCGTCGCGCTGGTCTGCGCGCCGAAGTTCAGGTTGCCGTTCGTGAAGCGGTTATATGCGTCCTGATCCTTGAAGACGATCAGTTCGCTGTAGGTTTCGCCGCCGACCTGGAGGCCGACCGAGCCCTGGTCGAGCTTGGCGGTGCCGACGACTTGCCCGTTCCGGTAGACGATGCCGTTGCCGGACGCGCCGCCCACGCCGACAGCCGCGCTGCCCACCTCGGGGAAGATCGCATAGGCGTAGCTGTTATTGACCACGTCCTGGATCTTGGGATCCTTGGCGGTCATCTGCTGCAGCGACGCCTGGGCCTGGTCATTCATCGCCATCCGATTCGAGGCCGACTGCGGCGTCGACGATTCCGACGCCGACGTTGACGACTGCGGCGGCGTCGACGACGGCGGCGTCGACGACGACTGGCACCCGGTCATGATGACGGCTGCTGCCGCCAGAATTGACAGTAAGGCATATCGCATACGCGTTCCTCCGGCAAAGGATAAGACGGAACAAGACAACGGATCCGGCGCCGGCACGCACCCGACGTGCCGAAAAATCGTTCGGCTCCGCTAGCGGGCCGAGGTCCGCAAATCCCGGTCCGACGCTGGTGGGAAAAGCAGGATGCACCAACGCATGGGTTCCAATCCATGCTCGATCGGCCGATCGAGCCCATCTGCAAGACGTGGCCGCGAAAACTGTATGAAAGCTTTCCCAGGGGGTTGGCGCGCGAGCGAAGAGCGTGAGAGGATTAACGTGCCGATCCGTTAACGCGGAGACACTGCCAGCCGCAGCACCGAGAGCGAATGGGGCGGGAAGGTCCGATGGAACGACGCCGAGGCATCGTTCACCGCCTCCGGCTTCGGGGCGATCTTCGTCGGTTCATCGACCGTGTTCTGCGCTTTCGGATCTCCCGTGAGGACGGTGGCGGTGCCGGTCGGGTCAACCCTGCCCGCGCCGCGCAGGTGGATCGTCATCTCGACCGGATCGCGGCCGACGTTGACGACCTTCACGATCACGGCGTGATCCGCCTTGGCATAGGTCGCGGAGGCGAAGGCTGGGGTGGGGACGGTCGTCGGCTCCTGCGTGGCGTCGGTGATGAGCTGGCCGTCGATGTAGCCGCGGACGCGGCGGCCGGTGACTTCGAGTTTCAGGTCATACCAGCGGCCCGTCTCAACTTTGAATGCTCCCGAAGGGCCGTAGGGCTCGGTGCCGCCTTGTTTGGTGGCCTCGCAGCGGACGGTGGCGTTGTTATGGCCGCCGACGTTCCACCAGTTGTAGTTGTCGCCGTCCTTGGCGTGCCAGAGGACGAGGAAGCCCTCGCGGCCACCGAGCTTGCGGGCGTGGACGTGGATCGTGTAGTCGGTCCAGTTCGGGTCGCCGGTGATGGCCCACGACTCGGCGTCGGCGGCGCTGGGCTTGATCGCATGGTCCTGCAGGTCCCACTTGCCGCCGGTGAATTGCCAGCCGCGGGTGTCTTGGGTCAGGTCGGCTTTGAGCAGCTCGCGGCCATCGGGCGCGGTGACGGTGATGTCCTTGTACTCGACCTGCGTGCGCCAGGTGCCGACGCCGATGGCGCCGTGCGGGGCGGGTTGCGTCGCGACAACAACCGGCGCGACGTCGAGCGTCGTCGGCAGGACGACGTCGCCCTTGTTCTGGCCGAACATCACCTGCGCGTAGTAGCTAGGCGATCCGAAGCTGTGCAGCGCATCGTACCCGATCAGGTTCGTCGGCCACTGCCACGCCTTGGGATACACTTTCTCCGGGTCGGCGGGGCTCACGTTGACCAGCAGCGGCGCGTAGCACTCCATCGGCACGACGTCGGCGTCGCGCTCGAGGCCCATCAGGAAGGCCGCGTCGGCGAGCGCCGCGTTGAGGTCCGGCGTCGGCCGGCCCTCCTGCGTCGCCCACTCGCCGAGGAACGTCTGGATGCCGTCCGCCAGCCGCCCGCCCCAATGCCCGCCGGCGTATTTCAGCGGCGCGGCGGTCGCGTCCCGCTCGTCGTACGCCCGCGCGATTGCCAGCATCTGCCGCGCGCTGCGATAATAGTGATCGTCATACAGGTCGGGCCTGAAGCTCTTCACCGGCGCCGTGGCGATAATCTTGAGCTGCGGGTAGCGGCCGCGAATGGCCTTGGCCATTTCCGTGAACCGCCCGTCGTAACTGCCGGAGCGGTCGAACCAGTCTTCGTTGCCGATCTCCACGTAGTGGAGCGGGAACGGCTCGGGAAATCCGTCGGCCGCACGGCGCTTCCCCCACTCGCTGTCGGCCGGGCCGCTGACGTATTCGATCTCTTCGAGGGCTTCCTGCGTGTACTGCGCCATCTCCGGGCTGCCGGCGTTCACATGCTCGCGACGCAGCACGTACCCCGCGAAGACCGCCAGCACCGGCTCGGCGTTCAACTGCTTGCACCACAGCAGATACTGCGGCAGGCCGAAGCCATCGGACGAGCGATAGCTCCAGCACCCCATGTGCCCGGGCCGCTGGTCGGCGGGGCCGATCATTTGCTTCCAGTTGAACCGCGTGGGGAACGTGTTGCCCTCGAGATAGTTCCCGCCGGGCAGGCGGATGAACGCCGGATGCAGGTCGGCCATCAGCTTCATCAGGTCTGGCCGCAGGCCATTGGGCACGTTCTGATACGTCGGCGGAAACAGCGAGACGAGGCTGAACGTGACGCTCCCCTTCCCGCTGCCCGAGAGGATGAACCGAGCCTTGGCTGTCGTCGGCACATCATGGCCGGTGGTGAGCGTGAGCGTGTATTGATTCCACGAACCCGAAATCGGCTGCGACTCGGCCTTGGCGACAGTGATGTTGCCCTCGTCGAGCACGAGCGCGGCCGTCACCGGCCCGGCGAAGCCGCCGCCCGCCTTGGCGTAGAAACTGGCGGTGTAGGTCGTGTCGGGCCGGACGGGGATCCCCCAGAACCCGTCGTTGGCGACGCCGCCCACACCACCCGTGAGATCAAGTCGAAGACTGACCGGCAGGGCCGCGTTGACCGGGTCGATCCGATCGAGCGCGATCTGGCCGGCGCCGACGGGGAACCAATGAATCGGCTTCTCCGGTTCGCGCGAGCCGGGATCCTGAAACGTGCGGTTCTGGATCAGCTCCGCGAACAACCCGCCGTCATATGCATGGTTGATCTCCTCCGTCATCAACCCATAAAACCGCGGCGGAATCGCCGGTCCGGGCTTGTTGACGTCGACGTCGAGTGTTACGGAAACCGCACCCCGCCCCGGGGGCATTGCCGCGCCGCACCACGCGCCCAAGAGAACTGCACACGCCGTCAATACGGTTACCGTCTTTTGTTTCAGCACGAGTCGTCCTCTCCAGCCAAGCCGCCCCAGCGCCCCACGGCAGTTTAGATCGGCCCGGTCGGCTGCGCCAACCGCGGGATCCCGAGCCTGCCCCGGCTTGTGTGGGTAACGACGTCCGGGAGTGAGACAGAGCAGGGTTGACCTCATCCGGTCTTGCCCTCCTACAGTTCTCCGTCGCCTGGGATCGTTATCGGCAACGCAACGGAGCATATACATATGGGAAGCAATACAGTCGGCACCATGACCGACAAAGTCGCGATCATCACCGGCGGGAGCCGGGGCCTTGGCCGCAATACGGCGGTCAATCTCGCCCGGCGCGGCGTCGACGTGATCTTCACCTATCGATCGAACCAAGCCGAGGCGGAGGGCCTCATCCGCGAAGCCGAGGCGATGGGACGGAAGGCGACGGGGTTTCGCCTCGACACCGGGGATGTCCGCTCGTTCGATGGTTTCGTTGCGGATGTGAGCAAGACGCTGCAGAGCTGCGGACGGGACGGGTTTGACTACCTCGTGAACAACGCCGGCAATTCGCTGCACGCCCCGTTCGATCAGACGACGGAGGCCCAGTTCGATGCGATTGTGAACGTCCATTTCAAGGGCGTCTACTTCCTGACGCAGAAGCTGCTCCCCTTGATGCATGACGGCGGCCGGATCGTGAACATTTCGTCCGGGCTCGCGCGATTCGCCCTCCCCGGCAGCTCCGCATACGGAGCCACCAAGGGAGCGGTCGAGGTTCTGACGCGCTATCTGGCCAAGGAGTTGGGGCCGCGCGGGATCACCGTCAACGTGGTTGCGCCGGGCGCGATCCAAACCGACTTCAGCGGCGGGATGGTTCGGGACAACCCCGAAATCAACAAGCGCGTCGCCGACATGACCGCCCTCGGCCGTGCCGGCGTGCCGGACGACATCGGGCCGATGATCGCCGCCCTGCTCTCGGACGAGAACCGGTGGGTGAATGGCCAGAGGATTGAGGTATCGGGTGGGATGGCGCTCTAAAGAGTGAAGAACCGTCCGGCCATCAGACACCCTCTTCAGGAAAGGATCAGCGCGAGCAACAGGAATAAGCTGCCGAGGAGCTTTGCGACGGAACAGGCCATCCACCCACCGCCGGAAGACATTGAGGAGGACAGCAACGTCGCACTGTGCCGCACTGTGAGGTGCATCTGTAGCATCGGACTGAGACTCTCCCTCGCGCGGTTGCGTGCCTCGCGTTTGCCACCCCCCCCACGCCGCGGGCAGAGCGGCACGAGCGACTGTGATCATTCAAGCGCTGATCCCGCCGTGCTGCCCCGGATCCGGAAGCGCTGCCTTTCCTCACGTGGGCGCGACGGCGCACCCGGATCCGGGGCGGCGCGGGGACGCGGGTTTTCCGTTCAACGCGTTCCGCCGCGCTCTCCCCGGCGTGGGGGTGGATTCCGCGACCGACGAGCGCGGCGAGCGAGTTTACTTCGTGACGACGTCCGCCGCGGTCACTTCCTTGCCGTTGATCTTGATGTTTTTCAGGCGCCGTCACATCCCACCCGATGCATTTCCCAATCGCCCCGGTATCTTCCTCCGCATGACCACGCATCCCACTTCCGCCGGGGTTAGGCTCATAAGCATTGCTTGCATCGTCCTGGCATCGACGCTGTCGGGGGCGATCTCGACGAATCGCGCGATTGCGGAACCCACGCGGGCCGTGCCGACGACCGTGTTCCTGAACAGCATCGGCATCGACAGCACGTTCCCCGATCGCGGGCAGCCGCTGGACAAGACGATCGAGATGATCCGCTACGGCGGGTTCCGCTGGGTCCGGGCCGGGACCGAGGGGCTGAGCGACCACGGCCCCACCACGCTCCAGACCTACGTCGACCTGCACCACGCCACCGGCGTGCGCTTCAGTTGGGGCCTGGGCAGCGGCGGGACAAACGTCAAGCGGCTGGTCGAAACCGCCAAGACCCTCGCCGCGGGCGACGCGCTCCTGGCCTTCGAGGGGAATAACGAGCCGAACAACTGGGGCGTCAACTACCAGGGCGAGAAAGGGGGCGGCCGGGCGCCCTCGTGGATGGCGGTCGCGAAGCTGCAGCGCGACCTCTATCAGGCGGTCAAGGGCGATCCGGCCTTGGCCAAGTACCCCGTCTGGTCGATTTCCGAGAACGGCGCGGAGCGCGACAATGTCGGCTTGCAGTTCCTGACGATCCCCGATGGGGCAGACGCGCTCATGCCGGCCGGGACGAAGTACGCGGACTTCGCGAATTGTCACAATTACTTTTATCACCCTAATTCGAGTCAGCCCGCCGACAACAAGACGTGGAACGCCGCCGACCCGTCGCCCGCCTGCCGCGTGGACGGGCTGTATGGCAACTACGGCCGCACCTGGGCCAAGCACTTTGCCGGCTACCCGCAGGACCCGCTCAACGCCCTCCCCCGCGTGACCACCGAAACCGGCGCGACGATCGGCGGCCCGATCACCGAGCAACTCCACGCCCTCAATCTGCTCAGCATGTACCTGGATCAGTTCAAACGCGGCTGGAGCTGCACGTCGGTCTACATCCTGCGCGACCGCACCGACGAGGGCGGCAACCAGGCGTTCGGCTTCTTCCAGCCCGACTTCACGCCGCGAAAGGCCGCCGTCTGCCTGCACAATCTGACCACGATCCTCGCCGACACCGGCGCCGCGCCGCCGACCCCCGGCTCCCTCGATTACGCCATCCCCAACGAGCCCGAAACGGTGCACGACCTCCTGCTCCAACACAGCGACGGCACGTTCGAACTGGTCGTCTGGGACGAACGCCTGACCGGCACGGATGCGGTGACCGTCCAATTCAGCGCGAAACACGCGACCGCCAGGATCTACGACCCCACCCTTGGCACCGACGTAGTGAAAACAGCGTCCGACGCCAGCTCACTCGATCTCACCCTGTCCGATCACCCGCTGGTCATCGCACTGCCGCAGAAATGAAGCCGCCCCGTGACACGGGTTTTCAACCCGTGCAGAGAAACTTCCAAACCGCAGTGCCGCGCCAGTCGCCGAAACTCTTCGCTGGCGATGACGAAAGAGCGCTTCGCTTCGGTTGATCCGGCCGGCGGGCGATCCCTCCGACGGAGGCGGGGTACGCACGGGTTGGAAACCCGTGTCACGTGAAACCCGCCGCAACCGGATTCGCTCGTACGATTGCCTTGCAGGATCAATCGCCGGATTCCACGACAAACCACGTCGTCGCCTTCGAGGGCAGCTTCACCGGCAGGGCGACGCGGTAGTCGTGGTCGAGGCGGAACTCGGCGGGCGCGCCCTCCTGTTCGCGCAGCTTGGCACGGTCGCGGAGGCCGGTGTAGTAGAGGTTCACGCTGAGCGTCCGCTCGACGGGTTCGTTCAGGGGGTTGTAGACCATCAGCAGGCCGCGAGTGGGGAGCGTCGGGTTGACATGGAGGATCCAGTCGACGTCGCGGCCGTCGGCCCGGCGGCCGTGGATGATGTCGGAGTCGAGGATCGGGCGGTAGCGCTTGTACCAGTCGACCCACCGCGTCACCATCGCGCGGGTTTCGGGCGCGTCGTAGAGGCGCGGGCCGCGGTAACAGGCTTGCACGCCGGCCCCCAAAAGATTCATAAGCCGCTGCTGGTAGTGATCGAGGTGGTCCTTCAGCGGCTCGATTGTCGCGGCGGCGCCGCCGCCGTGGTATTCCATCAGCGGCACGAACATCCAACCCATCGAAGGCGTCTTGGTCCACGTGCCGTCGAAGACGTTCTGGCGCTCGATGATCTCCTGCTCCGCCCGCGGGAGCGACCAGTTCGTCTCGCGATACCCCATGCCGCACTTGCTGGAGCCGGTAAGGAAGTACCAGTCGGGGACGTCCAGGTAGATGCCGCGCGCCCGGCACCATTCATAAAAGCCGGTGATCTGCCGCCACTGGTTCCACTGCGAGTCGTCGTATCCGTGATGGCCGGGATGGGTGTTGGAGGCGCAGGCGTCGCCGGGGTAGGAGCCGTCGTTCTCCAGCACGCCCAGGCCGGTGGTCTCGCAGACGGCCCGGAGCTTCTCGAAGTAGCGCAGCCCCCAGGCGGAACAAAGGCACGGCGAGTTGTCGAACTTGGCGAACCCGCCCGGCCGGCCGGTCTTCGGGTTCACCACGTCGTCCTCGGGCGAAATCGAGCGGCTGGCCAGCAGCGAATAGCCGCCCAACGCGACGTGCTTGCTCGCGGCATACTCCGCCAGCTTGCGGTAGGTCTCCATGTAGTCGGGCGCCGTGTTCTCGGCGTCGAAGCCGGAGCCGAACGTCATCAGCACGATCTCGAACCCCACGTCGCTCGCCTGATCGATCGCGGCCCGCACCCGCTCGGGCTTGGCGCTGGCGGCGTGGAAGATCAGCGGGTTCTCCGTCACCCACGGGGCGATCGTGCGGTACATCCGCCGCACGGCGAGCCCCCGTCGCTCGCGGTCGGTCGAGTCCTGCACCAGCTCGAAGACACGAAACGACTCGAATGCGTTGCCCGGCTCGATCACCTGATCCGGCCCGATCGGCGGCGCGCACTCCAGCAGGCACGGGGTTTTTCGCAAGTAGTTCACCTGCGTCGAGTAAAGCGGATCGGGCTTCCACGCCACGGCCGGCGAGGCGCCCTTCGCGTCCATCGCGCCGAAGGCCATGTCCGTCTCGACGTGCAGGTTCGGCAGCTCCCACCGCGGGTTGAGCTCGACCGAGCTTTCCGGCTCGACCGCCGCAATGATCTCCGCCCTGAACGCGTTCAGCCGCACCGCCCGCGCGCCGGCTCGGACGGTGATCCACTTGCACAGCAGCGGCAGCCCGTCATACAGCTCGTAATGGACCTGCACAGTCGCATCCGGCCCGCCCGCCGGCGGTTTGAAATCGAGCGTCAGCCGCACGCCCGGCGGTGGCCAAGGCAGGTTCGGCTCCGGCATCCACTCCGCCCGCGGCTTCCACGGGAACCGCGCCTGCGTCGGCCCCGACTCAAAGCCGGTATAGGTGAACGCGCCCTCCTCGCCCTTCATCGAATCGAGCCACTCGCGCTTGAGGAAATTCTGCACCGGCTGCCCGGTCAGCCCGCCGACGGGGTATGCCTTGCCATCGAGTTCGACCATCGCCTCGGGCCGCACCGCGCGGACCAGCGAGGCCGTCGTGACCGTGCTGTCGAGCGCCACGGTCGCCGCATTAGGCGTGATGCGGATATTCCGCCTCACCAGCCCGTTGCTGAGGACGAGTTCCTTCCCCTCCGGCGACCGGAACAGCCCCGCCTTGAACGGCAACGGATCCAGCAGCCAATCCCGATCCGGCTGCCGCAAGTGCGCCGCCGGCAGTTCCGGCAGCGCGGCGAATTCCGCGGCATCGGTCAGGCGGAATTCGAAAATGAGCACGAGGACGACGAGTGCCATCCAGCTGAGCCGCATAAGCGTTCCTTCCGCTCATCTTCCCCCGTTCGTTCTACCTTCGCGCCAGCGCAACGTCGCTGGGGCTGCTCGATCGGAAGTGACTGCTTCGCCCTGGGGCTCGAAGCCCATGGCTCCGCCGTGGGGCTTGGAGGGCTGGCGTTGTGATCGTGCATTCAGAGTGCATCGAATGCACGACGCACCATCGGGCGGGCCTGTCCTCCGCGAGCGCCGTGCTGGCGCCGTTACACCCGCTCGGCCGCGATCAGGTCTTCGTACGTCTCCCGCCGGCGGATGACCTTGAAGGCGTCGCCGTCGACCAGCACCTCGGGGGCGCGGGGGCGGTTGTTGTAGTTGCTGCTCATGGCAAAGCCATAGGCCCCGGCGGTGAAGATGGCCAGGAGGTCGCCGCGCTGAGTTGGCGGGAGCGGGCGGTCCTTGGCGAGGTAGTCGCCGCTCTCGCAGATCGGGCCGACGACGTCCACTGTCTCCGCGTCCGCGGGGATCATGTCGGCATCCCGTTGCGTGGGGACGTTCTTCGCCGAGGGCTTGGCGGGCCAGATGAAGTGGAACGCGTCGTAGAGCGTGGGGCGCAGCAGGTCGTTCATCGCGGCGTCGACGATGACGAACTGCTTGGCGCCGCCGGTCTTTCGGTAGAGGACGCGCGTGAGCAGGATGCCGGCATTGCCGGAGATGTAGCGGCCGGGCTCCAGCGCGATCCGGTAGGGCTTGTTCTGGATCAGCGGCAGCAGCGCCTTGGCGTGCTCGGTGACGGGCAGCGCCTGGTCGGGCTTCTTGTAATTGACGGCGTACCCGCCGCCCAGGTCGAGCCACTCGATCGTGTGCCCGCGGGCGGTCAGGCGGTCGATCAGCGCGTTGGCTTTCGTCACCGCCTCGATGTAGGGCTCGATTTCATAGACCGGCGAGCCGATGTGCAGGTGCAGGCCGCCGATGCGGAGGTGCTTGAGGTCGCGGTACTGCTCGAAGACGCGCTCGGCCCGCTCGATGTCGACGCCGAACTTCGTCTCCTTCTTTCCGGTGGTCGTCTTGGCGTGGGTCTTGGGGTCGACGTCGGGGTTGATGCGGATCGCGCCGACCGCTTGCTTGCCCATCAGGCCCGCGACGCGGTCGATGTTCTCGATCTCCGCCTCGCTCTCGATGTTGAATGCGGCGATGCCGACGTCCAGCGCCTCGCGGATCTCCTGATCGGTCTTGCCGACGCCGGCATAAATGATCTTTTTCGGATCACCCCCCGCCTGGAGCGCGCGGAACAGCTCGCCGCCGCTGGTGACGTCGAAGCCGCACCCCGCGGCGGCCAGCACCTTGCAGAGGTGTACGTTCCCGCAACTCTTGATCGAGTAACAGATCGTCGCGTTGACCGGCTTGAACGCCTCGGCGATCTGTCGGTAGTGATGCAGGAGCGTCGCCTTCGAGTACACGTACGCCGGCGTGCCCACCTCGCGTGCGATCCGCTCGGCAGGCACGTCCTCGCAATAGAGTTCGCCGTGCTTGTAGTTGAAGAAGTCCATAATGTCGGATCGTATGTTCGGGGGACGGAGCGGATTGTTCAAGCGGGAGGCACGAGGCGGGTGTGCCGGACGAGCGCATGGAACCGTCGATGGGGTGGAAATCGGGAGGGCGAGGCTCCGGGCTCAGACGACGTCTGCCTTACGCCGGCCCGTGGTACGATGCCGGCGTGATCGGCCGCGGGCTCATCCTCGTTGCGTCGGCGGTGTTGCTGCCAATGTGCCTGGGCGGCTGTTGTTCGGCGGTCGAGCCGGCGCCCAACGTCGTGCGGGATTGGGCGACGCGCGACCTGTTGCTCGGCAGTTCGGAGATGGACGTGAAGTGGTTCTGCTTCACTCACCAGCTGGATTACGGGGCCGCGGGCGTCCACCGCGGGTTCGGGATCGGCCGGCCGTGCAACCGGGAGCAGACGCCGGCGGCTGTCTTGATCGACTTCAACTACGATGACGATCGCCGCCTGACGTCGTGGCACGTCCGCGGCACCGAAACGCCGCCGCGGGTGTCGCCGTAGCCGTGGGTGGGGCAGGGACAGGGCCCTGCCCCTACATCAAAACAGGGCAGGCACGGGGGCCTGCCCCTACAGACAGGGAGAGAGGGATCGATGAAACCCACGGTGTCGTTCCGCCTCGCGTTGCTCGGCCTCGCGCTCATTCTCCTCGCGCCGGGCTTCGTCCGGGCGGCGGAGGCTCCCGCCCATCACCCCAACATCGTCTTCATCCTCTCCGACGACGTGGGCTACGGCGACGTGAGCTGCTACGGCGGGACGCACGTGAAGACGCCGAACATCGACAAGTTGGCCGCGAGCGGGCTGCGGTTCACCGACGCGCATTCGAGCGCGTCGACCTGCACGCCGAGCCGCTATTCGATCATGACCGGGCAGTACGCGTTCCGGAAGCGCGGCACCGGCGTCCTGCCCGGCGATGCGAACCTGATCGTCCCGCCCGGCAGTCAGACCCTGCCGGCGATGCTCCAGAAAGCCGGGTATACGACCGCCGCGGTCGGCAAGTGGCACCTGGGCCTGGGCGACAAGACGATCGACTGGAACAAGCCGGTCGCGCCCGGCCCCAACGAGACCGGCTTCACCTGGTCGTTCATCATGCCCGCCACCGGCGACCGCGTGCCGTGCGTCTTCATGGAGAACCACGACGTCGTCCGCCTCGACCCTTCGGACCCGATCGAGGTGAGTTACGAGCACAAGGTCGGCAACGAGCCGACCGGCAAGGAGAACCCGGAGCTGCTGAAGATGAAGTTCAGCCACGGCCACGATGGCACGATCGTCAACGGCATCAGCCGGATCGGCTGGATGGCCGGCGGGCACGCGGCCCGGTGGGTGGACGAGCAGATGGCGCAGACGTTCACCGGCAAGGCCGTCGAGTTCATCGAGAAGAACAAGGACCGCCCGTTCTTCCTCTACTTCGCCCCGCACGACATCCACGTGCCGCACGCGCCCAACGCAGAGTTCGCGGGCAAAAGCGAAACCGGGATCCGCGGCGACACGATCGACCAGCTCGACTGGTCCGTCGGCCAGGTCATGCAAACGATCGACCGCCTGCACCTCGCGGACGACACCCTCGTGATCTTCAGCAGCGACAACGGCCCGGTCGTCGACGACGGGTATGCGGATGGTTCCGTCGAACATCTCGACGGCCACAAGCCCGCCGGCGCGCTTCGCGGCGGGAAATACAGCATCTACGAAGGCGGCACCCGCGTGCCGTTCATCACCGTCTGGCCCGGGCATATCAAGCCGGGCACGAGCGAGGCGCTGGTCTGCCAGGTGGACCTGCTCGCGTCACTCGCGTCGCTGACCGGACAGGAACTCGAGCCCGAGGCGGGACCGGACAGCTTCAATGTTCTTCCCGCGCTGGTAGGCGAATCGGCCAAAGGCCGCGCCACCCTGCTCGAACAATCGGGCGGGCAGGTGGCCCTCCGCGAGGGGCATTGGAAGTTCGTCCCCTTCGCGCGGCCCAATGGATTTCGGGCCGCCAACGGCGCGGCGAACCCGCCCCGCCCGGAACTGTACAACCTGGCCGACGACATTTCGGAATCGCAGAATGTTGCGCCGGAGCAGACCGATCGCGTGAAGCAGATGCGCGCGGAACTGCAGCACGAGCGCCAGGCGGGGCGAACGCGACCGGAGGGGCAGAAGGGGTCGTGAGCAAGATCGGGGGCGTCGGTGTGAGCGATTACCGGTCGCGCGGGTGCGAGCGATGTCGTCCATCACGATAGACGCGATGGGCTCGCTCTCACCCGGAGCGCGGCGCGTTACCGGCAACGGTGCGCCGCCTTACCAGTTCAGCCATGTAGGCGGCGGGGTCTTGCTTCACCTTGTCCATTAGCCGGCGGGCCAGTGGGGCGGGCTTGCGAATTCCGTACTCCCAATGTGCAACTAGTTCAGGCGATACGCCAAGCAGCCTGGCAAAGATTCCTTGGCTCACGCCCATCGACGCGCGGAGCCGCTTAATATCCTTAGGCCCGTAATCAGCCGGATCCGGGATCTCGACTTCGCGAATCGTGAGGCGCGACGTATCTCCTGTCGTTGCAGCATGCACCGCCTCGCGGAGCGCGGCGATCAATTCCCGCCCTGCGGCGGTTCCCTTGGTCGTCCGGCTCCGCTTTGTCGAAATCGCGCCTCGTGCCTTGGTGCGCGTGTTCATTGCAAACCTCCGGTTCACGCTCAGCCCTGACCCTCACGCCCTCTCAGTCGGCTTGATGGGCCGCCTTCAGGAGAGCAACCAGCTGGCGCATCTCGTTGCGTTCGGCCTGCGTCAGGTTCGCCTTTTCGTTCTTCGCAAAGATCGCCAGCAAATAGCAGTGTTCGACATCGACCAGGGTGACGTAACAAACACGCGTAGCGCCGCTTTTGCCCGTCTGCCATGACGGCGGGGCGAAGCGAATCTTTCGGACCCCGCCTGTGCCTTTCATCACGTCACCGCCCTGCGATTGCTCCATGATCTGTGTTTCAAGCGCCTGCAGGTCTTCATCGGTGAGCCTCATCCGCGCCCATTTTGCAGCGAACCCGGCAACTTGCGCGAATGTCAGCTTCATATGCGACTAGTACATTGTACGATAGTCCAGAGCACGGGAAAAGAGAGATGCCGGCGCGCGAGAGAAGGAGCCTGCCGATTACACCACAATCAGCTCTCGCCGAAAACTCGTCAGCGACTCGCCCCCGCCTTCCGTCAGCACCACATCGTCCTCGATCCGCACGCCCGTCTGGCCGGCGAGATACACGCCCGGCTCGATGGTGAAGACGGAGCCGATGGGGAGCGGGTCGGGGTTGTAGGAGGCGATGTTGGGGGCCTCGTGGACGTCCATGCCCAGGCCGTGGCCGGTGCGGTGGATGAACTGGGGGCCGAAACCGGCGTCTTCGATGACCTTGCGGGCGACGGCGTCGAGGTCGCGGCCGGACAGGCCCGGGCGGGCCGCGGCGCGGGCGGCGGCGTTGGCCGCGAGGACCGCGTCGTAGACGCGGCGCGACAATTCCGATGGCTGGCCGATCGCGACCGTCCGGGTGATGTCGGAGTTGTACCCGGCGTGGCGGGCGCCGCCGTCGAGTATGACCAAATCGCCCGCCTGCAGCGTGCGGTCGCCGGTGCCGTGGTGCGGAGAGGCGGCGTTGGGGCCGGAGGCGACGATGAAATCGAACGCCGGGCCCTCGGCCCCCTGGCCCAGCACCTCGGCCAGCCACATCGACGCGACCTGCCGCTCGGTCAGGCCGGGGCGGATCTTGCCGAGCAGCGCATCGAGCGACCGCTCGATCATCTCGACCGCCCGTCGCATCGCGTCCAGCTCCGATGCGTCCTTCACGACCCGAAGGTCGAACAGGATCGGCGTCGCGTCCGGCGTCTGCCCGACGCCCGCCTGCTGCAGCGCGAGCAGCTCGAACACCCGCATCGCCCCATGCTCAACGGCGACGGTTTTGCCGCGGAGTCCCAAGTCGGCCACGAGCCGGTCCATCGCCAACCGAGGCGACTGCTCGTCGCTCCACGAATACAGCGCGAACGGCACGGGCGACTCGGCCTTCGTCCGCGCCGCCTCCATCTCCGGCAGCACGAACCCGCACCGCCCGTCGACGCCGAAGACCGCGACCGTGAGCCGCTCCCCGGCGTGATACTGCATCCCGGTGATGTACCGCAGGTTGGTCCCGGGGACCAACGCCACGGCGTCGAGGCCTTTCGTGCGGGCCGCGTCGAGCAACGGTTGGAGGCGAGTCATGGTTGGTAGTGTACCGGATTTGTGCGAGTGCTGACCGTCCGCGGCGCGCCCCCGGACGCGCGCGTATTCCGGCTTGAAGCGTCGCGCAGGACATCGCCACGTCAGCCCTTTCTCTCGCAGGTTCTTGCCTGTCCCTTCCATCGGCCGCGTCAGTCGCGGGGGGATTGCGAAACCGCCTGCCGAGCCCGGCGGCTGACGATCTCATGCGCGGCAAGAAGAAAACCCGTTTCCAGCGTTCCGTTGCAGGTCAAGGTATCTCTAAAATGCTCGTCCCCGGTTCTGGCGAACCGTGGCGACCGCCGGCCCCGCGGGCTGCGCGGCATTGCCCTTGGAATCGCCTTCGTTTTGACGCCGGTCCTCTGCGGGGCCGGCAGGCTTGCCGTATGAAAGGAGCCTACTCCCATGATGACGATCGCACGACGAACTCTGGTGTTGATGATGGTGCTGGGGACGGCGGTGGCCGTGCAGGCCGCGGCGAGCAAGGGCAACAGCGGGGCCGGCAATAGCGGGGGCGGAAACAGTTCGGGCAACCTGACCCCGTCGCAGTTGCAGCAACTGCAACTTCAACAGCAGCAGCAACAGATGCAACAACAGCAACAGCAGCAGCAGCAACAACAACAACAACAGCAACAGCAACAACAGCAACAGCAGAGGCAGCAACAGCAGACGCCCGTCGCGCCGACGACGAAGCCGGCTCGGCCGGATCAGGCGGAGTTGAAGAAGGCGGAAAGCGACCTGGCGGCGGTGCGGGCCAAGAAGCAGGCCGAGTTCCTGGCCTCGCCGGACTACACCGCAGCCCTCGCCGCGCAGAAGCAGGCGGAGGCGGACTACGCCGCCGCGATGGGGCCGGTGAAGGAGAAGGTGCACTCCACGCCCGAGTACCAGGCCGCCGCGGCCGAGAAGGCGAAGGCGGCCGCGCACGTGCGGGACGCGCAGAAGGACTCCGCCGCCGGCACCGGCGACGCGGATGACCTGGCCCAGACGGCGAAAAGCATCATGTCCTCCGGCCAGACGATGCGCCGGATGGAGGCCACGGCGGTCGCCGGCGACCCCAAGGCCGCCGACGCCCAGACCGCCATGACCGCGGCGAACACCAAGGTCGCAACCCTGCACGCCGACTTCGAAAAGTCCCTCCAGTCCGACCCGGACTATCTGGCCGCCAAGAAGGCAGTGGATGACGCGAAGCAGAAGCTGGCTTCCGCGCGGCATTAGATCCGTCTCGAACCTCGCGTTTCAACGAACTTCCCCCACGCCGGCGCCCAGCGCGGCGAGGGCCGTTCGATCGGAGACTCGCGCCCCGGCGCCGCCCCGGATCCGGATGCGCCGTCACGTTCCGTCATCCGCCCGAGAATAATGACGGAAGATTGCCATGACACGGCGATGTGACGTGCTATGCTTGATGCGCGTGTGCGGGGGAGAAGGACGCGGATCATGGGCATGGCTCGCGTGTCAGCGGGATGGGCGATCGTCGTGCTGTGGTTGGCCGTGCCGCGGGCGGCGTGGGCGGGGGATGACATGGCCAAGTTCGAGGGCAAGTGGAAGGGGGTCGCTCAGGTGAATGAGCAGTCGATCACGATCGAGTCGATTCACGATTCGAAGGGGTACAAGAACTACATGATCACGCCCGCCGGCAGCGTGCCGGCGAACGTGGGGACGTTTTCGGCCGCCGATGGAAACTGGACGGCGAAGGAGACCAATGCGAGCGATTGGGGCACGTACCAGTTCATCGGCGCCGACAGCGTCTTGTGCCGGGACATCGCGGGGAACGTGGTCCTTTGGCAGCGCGACAATACGCCGCTGCCCGCGTTGGCGCCCGGTGCGGCGCCCAAGCCGCCCGCACCCAACGCTCCCGGCCCCAACCCCGCGCCCAACCCGCCGGCCGGCCCCGGCCCGCACGATGTGACGCCCGCGTTGCGGCAGGTCATCGAGGCCAAGATGAAACAGGGGGATTACGAGGGCGCGTGGCAGGAGCTGTTCAAGATCCAGTCGTGGCTGTCGAAGGACCCCGACACGTTCGCGCTGGATGCCGCGATCCGCGTCGGCATGCAGCAATGGGATGTCGCCCGGAGCGAAGCCGCCGTTGCCATGGAATTCCCCGGCCATCTCGACGATCCCGTCGCGCTTCGCGCGTATATCCAGGCGCAGGCCGCGATGGGATATGTCGCCCACGCCCGATCCGATTTGCAGCGATATCAATCCTTGAAACTCCCTGACGCGGCCGGCCTCGAAAAATCGCTCAACGACCTGGCGAGCCAGCCACCCGGCGGCTGCGCGCCGGAGCAGATCGCCTCGCAGTTTGAGGCGCTTTGCAAGTTGGCCGGCCGTTCCAACGACGCCGAGGAACTGGTCCGCCAGGCGACCGTCCTCTTCAAGGGGGTCAACAACATCCGCAAGACCGAGTTCGACACGTACCTCGATCGCAAGCGGGCGCTCACCGCCGCGGCCGAGACGGAGCCGCAGACGCCCGCGAAGTGGGCGACGCTCGCGCAGTTCCTCCTCGACGAATCACAGCAGCTCCACGGCAACACGGGCTTCGGATACAAGGCCTTCTTCTCGTTTCGCGCTGCCAACCCGCCGGTCGAACAGCAGCAGGCGATCGCCTGTTGCGACCGCGCCCTCCGACTCGATGCCCGCAGCGCGCAGGCCCACGCGGTGAAGGCGGGCGCGCTGCTAGAATTGGGCCAGGACGACGCCGCCGGCAACGAGATCACCGCGGCGTTGCAGATCGACCCGAACGAACCGAAAGTCCTGAAGCTGCTCAGCAACCTGATGACCAAGCGGTCGTGGGCCAACACCTCGGCGGGCGATCAGTATTCCGCGCCGACGATCACCGAGGACGAGGAATACATCTACATCCACCAGCGCAGCGATGCCGACCTGGCGCAGGCGCGGTATTTCTACGGCCTGGCGAACCAGCAAATGCAGACCGCGACCAACGCGCTGCAGGCGACCTCCAGCAACACCCAGGGGAGCGGCGATTCGTGCTATTACGCCGCCGCGCTGGCGATCCGCGACGGCAACAAAGACGCCGCCGTCGCGAACATGGAAAAGGCCGTCGCGCTCGCCCCCGACAACGGTTATTTCCACATGTACCTGGGGAAACTCTACGGCCAGCTCCATCGCCCTGACCTGGTCGGCTCGTGGACTCAGTATTCCGCGGGCGACAATCTCTGCCAGACCTCCGCCAACAAGCTGGTCAATCTCGCGTGGCATCAACTTCGGCTGCGCGACTACGACGGCGCACGCCAGACGCTCGACCAGGCGATGCGGATCGACCCGGCCGACCCGCACGTCGCCGCTTACATCGCCCTGATGCGCGCCGGGCAGAGCAAGGACCAGCGCGACGTGGACCAATCCGCCGCGTACCTCGCGGCGGCGTGGGCGCTCAATCAGGCCTATTTGCGGATGGTCGGCGGGCGACAGGCCTCCGCCATCCTCAAATACGGGCCGGAGGACGTGGGCCTGGAAATGGGCCTCGCGGCCTCCGCCGCACAGCGCCTCCTGCGGCTGAACCGCCCGCAGTTGGCGTATGGGATCCTGAGCATTTCGCTGGCGGATGGCGCCCGGGTCGATTCGGCCGGCATGAACCGCCCCCTGCGCACCGCGGCCCTGCCGATCCCCGCGGTGCAGGACCCGACCGTCCCCGGCCCGCACGGCATGGAGAACGTGAAGATCGCCGAGCTGCGCCCGATGACGTTCTGGCTCCGCACCGCGCACCAACTGGCGGCCGCCTCGCTGACCGCCATGGGCCAGCGCGACGCCGCCGCCCGCGAGTCCGCCCAGGCCGCCGCCATTCACGACGTCGTCGACACCAACATCAACCCCGGCCGTGCCAGCGACGCGCCCCTTCGAAGGCGGTGAACGCCACGGGGCTTTCGACGACCCCGAGCCCGCGTTTCATTCCGATCCAAGTCGCTCTGTCATCGCTGCATGCATTCGCGGGCGGATGTGGCGGGCTGTCGGGTTTGGCCCCCGCATGGCGGCGGGAGACTCAGGTACCTCCCGTCGCTGCTGGCCAGAACGCGCGGAACTCGCATCGCATTATGCCCTCCAGAATGGCCCTGAGCCGCGCATTCGATTACCGTCGGGATAACTCGAACCGGATCAACGGGTGTGCAATGTCCGACCGATGGGATTCCTATCTCGCAACCAAGAACGGAAAGCCTGCGTCTCTGTTCGTCGATATCGGCTTCGCCCAAGAAGCGCCGAAGGGAGACTACGGGGTATGTCTCGCCGTGCTTGTGCAGCAAAGGGCCCCTCGCCACGATGGCCTGACGACGAACGAGGAAGCGGATCGTTTATGGCCCCTCGAAGATGCGCTCGTGCCCGCTGTGCACGCATGGGGTGGCATTTACGTCGGGCGCATCACGACGGACGGGCGTCGCGATTTTTTCTTCTATGGTGCATCAAGCGATGGATTCGATGCCGTCGTATCTCAGGCAATTGAGCCGTCTTGGTGGTGAGCCACCACTTGAGTTCCGTGCAGGATTGCGTGTGCTCGAACATGTGCGCCCGCAACGGGTCGGGATAGGGGGTCCGTCTGGCGAGTGATTCCGCCGCTCGCTTCTCGGCTGTGACCCGCGTGAGAACGTCACTGAGCGGCTGGCCCTCCAACTCACGCAGCAGTTCAGCGATATCACCCAGTGGCGCTTTAGTTGGCGAATCGTTCTCGGCCATAACGGTCACCCAACGTTCGGCCTGCAATTCCTGCCTCCGATCGGACGGTCAGGCGCCGGACAACCGCAGCATGCCCAATCCGCCTGTGGCCACTGCAGCGATCCAGAGGATACACCCTTGTCGCCAGAACCGCCTGCCGGTCGGCGTGAGGTCGTGCACGGTCCGGCTCCAAGCGACGCCCGGCCGTGAACGGCTATGATGAAGCATCTGGAACCAAGCCCAGGTGCAGCCCGCCCAATATCCGACGGAAAAGACGATGCAGAAGGTTGCGACGAACTGGCGGACCGTCATGCGTGCTCCCGTTGTACCACTACCCCCCTTCGAGCGATTCAAAGCCCGACGAGGATTCCGCGCGCGGACGGGTGAAGCCAGAACGCGATGACGTCCGCCACCACGAAGCAGATAATCCCGCCAGCCATGATGAGGGCCAAGACCGGTCCGGCACGGTGACGGACGTTTTTCATCGCTCGAACCGTCAGATAGATGGCGAGGACGCACAGCACGCAGGGCACCACGTTCGCATGGATCGAGATGAACGGCCCGCCGGGGATCATGCGGACGGCCGAAATCGATAGAATCGCGGCGGGGATCAGCAGCGCGGGGATGGGCCAAAGACGCCACGTTTCCCGATCGGAATGGCTTTCCCGCGTCGGGCGTGCGTAGTCCAGCGGATGAGGATCGGGCGAGGCCATCCTGCACGGATTCTGCCGCGGGCGCGATAAAACTGCAAAGCGAGTGGCGGCCAAAATGAGGACATTGCTGCGAATCGCGGCCATCGGCGTGTGGACTGTCGCCGGGTTCGGCCTGTCCACCGTGCTGCTCTATTTCGGCCCGAGCGTGGCAGTGGTTAGAGTTAGGCCGAAGTCGACGTAATCCACTCGCGTAGGGCGAGAACAAACGGGCGATTCCGCCGCAACACGAGTCGCGAAAGCGGGCGCTCGTAATAGACCTCTCGCAAAACGGCCTGAGCTCGCTCATCAATTTCGTTAAGCAACGCTTTCAGTTCAGTGGCAGCGACAGCAGATTCAATTGTCCCCCATAACTCGGCGGGGCAGATCACGCCCATGGCATAGACTTGAACGATGCGCTCTAGCTCGGCCTTTGTCACCACTCCCGCATCGTACCACCCGGCCATGCTTCCCGCCCCTTGGCATCCGGCGTCGTGGGTCAGCATGAGCCGGACTTCAACTGTCACAGGGTCCCAAGTCGGGAATCAGAAAGGTGAGGAATCACAAAGGTGTCAGCCAGGTGGCGGACACCTTTTTCGGATCGATCGCGCCGCGTCTCGACTCTACCCGAGCATTTCCTTACCTACGACATCATTGTGAAATGAGCTGGTCGGCTTCGCGGCGGGCGGATTGGCAGATCAGCCAGTCCTGAAAAGTCTCGTCCGGATCAATCACGTCGTCGGTGGGGCCGGAGATCTTCTGCTCGAACAGCGCGTGTGCCTCCTGGAGCGCGGCACGGGCGGCGGCTTCGTCGTGCAGGCGGTAACGGGCCATGGCCAGGAACGCCAGCGCCGTGGCCCTGGACTCAACGCTCAGGTGAAGATCGATCGATTGGCGGAGCAAGGCGGCAGCCTGCGGGTAATCGCTCGCCCGGTACTCGGCCATGCCGCCGCATAGATGAAATAATGCCGACAGCTCCTTCGGCGCTGACGGTGCGAGGTTGGCGCGGGCCAGTTGCAAGAGCGGTTCGGCGCCATCGACCGCCGACGGGCCGGCCAGGCACGTCTTGGCCACGCGGTCGCGGACCTGCCAGTCGGTGGACTTGCCGAAGCGTTCAAGCATCCGGTGGCAAAGGTCGCGATAAGCGGATTGGTCGCCCAGGTAGAGACGAGCGCACGCGGCCTGCATGTAGAGCATGGGGTCATCGGGACTGAGTTGGATCAATTTGTCGAAATCCGCCGCGGCCTCACGGAACTGGCCGAGCCTGGCATGGAAATCGGCCCGGGCCCGCCTGAATGAAGTGTCGTTCGGATTGGCGGCCAGCCCCATTCCGATGTGCGCCACCTGGATGATCAGATATTGCCGGAAGTAGCGGCGTGCCGCCGCGCGATCGCCATGCCGGCCATACAGCCGCTCCAGCGCCAACGCGACGGCCGCGATATCGTGACTCATCACCGACTCGTAGGCGGGCACTTTTTCCCACGCCTGCATCGATTGAACCAGCAGCGGCTCGGCCGAGGCGGCATCGCCGCGGCCCAAGAGCAACAGTCCCAGGTCCCCGGACGCGGCGGCAAGGCCCTCGAACGGTGGGGGGCTGCCCGAGCGATAAATATCGACGGCCCGGCGCAGCAAGGCCTCGGCGTCCGCCGCCTTGTTCTCGTCGAGGTACATTTCGGCGAGCCTCACCTGTGCCCCCGCCGCGCCCGGCCCCTGCGGGCCTTCGATCCGCTGATACATCGCCAGCGATTGTCTCAATGCCTGTTCGGCGCCGGGGAAATCCCGCTTGGATTCCAGCAGGGACCCGAGATGCCCGAGCGACTCGGCCACATCGGCGTGCTCGGGACCGCGCAACTGCTGATAGATCGAAACGGTCCGGCGGATCAGCGGCTCGGCCGCCGCGAAATCCCGCTTCAGTTGCAGCATCCGTCCGGCGCTGTAATCGGCCATCGCTTCGTTTTCCATTGCGACGGCCCGCTGTTGCTCGGCGAGGCGCTGTTGATCGAGCGCGTGCGCCTCCGCTTTGGCCGCGCGGGCGCCGGCCGCCTTGGCGCGGATCATTTCGATGCTCGTGCCGACCACTCCCAGCACCAGCGCAACGACGACCGCCGTGGCGGCCAGAAAGCCGACCTTGTGCTTTCGGAACGATTTGCCCAACCGGTAAAGTGTGCTCGGCGGACGGGCCAGGATCGGCTCGTTCTCCAGATAGCGCCGGATGTCCATCGCCAGGCCGACCGCGGTGTCGTAGCGGCGCGTGCGGTCCTTCTCCATGGCCTTGAGCGTGATCCAATCCAAGTCGCCGCGCAGCTCGCGGACCAGCGACCGCGGATCGGAACGGCGCTTTTGCGCGGCGCTCCGCAGCTCACCGCCCGGCGTCGGCGGGTGGGGGTGGATGACGCTGAGTCGCGTGCTGGGCTTTTGCGGCTCTGTTTCCTTGATGATCCTCGCCATCCCGTCGATGCCGGCGGTGCGGAGGGCCTCGGCGTCGAACGGCAGCTCGCCGGTCAGCAGCTCGTAAAGGATGACGCCCAGTGAATAGACGTCGGTGCGGGTGTCGACGTCCAGGCCGCTGGTTTGGGCCTGCTCGGGGCTCATGTACTCCGGCGTGCCGATGAGCGCACCGGTTTGCGTATACAGCGTCTTGCTGGTCAGCGCCTGGTTGGCCGCCTTGGCGATGCCGAAATCGATCACCTTGGGCACGGGCTTCCCGTCGAACATGCCGACGAGAATGTTCGTGGGCTTGAGATCGCGATGGATGACGCCCTTCTGGTGCGCGTGCTGCACGGCATGGCAGACGGGGATGAACAGTTCGAGCCGCTCGCGCGTGGTCAGCCGGTTCTGGTCGCAATAGCCGACGAGCGGCACGCCGGGCACGAACTCCATCGCGAAATACGGGCGGCCCTGGCCGGTCATGCCGGCCTCGAAGACCTGCGCCACGTTCGGGTGGCTCATCAGCGCCAGCGCCTGGCGCTCCGCCTCGAAGCGGGCAACGACTTCCCTGGTGTCCATCCCGAGCTTGATGACCTTGAGCGCCACGATTCGCCGGACCGGCTCGCGCTGCTCGGCCTTGTAGACCACCCCCATGCCCCCTTCGCCCATGTTTTCAAGAATCCGATACGGCCCAATCTGCTCCGGCCCGTCGTGCGTTAGGCCGCGGGGCGGTGCGTCGGCAGTAGAAGCAGTTAGGCCCGTTTGGGGTGCGATCGTCTCCCCTGGTTCGGCTGGCTGCTGCATGGCGTTCCGAGGTGCGGTCAATCGATCGCCGCCATTATCCGCACAAGCGCCGATTCATTCCAGCGCGCCGCGGCATCGAGCGCGCCAACCGCGCGATGAAGACCCTCTTCATTTCTGGATTATCGTTCGCCCTCTTACTCGCCATCGGAACGGCGTGAATCTCGTCCACCCGCTGCGCACTGCTTATCCACGGCTCCCACGCCGCTTCCCACGTCGGCCGATAAGGCGTCCTCATGCCGTGCAGCCGTAATGGACTTTTGCCAGTCAGGGCACAGCGACAACAATTCCTCGATTTCCCAAACACGATTGGCGATGCCCGCGTCCATCGCGGACACTGCATAACCTCGTGTTGCTGGAACGCTTTCGTTTCGTAAAGCCATACGCGAACAATAGTTGCATCCTTACTGCGACATTGCCTCCGCGTCTACTCCTCCCGCCGGCGTAACATTGCAGTCCGCGTCCTCGCCTTTTCCGGTCCCATCGCGAGGCCGTCGGATTGTGAAACAGCCCTAAAGTGGATCGGCATCGTTCTCCGACCTATTATGTAGGTCGATCGACCCATTTGTGAGGTCACCCTATGCTTGCCGGTTTACTGGGATCGGTGAATAAGGAGCGCGTTCTGGTTTATCTCGCAGCGCGAGAGACGGGGCATGCACGCGCCGTTGCCCGGTTTTTTGGTGTTCCGCTGTCTCCGGTCCAAAAGGCCGCCGACGCACTCGAGGTAGCGGGCGTGCTGGTGGCCCGTGAGGTCGGCAGCACCCGCGAGTACCGAATCAACCCCCGCTATCCCGGCCGGGAAGAACTCCGTCGGCTGGTCGAACGGGCCCTTGGCCTCTATCCCGAAAAATTACGCGACTCGTTGCTGCTCAATCGTTCCCGACCCCGGCGAAAGGGTAAGCCGCTGTGAAAAGCGTTGCCGAAATGTCCAACGAAGAGCTCGCCGCGCACGTCTCCCAGACACTTCATGCCGCGGGGGTGACGGTTACATTGACCGGTGGAGCCTGTGTGGCCATTTGGTCAGATGGAAAATACGTTTCGGATGACCTGGACTTCATTGAAGAGGGGCCGGTGCCGCCACGAACAGTCGTGACCGCACTTGCATCGATCGGATTTGCGCGTCAAGGCAAAGGCCGACACTTCATCCATCCGGACACGAAATTCTATGTCGAGTTTCCGCAAGGACCGCTAATGGTCGGCGATCAGCGCGTTGAACACGTCAGCGAGCGGCATACTTCTACGGGCAAACTTCGACTGCTGTCGCCAACCGACTGTGTTAAGGATCGCCTCTCGGCATTTTTTCATTGGAACGATCGGCAGGGGCTGGAACAGGCGATTATGGTCGCCAACGCGCAACAGGTGGATCTTGGCGCAATTCGCCGATGGTCGAAGGCCGAGCGAAATGAAGGGAAGTTTGCGATATTCGAGAAACGCGTCGCGTCGCGACCGAAATAGCCATCTTTGATTCAACATCGATCTTTTCAGGTGGCATACGATGGCGAGGCCACCCACGGGGTCGCGGGGCCACTCACGGGGTCAACTCTTGGCCGCAGAAAGACGGATGAGAAAGGGGCATTCGTCAGTTCTGCCCTCAATCTGCGGTTGGCTGTGGCTGGCTGTCGGGTTTAATGTAACTTCTCCCTTTTTCTGCTTTTATGGGAGCTGCCCGCGGCTGTTGTCGAAGGTGCAAATGCCGTGCGGACCCCAACGTACATCTTGGAATCGGTCGATGTCCCAGAAGCGGATCCGCCGCACCTCGTCGGGCCACGGCCTCCGACCTGGTAAGTGGAACTCATGTCGCAAGTAGTCGGCCAGGTCATACCCGTAGTGAATGATATCCGTCTGGTGGACGGAGAATACTGGATTGCCCGGCAGGTTCGGTTCGTCCGGCATCATGCGGTGGCCGTAAATCGGGATCAACCTCGGGGCGGCCGACACCAGCTCCTCGCCGCGACGAACGGCGTCAACTATCGACGCGGGATGCGGCCCCCACTCATCCAACCAGAATCCGTTGTGCTCGATATCGAACACTACTCCCCGTCGCGGGCCATCGAGCCAATCTCGGATTGCTGCCTCATCGCCGGAGCGCCAATCGGGGAAGCGCGGCCCCTTCGGAAGTGCGGTCTGAAGGAATGCGCGGAGGTCGGGCGGGAACCGGAACCCGTATCGGCTTTCAGCGGCGTCAAACTCCGCATTGGTCAGCCCCGCATCGAACTCGACTCGGTGGACTGAGGTGCCGGCCGTGATCAAGCCGAACTGATATGTGCAGCCACGCAGTTGTACGATCAGATCCTGCCAATCGACGCGACCCATACCGTTTGCCCTCTGCCGCCTGATGGACTGACGTTCAATAACCAGCACCGCGCCGACCGACTTTGAGTTTACCAGCGCGCCCGATGCCGAGCGGATCGTTCCAGGCTCAATTATGCGACGGCCGCGGGAAGATCGGGATCAGCTTTTGACTGTCAATTTTCAGGAGATGACCGCGGCAATCCGCCCATCATCATTTTGCCTCCAAAAGCCTCCAGACGGTCGTCTCGTCCTTCCGCGTGCCGGTGCCGGTCACGGCGAGACGGTCGCCGGACGGGCTGAGGGCCGGGATCCCATCTTCGGCGTCGCCGAGGCGGTGGAGCAGTTTGCCGGTGAGGAGATCGAAGATTCCCGTCGCAGTAACGACATCATTCACTCCCCGCCCGACCCGATAACTGCACGCGATCCGAGTGGCGTCGGCGGAGATGCTGAACGAGTAGATCGCATCCGGCACGTACGCCATGTCCGCCCGCGGCTTGGCGGTCGCCGCATCGCAAAGGCTCGTCCCAAGCCTGTTATCGATGCAGACGATCCACTTCCCGTCGGCCGAGAAGGCAAGGCCGTCCGCCGAGGAATCTTCGTCGTCGTACGGCGGCCCCTTGCCCGCGAGCCGTGTGCCGCTCTCGGTATCGAACACCGCGAAGCGGCGACTGCCGACGAGCGCGACGCGGTGGCCGTCAGGGCTGAAGACGCCGGGGGCCGTGCCGAAACCCGGCGGGCAGTTCAAACTCGAAGACGTTCGGATCGGCGGGAACAGGTCCCGTCCCGACGCGAGGTCCCAGACGTGAAAACGGGCGAAATGCATGCCGACCCGCTCCATTGATAGCAACCGCCGCCCGTCGGGGCTGAAGGCGGCGAAAACCGCCCAGTCAATGTGCGGAAGCTGTGGGATTTCCCTGCCCGTCCTCGTGTCGAACAGGTGCAGCGCCCGCTCCGGCATCGGCGACGGCGGGATGACCGAGTTGATCACGGCCCGCGTCCCGTCCGGGCTCACGGCCGCCGCGTAGACCGGGAAGTGCGCGTTCACGCCCGATCCGACCCGCTCACCCGTGCGAGCGTTCCAGAGCTCGACCCCTTTGGAATGAGCGACGTACGCCATGCGTCCGCTGGCGGCGAAGCCTGCCGTCACCAACCCGCCGGGATACGCGACCGGCTGCCCCATCGGCGCATACGTCCTCGCGTCCCAAATCTGTACATCCTTGTCGCACGCGGTCAGGAGCAGTGAGCCATCCGG
>DASXMX010000489.1:0-16973 GCA_036495445.1 Tepidisphaeraceae bacterium
CTGCGATCCGCCGCCGGGAGCATGCGGGACAAGGACAGCATCATACCTAAAGCGAGCTCGGCGACGGAAATCGAGTTCTGTTCCGGCGCATAGGCGACGACGACGCCCGCGGCCGAGGCGGCGTCGCAATCGACGTTATCGAGCCCGACGCCCAGCCGGCCGATGACGGCAAGCCGCCGGCCGGCGGCGATCAGGGCGGCGTCCACCGCCGTCTGGTTCCGCACCATCAGCGCGTCCGCCTCCCGCACCGCCTCCCGCAGCTTGGCGGGCGACTTCCACAGGTCCGGGTCGAACACGACGTCGAACTGCCGCCGCAGGTCTTCGACCTGGCTGCCTTCGACGTTCTCGCTGATCACGATTCGTTGCATGCGTGGGGTCCTTCGGTCCTTCAGGCGACGATCCTCATTCCCCGCCCCCGGTACTCCGGGGGAGGGTTAGGGAGGGGGCTTCATTTTGGGATGGCCGGCAAAATCATCTCCTTCTGTACGCCGCCCCCTCCCCAACCCTCCCCCGGAGTACCGGGGGCGGGAGAAAGCGATTTCACGGCGATCGGCGCCGCCTCGCTGCTGGCCGGCATCCCATCGACCGGCACCGCGATGCCGAACTTGGCGGACAGATCCTTCAGCTCGGCGAGCGTCGCCGCGTCCACCGTCACGCCCTCGCGACGACGGAGGGCGGCCTTGCGGGCCGACCGCTCGCCGGGGACGAGGATCTCGTCTACGCCGGGCCGCGTCCGGCAGGCCTTGATGCGGTCGATCATCGCGTCGATTCGCGAGCGGAACTCGGCCGGCTCCATGAAGGCGGCGATGTCCATCAGACAGAAGAAGTGCCCGACGTTCTGCTCGCGATCCAGGTGCTTGTACATCGACCCGACTTCGGGCCCGACCGCGGCGCCGGCCAGGACGCCCGACAGCACTTCCACCATCAGCGCCAGCGCGTATCCCTTGTGCCTGGCCATCGCGAGCACCGTGCCGGCCAGGGCGGCATCGGCATCCGTGGTGGGGCGGCCTTCGGCATCGAGCGCCCAGCCTTCGGGGATCGATTCGCCACGCTTCTGGGCCGCGATGATGTTGCCCCGTGCCACCAGCGACGTCGCCAGGTCCACCTTGACGTGGAAGCCCTTGCCGGTCGGGAACGACATGGCGATCGGGTTGGTCCCGAAGAATGCCTCACGGCTGCCTTCGGGCGACATCGACGGCTCGCAGTTGGACGTGGCCAGCAGGATCATCCCCGCGTCGGCGGCGCGATTGCAGTAATAGGCCAGCGCGCCAAAGTGCTGCGACCGGCGGATCGTCGCCGTCGCGACGCCCATCTCGCGGGCCATGGGGATCAGCAAATCGAGCGTCTTGACCGCCTGCACCTGCCCCAGCCCGTTGCCCGCGTCGATGGCCAGCGTGGCCCCGCGCCGTCGTTCAATGGTGAGGGCCGCGCGCGGGTCAATCAAACCGCGTTGGATGCGCTTCAGATAGATCGCCAGGCGCGACACGCCGTGGGTGGACGTGCCGTGTACGTCCGCCTCGACCAGCGAGTCGGCCACGATCGCCGCGTCGTCCGTCGGGACGCCCGCGGCGCCGGCGAGCTGCGCGACCCAGCGCTTGAGCAGTTCGGGTGGGTAACGGTTCATAATCAACGTCCCTTCCCTCTTTGAAACGCCGGCGACACGTCAGGCGGTTGGTCCGCGCCCCTCTTATCCCCCTCCCCCGGTACTCCGGGGGAGGGCTGGGGAGGGGGTTTCGTCGGGAAGCGCACTTGGGCAAACCCCCTCCCTAACCCTCCACCGGAATACCGGGGGAGGGAAATGGGAGATCAAGCGCTGCGGTACAACTTGGTCATCACGAACTCTCGATGCCCCAGCGCCTCGGCGGCGGTCAACCGGCCGTTGGCGGTGCGGACGACCAGGTCGATCAGCGCGTCGCCCGCCTGGTCCAGCGTCTGCTCGCCGCGGAGGATCCCCGACACGTCCAGGTCGATGTGCTCGGCCATCGTGGCGACGGTCTTGGGATTCCCGCTCAGCTTGATCACCGGCTCGATCGGGTTGCCGATCACGTTCCCCTGCCCCGTCGGGAACAGGTGAATCACCGCGCCCGACGCGGCCCAAAGCGTCACCGCCTCCGCCGCGGCCGACGAGGTGTCCATGAAATAAAGCCCCGCGCCTTTGGCCGGCGCCTCGGCCGGCTTGAGCGCGTCGATGAACTTCGTGCGCTTCCCGAGCTTTTCGACGTTGCCAAGTGCTTTTTCCTCGATCGTCGTCAGTCCGCCGGCGATGTTGCCCTTGGTCGGCTGGCTTTCGGACAGGTCGTTGGTCTTCTGGTCGAAGACGAGTTTCGTGTAGTCGTCGAACATCGCGGTGAACTTCGCCTCGACCTCCTTGTTGGCGGCCTTGGACTTGACGATGTGCTCGGCGCCAGTCAGCTCGCTGGTTTCGCCGAAGCTGGCGAGGCCGCCCAGGGCGCAGTGTTTGTCGATCACGTTGCCGACGGTGGGGCAGCTCGCCAGGCCGGTGGTCGTGTCCGATTCGCCGCACTTCACGGAGATGTACAACTCGCTCAGCTTGCACTCGGTGCGCTGCAGTTCGGAGGCCCACTGGACGAATTCCTTGGCCTTCTTCGACGCCTCGGCGGCGGTCTGAATGTCGCCGCGGCCCTCGATCGAGAAGCCGGCGACCGGCTTGCCGGTCTTCGCGATCCCGTCCACGATCCGTTGCGTCCACCCGGGCTCGATCCCGATCACGACGACGGCGGCGACGTTGGGGTTGGACCCCGTCCCGATCATCGTGCGGAAGAACAGCTCCAGGTCCTCGCCGAACTGCAGCCGCCCGTAGGCGTGCGGCAGGGCGAGCGTCCCCTTGATGTTGTGGCCGACCATCTGGGCGCAGGCGTTGGAGATGTCGTCCACCGGCAGGATGATCACGTGGTTGCGGACGCCGACGCGGCCGTTCTCGCGGCGGTAGGCCAGAATCTTTCGATCGGTTGCATTCTGCATGTTAATGCTCTATTTGCGATTGTCGAGGGTTCAATCTCGCTTCATGATTAGGGCCGCGGCTGCCTCGTGACACGGGTTTTCAACCCGTGCTGGCGATCTTCTCAACATGGAGACGCAACGGGCCCAAGTTGGTTTCACTCCGAATGTCGTACGCACGGGTTAAAAACCCGTGTCACGGGGCGAGCAGCCTTCAGGCCCACCGCTTGGTCTTCAGGTTGTGCGTGTGAACGTGCTCGCCGGCACGGATCGGCTGGACGACCTTGCCGATGTCGCACCCGTACTTGAGGATCGTGTCGCCCACCTTGAAGTCGCGCAGGGCGATCTTGTGGCCCAGCGGGATGTCGGCCAGCGACTTGGCCGACAGCGTCTCGTTGCTCGACAGGTCGCGCCCCTCGAGCGTCTGGCCCGACTTCACGTCAACCACCGCGACACCCACCGTGTCGTGCTTGTCATGCACCAAAAACTGGATCACGTTCCAATCTCCTTGTGTTTTCGTTTTGCGCTATCGTCGTCAAAAACAGCGCCGCCAGGACGCCAAGGGCGCCAAGAAAGCCAAAAGCAAAGCGGTCGCTTCACTCGTGTCATCGTCCGCCGCGGTCCTGCTGTCGTCACGGGCCTGAATCCTCTGCCTTTCCCTTGGCGTCCTTGGCGTCGTGGCGGCGCATTTTTCTTAGGGCGCCGTTCTACGTCGCTCACCCATCGATGCCCATCGAGACGTGCTTGGTTTCGAGGAAGGCGTCGAGCCCCTCGGAACCGAGTTCGCGTCCCCAGCCGCTTTGTTTCATCCCGCCAAAGGGCGCGTTGCTGGTGGTCGGCGCGCCGTCGTTGATGCCGATCGTGCCGGCCTCCAGCCGTTCCATCACCCGCCAGGCGCGGTCGAGGCTCTGCGTGAACGCGTAAGCCGACAGGCCGTAGGGGGAGTTGTTCGCCCACTCGATGCCCTGGTCTTCCGAGTCGAAGCGAACCAGCGGCGCGACCGGGGCGAAGGTCTCCTCGGCCATGCACCGGGCGCACTCGGGGACGCCGCCCAGGACCGTCGGATCGAGGAAGAACCCTTTGCTGCCCATCCGTTTGCCCCCGCACAGGAGCTTCTCGCCGCACCGCACCGCGTCGTCGACGTGGGCCAGGGCCTGGTCGAGCCCCTCCCGGTTCACCAGCGGCCCGATCTCGACGCCCTCTTCAAGCCCGTTGCCCACCTTCAGCGATTTGGCCCGGGCGACGAAGGCGTCGACGAAGCGGTCGTAGATCCCCGCCTGCACGTAAATGCGATTGGCGGCGATGCACGACTGGCCGGTGTTCCGGAATTTTGCGATAATCGCACCGTCCACCGCGCGTTTCAAGTCGGCGTCGTCGAAGACCAGCACCGGCGCGTGGCCGCCCAGTTCGAGGCTCAGCAGCTTGATGCTCTCCGCCGCCCCGCGGATCAGCTCCCGGCCCACTTCCGTCGAGCCGGTGAAGGTGATCTTCCGGCAGATCGGGTTGGTGAGCAATTCCTGCGCGATCATCCGGGCCGAGCCGAGCACGAGCTGGAACACGCCCCTGGGCAGCTTGGCCGCGTCCACGCACTCGGCGAAGGCGACCGACGACAGTGGCGTCTGCGACGCGGGCTTGAGTATCACCGGGCACCCGGCGGCCAGCGCCGGCGCGACCTTCCGCACCGCCAGCACGAGCGGGAAGTTCCACGGCGCGATCGCGCCGACCACGCCGACCGGCGACTTGATCACCACGTTCCGCTTGCCGTCCACCTGGTGCGGGATCACCCTTCCGTACGCCCGGCGGCCCTCCTCGGCAAACCAGCGGAGGTGGTCCACGCTCATCGCCACCTCGCCCTTGCTCTGGGCGAGCGGCTTGCCGTTCTCGAGCGTGATCAGCCGGGCGACCTCGTCGGCCCGGCGCTGCAATTCCGCGGCGATCACCAGCAGGCAGTCGCCCCGGGCCTTGGCCGTCAGCGTCCGCCAGGGCCGCGAAGCGGCCTGGGCGTCGGCCAGCGCCTGGCGGACCTGCTCCGCGCCAAGTGTCGCGACCCGCGCCGCGGGTTCACCGGTGGCGGGGTTCATCACCGTCAGCGGAGCGCCCGATCGGACGAACTGGCCGTTGAGATAGAGGGGTCGAGTTTCCATCGGATGCGCTCAGTCGCGACCTCCGTGGCCGCTGGGCTGTGCCGAGCCTTCATGCATTTTATACACAAACCGATTGACCGTGTCGATGACTATCGATTATTATCGCTAACGCAATTCCCAATCGCCGCCGCTCACTTAGGAAGGCGGCGCAAGGCAGTTTGGCGGAAGAGGAAGTCGATGGCCCGGAGCGTCCTCCGCACGGCTCGACCTGTCGTCCCCGCCCGGCCCGGCCGGGTGCGCCCAATCCCCTCTCATCCTCGCCCCCTTACCGAAAGCGATGAATTGCCGATAGGAAAAATAGGAATTCCCTTGCACCGGACGAGGCGGCCGGTAGACTACGCCGCCGATGACTCAGCCTCTCGATTCAATCCCCCGCGGCCGCCCAGGCTTCTCCAGCCCGGCCGCCGATCGCTGTTAACCTGCACTTCTTTCGTTCCCCTTCAACGTCTCCCGGTTCGTCGGTGCGAAATGGCTCGCCCGGCCCGGGCTAGGTCTCCACATCATCCCCAACTCACTGAGGTGGTCCATGGTGGACGCTCCAACCCCGGCTCGCACGACACGACGCCGCGGCGGGTTCACGCTCGTCGAACTGCTGGTCGTGATCGGCATCATCGCAATCCTCATCTCCATCCTTCTCCCCGCCCTGAACAGGGCCCGCGAGCAGGCCAACCAAGTCAAGTGCGCCAGCAACATGCGGCAGCTCTTCATGGACGTGATGATGTACGTGCAGGACAATAAAGGGCGGTTGTTCTATGCGCCCGGCTACAACGACACGCTGACCGCCGCCCGCTATCAGTTGGGCTGGTATATGAGCACCGCGACGGCAACGAATTCGATCGCCGACTTCGCCAACGACCCGGGATACCAAGGCCAGCCCGGTACGTTCCTGCCTTACCTGTCGCAAACCAACAGCGTCGATACTCGGATGCAACTGTTCAACTGCCCGACCGATCTGGCTAACGGGACTACGCGGCTTCAGAATTCCGCCACCCAGATCGGGACGCGCAACTATTCGTACTCGTTCAACAAGTGCATCAACTGGGCACTGCAGTTCCAGAACTACATTACCCTCACCAACCTCCGCAACCCGCCCTGGCCCGCGACGAACTTCTCGCGGATCATCCATCCGCAGAACAAGATCATGATCTTCGAGGAGAAGTTCCCCAACGACACGCTGTGCCAGCTCGTCGATTACAACAACGGCTTCTGGAGTGCCACGAAACCCAAGGGCGTCAACGCGAACGAAATGCCCGGCGACCGGCACAACGGCTATGCGAATTACTGCTTCTGCGACGGGCACGTCGTCTCGATCACGCCCGCCGAGATCTACGCCAACGTCAATTTCAACGGCACTAACGGGAACACGGTAGCGGCGATAGCCAACCCGACGGGCAAGGCCATCGGCGAGGACTGGTATTATTTGTACGGCAACAACTAGCGCGGTTCAGGTCTTCTATTGGAGGCAGGCGACAGGATGGATCAATCACACCTTTGGAAAGCACTGGCTTCGGCCACCGGCGTTGACCGCCGGGCATTTTTGCGGCTCACCGGCGCGGCCGGTGTCGGCGCGATGCTGGCGGCGTGCGAGGCGAAACAGCAGCCCGCGTCGGCGGCGGGGGGTTCCGCGGCTGGGGCGGCGCCGTCGGGTGCGCGGGTCGAGGCGGCGAACATGTCGCCCGGATTGCCCGAGCCGGTGATGGCCCGGTTCCCGGAGAAGACGGACCTGATCCTGCTGACCGACCGCCCGCCGCAGCTTGAGACGCCGATCCACTACTTCAAGCAGGACCTGACGCCCAACGAGGCGTTCTTCGTCCGCTGGCACCTGGCCGACGTGCCGACGTCGGTGGACACCAACAAGTTCCGCCTGACGGTCAAGGGGCACGTCGAGCACGAGCTGAGCCTGTCGCTGGACGACCTGCGGAAGTTCGATCCTGTCTCGGTGACGGCGGTGAACCAGTGCTCGGGCAACTCCCGCGGCTTGTTTGAGCCGCGGGTCCCGGGCGGACAGTGGGGCAACGGCGCGGTCGGCAACGCCAAGTGGACGGGCGTGCGGCTCAAGGACCTGCTGGCCAAGGCCGGCCTCAAGGCCGGCGCGGTCGACGTCAGCTTCCGCGGGCTCGATGGGCCGATCGTCAACACCACGCCGCCGTTCGCCAAGTCGCTGGCGGCCGACAAGGCCAACGATCCCGACGTAATCATCGCCTACGAGATGAACGGCGCGCCGCTGCCGATGCTCAACGGCTTCCCCTGCCGGCTGATCGTGCCGGGGTGGTATGCGACGTACTGGGTCAAGGCCTTGCACGAGATCACGGTGCTCGATAAGCCGTTCGACGGGTTCTGGATGGCCAAGGCGTACCGGATCGCGCAGACGCCGAATTTCAGCGAGTCGCCGGCCGACCTGGCGAAGAACACCGCGCCGATCAGCGTGATGACGACGCGTTCGCTGATCGTCTCGCCCGCGCAGGGCGATACCGTTTCGGCCGGGCGCCCAATCGAGATCGAGGGCGTCGCGTTCGATGGCGGCCAGGGCATTGCCAAGGTCGAAATCTCCGCCGATGGCGGCAAGACCTGGAACCAGGCGACCCTCGGCCCGGACCTGGGCCGGTTCTCGTTCCGGCGCTTCCGTTATCAGTGGACGCCGAGCACGAAGGGCTCGCAGCAGCTCCTCTCCCGCGCCACCAACAACGCCGGCCAGACGCAGTCCACCCACCAGTGGAACCGCAGCGGCTACGCTCGCGACGTGATGGACCCGACGGTCGTGACGGTCAGCTAATTGATGCAAGAATACTTTTCACCGCGGAGACGCAGAGGACGCAGAGAAGAGAAATACATTTTGGCCACAGATGGGGTACAGATGCACACAGATGAAATACAGATTTGAAATCTGAAATCTCAAATTCCGAATCTTATCTGTGTGCATCTGTGTTCATCTGTGTTCATCTGTGTTCATCTGTGGCTAATTCTTCTTCGGTTTTCTCTGCGATCTCTGCGTCTCTGCGGTGAACCTTTGAATTGAACCTCCCATGCGAAAACTATCCCGAATCCTCCCCTTGCTTGCCCTGACGGGCCTCACCGCCCTGACCCTCGCGAACGACGCCGCGGCGCCGGCGAGTGACACGAAGGTCGAGCCCGCGCAGGTCGCCAACGGCGTCCGCTCCGTCCCGGCCTACCCGGTGATCTGGCCCGAGATGCCCGCCGGGCCCAACAAGGACGTCTACCTGGCCAACTGCGTGACGTGTCACTCGCAGCGCTACGTGCTCATGCAGCCGCCGTTCTCGCGCAAGGTGTGGACGGCCGAGGTCGCGAAGATGAAGACGGCCTACGGTGCCACCACGATGGACGACAAAGTGATGCCGCAGATCGTCGATTATCTGATGGCCGTCCGCGGCACCGAAGCCGCCGGCAACGGAGCCGCCGGCCATTAATATGGATCGCAGTGGATTCTCGCGCCGGGAACGGCGAGCAAGCTCGCCGGCTACACGGGGAGTCGGGGCGCGAGAATTGCGTGGGATCCGTATAGTCGCTCGCCCGCTGGAGACGGCTTGCTCGTTGCGCAGAAGCCCTGCAAACGCTGCATTGTGACTGAATTTCCCTTGACGGCATGAGCGCAGAATCGTATACGAACGATATTGATCGATAATCCGCTGGTGTGGCTCGGCCCGCTCTCCTTATCACGTCCTGATCCGGGCCGACGCGCCGGCCGTGGTTCTCTCTGTCAACCGCCGCAACGGCGGGGAGGCATCATGAGCCGCAGAGTCCGAGGGTTCACGCTGGTCGAACTGCTGGTCGTCATCGGCATCATTGCCGTGCTCATCTCCATCCTGCTGCCCGCGTTGAACAAGGCCCGCGAACAGGCCGCCCGTGTCAAATGCCAGGCGAATCTGCGCACCATCATGCAGGCCAGCCTGATGTACGCCAGCGAGAACAAGAGCCAATTGCCGTTCTGCAATTGGGATCCGGGCATGAATGCAATCAGCAAGATCAACAACGGAAGCAACGGGGGCAGCGCTGGCTACGGCGCCGGGTGGCTCTTTACCTCACAGAGCCTTGCTGGCTTCAACGCTGGCACTCCGGCCGACATGCGCGCCGGCATGGGTGGCGATCTTCAGGGAAGTTGGGGCAATCCGCCGCCAATGGACGGGGTGAAGACCGGTGTACTCTGGCCCTACATCCAGCAGTTGGGCGTTTACCACTGCCCAATGGACACCGAGAGTGGCTTATGGACGGGCACGCACTGGCTCTCGAGCTACACGGCGAATGGGGCGGAATGCGGCTATCCCAACAACGGGACAGCGACGGCGAAATACCCGCAGGTCACCGCGCTCGCGGGCACTCCGGGGATGAAGGCAAATCAATTCCGAAACAACGCGATGTGCGTCATGTATTGGGAGGCAATGGAGGGGACCTACGACGGGATCACTAATACTAGCGGCGGGAACTGGAACGACGGGTCTAGTTCGCCGAACCAGGAAATCATGACTGACCGCCACTACAAGGGGGGTAACCTGGCCTACCTGGACGGCCACGTGGAGTGGATGGATCAGTACATGTTCTACAACTACGCTCATTACAAGGACCCACTGGGTGGGAACAGCACGGCCACCTTTATCTCGGCGCCGAATGACCTCTGGTGCAATCCGTTCTGGCCGAACGGCGGGCCGCCTGCGCAAGTCGGTTCAGCGGCACAGAATCAGGCGATGTCGCATGCGCCGGGGTGGTAGTCTCGTTGTGCCCGCGCAGGATTTGGTCGGACACTGTTGCATGGCCTTCGCGGGGCCAACCGGGGGCTCTTTGGCGGGGAGGAAATGTACTCCCGCTACCTTATAGGCGCAGACTTTAGATTTTGCAACGTAACCCCAGGAGCACTCGAAACTTCTGATCTCCGTGCGCGTGTGCCAGTTTTTGGCCAAACTTCGCGCGTTCGGGCGGCAATCCGTGGGTTTTCGACATGCCCGCGCTAGAGGGGGACTTCCGCTAAGAATTACGTTGCGTTAACCTCAACGAATCGGGTATAAAGTCTGACAATCGTTAAAGCGTGGGTCGCTCGCCTCAACAGGCGCATCCCGCATGATTTCAGCGGCCTGCATCTGTTGTGAGCCACTCCTTTGTTGTACCTCGCCAGCGCGCCAAGCCGTGCGAACTGCCTGTTAACAATCCGAACCGCATCCCGGCGAATGCGTAATACTTGACGCGCGACGAACGGCCTGTTCCCCCAACCGCCTGCGGGCGGGGAGGTGTGATGTCGATGTCTCAGCGACGTAAGGGGTTCACGTTGGTCGAACTGCTGGTGGTCATCGGCATCATCGCCGTCCTCATCTCCATCCTGCTTCCCGCCCTGAACCGGGCCCGCGAGCAAGCCTCCTCAGTTAAATGTGCCAGCAACATGCGTCAGCTCTACCTCGACGCGATGATGTACGTGCAGGACAACAAGGGCACGTTCTTCTATCTGTCGACGCAGCAGGCCGGGCTCACGAACACTTATTACCCGGTCGCCGCCTACATGAAGGGCGTGGGCATCATGGATTTCACGGATGACCCGAACCAGACGTCCGGCAGCGTCTCGTACAACCAATCCGGCGCGCTGCTGCCATACCTGGCCAACGGGAGCAATAACGCCGCGGCACGGCAGGCGATCTTCAACTGTCCGACCGACGCGGCCGACGGCGATGTCCGAACGGTCAACAAGGCGGGCCAGGTCGGCCCGCGGAACTTTTCCTATTCGTTCAACGGCTGCCTGAACTGGGACCCGGAAAACGGCGGCAGTTACATGAATCCGTACGTCCACCACACGCCCAATCCATGGCCGGCGATCAAGTTCACCAAGATCGTCGCCCCGGCCGACAAAATCTTGATCTTCGAGGAATTGTGGCCCAATGACGAGTCCTGCCAGCTCGTCAACCCGATGACCAACGGCAAGCCGACGAAGCTGAACGCGAATGAGAATCCCGGCAATCGGCACAATGGGTTCGCGAACCAGTGCTTCGCAGACGGTCACGTGGCAGCCATAACGCCCTCGGAAGTTTACGCCCACATGAACTTCACCTCAGTGAACGGCGTCACCCCGGCCGCTGCCGTCAACCCCAATGGCCAGGCGAACGGCGCGGATTGGTATAACTTGTACTCGTACTGATCGCCGTCAATGCAAATCTCGGTTTTCTGCTTGCCGGCAAGACCTCAAATCGGGTATGAACGATTTTAATCGAAAAAGCGTCCAAAGCGCAATCTGACTTGGGCGTCGATCGCCGGTCGGTGCGGGCACATCGGGCGCGGGTCGGGGACGAAACAATTCTGGTGCGGGTCCCGAGGAGGAGAACGGCAATGCCGCCAACCTGCTGGCGGCCCTCTCGCTGGACACGACTGGTCTTCCCGCTGCCGCCTCCGGGTGGCAGTACTTGCTCAGCTCCCAGGCCGACCCGTCCGGCAGCGGCACCGATCTGGTGGTGAGCTACGCACCAGCGCCCGAGCCGGGCAGCCTGGCCCTGTTTGGGCTGGCTGCCGGGGCGCTGACCTTATGCCGGCGGCGGAAGCGCCAGCATCCCCATTGCCCCGCGTTATCCCGATAGCCAATCGCCAGTGCCCCCAACCGGGTGGGCGAGGCTCCTGCCGAGCCGCGTTTCCCGCCCGAGCCCCGGCTCGGCAGGAGCCGCGCCCTCCCCAATCCGGTCGATCTGCGGCCCCATTTGATTGCCCTCAAATCTTGCCCAGATTACACAGAATTTGTTTGGCGAGCCGCGATCGTGGGGTTAGGATCGACGGGTCATTTCGCGCCCTGCGGCTTGTGAGTCGTTTCACGTCGCGGGGCTGGCGTTGCACCATGCGGGCTGTGGTGGGTTGTGTTGTATGCGGAGAGGGAAAATGCGGGTTCGTAACCAGTACATGGGGGGAGAGATTCTGCGCAACCGCTGGGCGAAGGCGGCGCTGGCCGCCGCGGTGGTGGCTTCGGTTGCGGCATCGGCACCTTTCGCCGCAGCCGCCTCAAACGTCTATACCTGGAACAACGCCGGCAGCGACTTCAACACGCCCGGTGACTGGGATTTCAACGGGTCCGTCTCGACCATTTATCCCGGCGTGCAAGGCGGGGGCCTCAACACGGACGTCGCCGATTTCAACACCCTTGGGACACAGCCCAACCTCAGCGCCAGCGACAGCCTTGGTGAACTGCAGTTCGATACCGCCGGCTGGACGCTGAACGGCAACCCGGGCGCTGTCCTGACCCTCAACGGCGGCACAAACGACGCCACCAACGCGGGGCTGACTGTCGGCATCCTCAGTACGCCGACGTCCGGTATCAATACGATCGGCGTCGGTCTCGACATCGCCGCGGCGCAAACCTGGGAAGTTGGCACGGGTGGCACGTTGAACGTGACCGGCCCGGTCACCGACACCAACGCCCTGACCATCGGCGCCGCGGGGTTCACGGGCACGGTGAACTTCTCGCAGCAAATCACCTACGCTGGTGAGCTGACCGCCGCCGGCTCGGGCGTTACGTTCAGCAGCGGATGGGCGCCGGCGTCGCCTTACGCCGGCGTCGCGGTGCAGGTCACAAACAACGGGTCGGTGACGTTTGGCGGCACCACAACCCTCACGACCACGAACGCCAACACGAGCCCCGGCGGCTACATCCTGGACAACCTCTCGGGGACGACGACCGTCGACGGCGGCGGGACGCTGAACCTCTCGGTCGCCGCCGACAGCAACGGCTCCGCCAACGAGCACGTCTATGTATACAACGGCCCCGGCGCGACGATCACGAACAACGGCACGCTCAACGTCACGGGCCGTCCGGCATTTCTGCTCGATGCCAACAGCGCGATCAACGACAACGGCGCGATGAGCTTCGGACCTGCCAGCGGCGCCACGAGCGGCTTCCTGCTGCTGCAGATGGGCAACGGCGCCGTCCTCAACGTCGGGAGTGCGGCCAACAGCGGCGCGTCGTTCAGCGTGACCGAGCCGGCCGGGATGGTCGTGGAAAGCTTCGGGACGGGCACCGGCGTCGGTTCGATCAACGTCTACGGCACCTTTTCCGCCAACGCCAGCAGCCCGGCGTCGCCGGGCACCCCGCTGCTCCGCCTCGGCACCGATTTCGCCGGCTCGCAGGACGTCATGACGGTTTACTCCGCCGCCAGCGGCGGGGCGCCGGGGAACGTCACGCTCAACTCCGTCGCGCTGGGCGATAACAGCACGGGCAGTGCGCTGACGACGCCGACGCTGGGCGCGATCTACCTGCAAGGCGGAACGACGCTGAACTTCAAGTCGACAGGGACGGGCGTCGGCGTGTTTTCCATCGGGGCGGCGGGGGCCGGGACTCCGGCCGGCACGGCGGGCGGTGGCGGCCAAAACAACGACTTCGGCTACGTCTTCGTCGGGCCGAACGCCACGATCGGCGTCGGCGGCGCCTCGAACGCGCCCGGGCAGATCGATATCGGCGGACAGTTGCGAACCGCCACCGCCGTCGGCGGTGGAAACGGCGTGATGGACGTCTTCGGCGGGACCGTCAACGTCGGCAAGCTGATCACCCTGGCCGGATCAACCGTCGATCAGCAGTTTGGCGCATTGAACGTTGTCGGCGGGACCATCACCATCAGTCAGGGCAACGGGGTTGGCGCCTTCCTGACAATGAGCGGCGGCCCGACGACGGCGTCGGCCGGAATCTACGGCTCCTACTCCGTCGTCAACGTCATCAACTCCACGCTGGGCGTCACCGGAACCAACGATGACATCAACCTGGCCGGCTCTTCCGCCGGGGCCGCGGGCGTGAACCCCGTCGCCATCGAGCTCCTGCCGACCGGGATACTTAACATCAACGCGTCCGGCGGCTCCTCGTCCACGGTCAAAACCGGATACGTTCGAGCCGGGAACGTCAGAATCACGGTTGGTGGCAATACGTATTCCGGCAACGCGAGCGGTTTCGTGAATTTCAACGGAGGGACGCTGTCTAACAACGGCGGATCCAGCACACTCCTCTTTCAATCCGTCGCGGGATACTACGTCTACAACGGCGGGGTAACCATCGCCGGCGTGGGCGACACATCGAACGCGGCGCTCTATGCGCCGACGGGGGCCGGAATCCCGACCGGAACGATCAGCAGCGGTTCCATCACGGGCGGGAGCGGCTACGTGGCGCCGCCGATCGTCCTCATCAGCGATCCGACCGGCTTCGACGCCAGCGGCTACGCCACCGTCGCCAACGGGCAGGTGACCAGCGTCGTCATTACCAACCCCGGTTTCAACATGAGCAACCCGACCATCCAATTGGTCGGTGGCGGTGGTTCCGGCGCATCGGTCACCCTTCCATCGCTGGTCACGAATGCCAGCGGGCCACTGACCGTCAATGTCAACGCGGGCACCACGTTTACCTTGACGGGTAACTTCACCGGATCGAATGGGAACAGCGGTACCGCGGCGATCTACAGTCTCACCAACAGCAACGGCAGCGACAATTACAACATCACCGGCACCTCGAACACGCTGGGCGTCGATACCTCCGGCAGCAAACTCGGGAACAATCCCTACGCGAACGGAACGTATTACGGGTTTACCTACCCGGGCATTCGCAACAACACCAGCACCTACACCGGGCCGACGGTGATTCAGGCGGGCACGCTGGCGCTGTCCGCTCCGGCAAGCTCCGCGACCAGCGGCAATCCGAACAACTATGCCGCGGGCGTGTTCGCGGCCGCCAATAACAACATCCCCTTCTCATCCGCGATCATCGTCGGCGATACGGCGACGGCTAGCGCCGCCGCCCTCAACATCACCAACATCGCCGGAACGGGCGGCTTCCAGTTGGCCCCCGGATTGATCAACAGCGCCACCTACAATGGCACCACGTACAGCTACACCAGCCCGCCGCAAGTCCTGGCCGGGTTTGGCATCGTGGTCGGGAACTCCACGCACGGGCTGACCGTCGGGCTGGCCGGTGGCAGCGTCACCGCAACCGCCACCGGGACCACCTCCACCGGCAACAACTTCGGCGGCTACGCGTTCGCGAACGGGTCGACGAACAACGGCGGCGTCATCACGCCGACCGTCAACAACAGCATCATCTCGCCCGGTTACACCTCGAACGGCACCGCCCGGGTGCTCCTCAACAACAGCGCCGAGTATCAGCCCAACTCGCCTTACGGCACCATCGTGGTAGGCACGTTGATGGGCACCACCACCATCTCGTTCAACACCCAGCAGGGCAACGCCAAGTCGGGTCCGTCCATGGCGACGGGCGCCCTGACGATCGGCGGCGGGACCAGCACGCCCACCACGTTCGGCGCCGGCGGGACGTACTACTGGAAGCTGGACCTGACCAACGGCGGGGCGGGCGGCACCGCAACGCCCGGCACGGCGACGGTGATCCCCGGCGCGTCCGGCGGCGCGCCGGCCGCCGGGGCGGCGTGGGACCAACTGAACCTCGATATCTTGACGGTCGGCAGCACGGTCGGCGCCAACGTCGGCACCGGCACGACCAACGCGTTTACCATCCAAGCCGTTTCCTTCAGCAGCGGCGCGCTGATCCAGGGCGGCGGACCCGTCATCACCGGCGGTACCAGCCCCTATAGCTGGGTGATCGCGCGGGTCGGGGGCACCTACAACGCCAGCTCGGCCCAATCGCTGCTCGCGGGCCTCTCGCTCGACACCAACGGCCTGCCCGCGGCTGCATCCGGGTGGCAATACTTCCTCAGCGCCCAAGGCGACCCCTTCAACGGCGGCACCGACGTGGTCGTCAACTACGCCCCCGCGCCCGAGCCGACGGGCCTGGCCCTGTTCGGGCTGGGCGCCGGCGCGATGCTGGTCCGGCGCCGGCGGGCATGAGGACATGCCCATGCCACCCGGTATGATGTTTCGCATGAATGCCGCGTTACCGGTGGTTGTGCTACTGTTGGTGACGACCCTCCGCGTCGCGGCCGGTCCGGTTTCACTCACCGAACCCCAGCGTGAGAAGCTCGCAAAGCTCGTCGCGGCTGATCCCGAAGCGGGCAAGCGCTTCGCCGAGATCCGGCGGACGGCCGACGCATCGCTCACCGCCGAGCCAAACCCGATCCACTTCATCCGCAGCGAGGGCAAGCTCAAAGGCGATCCCGAGAAGATCGCCACCGGCCGGAGCATGGCGGACATGAACAAGCTTCAGGCGCTCGGCTTCGCCTACGCGGTCACGCGCGACGCGAGATACGCCGACGCCGCCCGGCGATTCCTGGTCGCCTGGGCCGGCGTCAACGTCTCCCGCGGCGACCCGATCGACGACACCGGCCTCGAACCGCTCATCGTCTGTTACGACCTCGTCCGCGCGACCTGCACCGGATCCGAACGAAATCGCATCGACGGCTACCTCCGGCAGGTCGCCGACGCCGAGATCATGAACTTCCACCCGAACTGGGGGACGGCCAAAAACAACTGGAACAGCCATCGGATCAAGATCATCGGGATGGTCGGTTTTGCGATCGATGATCGGCGTCTGATCGACCACACCGTCGCGGCGTTCAAGGCGCAGATCGACCAGAACCTCGAGCCCGACGGCTCCAGCCTCGACTTCCACGAGCGCGACGCGCTCCATTACCACTGCTACGACCTGGAGCCGCTGCTGACGCTCGCGATCGTCACCAAGCAGGCGGGGGTCGACCTGTATTCGCATCATTCACCCCGCGGCGCGTCGCTGGCCAAGTCGGTGCAGTTCCTCGTCCCGTATTGCGACGGATCCAGGACGCACGCCGAGTTCGTGCATTCGAAGGTGGCGTTCGACCGCAAGCGGGCCGAGTCGGGTGATGCCCGCTACAAGGCCGGCACGCCCTTCGACCCCAAGGCGGGCCGGGGCACGCTGGAACTGGCCGCGTACTTCGACCCCTCCCTGAACCCCCTCGTGATCCAACTCAGCGGCGGCGG
>DASXMX010000490.1:0-8794 GCA_036495445.1 Tepidisphaeraceae bacterium
ACCGCGCGGCTCGGCGAGGCGGCGATGAGCCGGATCGCCGCCCGCTGGCTCCCGTCCCCGCGCATCTGTCAACCTTACCCCGAGCCACGCCTGGCCGTCATCATCCAAGGCAAGAGCCCGGTGCGGTAATCCCGACCGCCGGGATCTGTGCGGGGGGCGGCGGGCAACCGCCTTCCCTACCGCGACTCTGAATTCTCTTGCTCGTTCGGCGTGTGAGGGTTAGCCTGCCGGGCCATGCCCCGCAAAGCCCGACACGCCCCCGGCGGCCTCATTTACCACGTGCTGAACCGTCCCGCGGGCCGGGGCAAGCTGTTCAACGCCTGCCGCGCTTTCGAGGCGTGCCATCGGTGCCTCGTGCGGGCGGTCGAGGCGGAGCCGATCTGCGCGCTCAGAAGTCAATCTTTGCCCTGACGCCAAGCACGACCGAGGTGTCGGCACGTTTGAGAAGGGGGGTGATTACTTGCAAGTCCGGGGTGATGTGACACCACGGCGTCACTGCGACGTTATAAAAGAGCTCCAGCCCCTGCTCATTGCGCACGGGCGTGATGGCTCGGGCGACCGTCTTAAAGTTGTCGCTGAAGCCCAAGTAGTAATACGCGACCCCGAACGTATCCCGCTTGCGGCTGGGTATCGGGCTGCTCCCGCCGATGCCACCAATCGCGGACCAATGGATCGGGTTTGCCTTTCCATCGCTGATCCCGAAGTTGCCGAATACGCCCCAGCTTCGCGTTGGATCCGCGGGGTCAACCCATAGCCCTTGGTCGAACAAGTACGTGACCCACCAGGAACCGCGGATGAGAGTCGCCGGGGGAGCGGCCGGAGGCGGTCCTTGCAGCACCGGGGGGATAAGGTTCAACGATTCCGGGCTCAGGATGGCGTAGCGCGCGGAACTATACGCCCCCCAGACGCTCTGGTGTCCCGGCATGCCGAAAAACCGGGTTGGCAGGCTGAAAGTAGGATAAACAATCACCCCGTTGGTGAAGAGCACATCGAAGCCGCTCTTGGTGGAGTCATCGTGGGTGTCATACGCCGTGAGCGAGACCACCGGATAACCGTCCACCAGGATGGCGGCCCCCGCCCCCAACGTCGCATAGTTCATCGTCCGCCCCAGGATCGGGTTCCAGACGAACGCGGCGTCCATGAAGCCGGCATCGAGCCCGCGACCGGGCATGAACGGTTGCTGGACATTGTCAATCGTATTGATCTTCCCGCCGTACAGGATGAAGTTTTGCGAGAGCGCTTGGGTGAACCTGACAGCGGTCAGCGCGCCTGCGTTGCCAAAAAAGACCGGATGGGCCCGGCCAATGTTGACCGGCACGAGCGCGCCGGTTGCGAGGTTTACCGATTGGCCGTAGACGGCTTCGCCGTGCAGGTTGACGAAGAACCCTGGCCACAGCCCGGCCTTTTGACCGTCCACGTTCAGCAGAAAATCGTTGCGGCCCCCGAGCCGGAAGGTGTCCTCGAGCCCGCCACTGGCGGTCCCCTGGTAGTACCCGGTCGCGCTGAGGTCGAAGGCAAAGCCGTGGTCGCGGAGTTGCTCGCGCAGCCCCCACCAGTCCCCCGTCAATTTCGGGCGGGAATACCAGGGGCCGCCAAACGGCGGCGGCTGTGGGGCGGTGCTGGTCGAAGGCGCCGCGGCCCTGCTGCCATCGGTCTGCTCGCCGGCCGACGGGTTGCTGGCGTCGTCCGAACTGCCGCGGGCGGTGGGCAGGTTCGACGCCTGACTCCCGACCGCTGCGTTGGACGTGTTGTCCTGTGCGGCCGTGTAGCTGCCACCCAGGACCATCAGGGCAAGGAGGGGACCAAGCATAGTGCGATTCCACTGCATGGAAATCCTCCGGCGAGCAGCCATCCCCATCATTCTGAAACCTTGGGTAAGTGCTTCTTAATTTTTGAGACCGTGTGGAGCTTCACCCGCCCAGCCCACGGTCCATCGACGGTGCGCAGAGTCGGGGAAGTGACGGCGCCAACGTCGAGTGAAAGGTTGGTGACCAGGACATCGTCGCCGTGGAAGACGAGGCTGTTGGACAACAGAAAACCGATGGGCGCGCCGTCATTGTCGATCCCGCCGAAGTCACCGAGTTTGGCGATCGCCCGGCCCTGGGTCGGTTCGAGCACGAGGATCTCGTTGGACTGATTGCACGCGATCCAGAGGTTGTCCTTTTCATCGACGATGAGCCCGTCCGGCCCGCCGCCCGCACGGTTGACGAAGACCTCAGGCGTGCCGGGCTCCAGCGACGGCCCTGCCACGGGTATTTTCACGATCGTGTCCTGCGCGGTATTGGCGACGAACATCGCCGTCTGCTCGTTGTTGAACACAAGGCCGTTTGCGCCGATCGAGGGTGGAAACCTCGTCGGCTTGAGGAGCGGGCTTTTGACCCAAGCCGTCGCCGCGCCGCCGGCGGGCCCGACTTTCCAGATGATGCCCTCGTGCGCGTCGGTCACGTAGAGGCTGCCGGCGGCGTCGAACGTCATCCCGTCCAGGCCGGGCTTTTCGCCGGTGACGGTCATGAACACGGACGACGCGCCCGTATGCGTATCGACCGCCAGCACTTTCGGGGCCCCGTAATCGATCACCAGCAACTGGCCCGTTTTGGGATGGAAGTGAAGGTCCAGCAGCAATCGGCTTGAGCCGGCGATGCGGACGGTCCGCAAGTGCTTGCCCTGCGGGTCGAACACGAGAAGAGTTCCCTCGCTGCTCTCCGGCTTGTTCGCCGCCACGGTGACCACGTACACGTTGCCCTCCGCGTCGGCGCAAATGCCCTCGGGGTGCGCCTCACCCGCGGGCAGCGTGGCGAAGCGCTCCACCGTGCCGCGCTCCCAGGCCTCGGCGACGATTGGCGTCGCAAGCAGTGCCAGCAGTGACAGAAATGTCTTGGCTGTTTTGGTGCTCATATCCTACCTGCGTATTGGTTGAAGGGGTGAGAAAACTGCGTGACGAGCACGTTGCTATAGCTGCGCGGCGTGTTCTAACCGCGCGTTGCCATCATCGGGCCGCGGCGACGCTGACGTACTGCTTGGCCTGGTTCAGGACCAATGCCGGATCGTTGAACGGCCGGTCACTGATTTGCCGCCAGCGAACTTGGCCCTGGGCGTCAATGAGAAACGTCCCGTGCATCGGCTTGTTGTTGTCGAAATCGACACACCGATAGGCCTTGAAGACATCCAGCTTCGCGTCCGACAGCAGCGGGAACGGAAACCCGCCTTGATCCCGGTAAGCGGCCAGCGAATCCTTGAGCTCGTCGGGCGAATCAGTACCGATGGCGACGAGATTGATTCCGCTGTCCGCAAACTCCCGGGCCTTCTTCGCGAAGCTCTCGAGCTGCCTGGAGCATCGCAGACAACCAGAGCCCTCGTAGAAAATCAGCACCACCGGCCGGCCCTTGTACTGACTCAAGGAGACGGTCTTGCCGGCGCCATCGGACAGGCTCCAGGCCGGAGCAGGCGACGGCCCGCCGGCGGAAGAGGGCGAGGCCCCGGCGGCCGGGGCGTCACCGGTGACTTTGGCAGGCGAAGGTTGGGTCGTCGGCGCGGATCCCGGCTTCGGCGGCGTCGCATAGCTGTCATATTCATACCCGAGCTGCGCGGTACGGTTCGCCGCGCTCACTGGCATGTCGACCCGCTGGCCGTTGCGGTCTGGGAACGTAAACTTGCGATTGAGGTACTTGGGATCGGTGGGATTGCTGTTGCCCAGCCGGTTCCAGCTTTCCCAGATCCGGTCCAGGTTGCAGTGATGCAGGTAGAAGATCGGGTCTGCGCCGACCGTGGAGAAGTCGGCCATATCGCCGCCGATGGAAATGTGAGTGAAGAAGTGAGGGTTCTGATCCATCCGGGGGCAGAACCCGAGGCTGCCGGTCGGCGAGTCGATATAGAACTTCTCATTGAGGCAATCCAAAGTCAGCCAACCCATTACGGCCTTGTCGATCCGCTCGCCGCCGTTGACCCAGGGCCAGCGCGTGCCGTTAAACAGCGGGCTGGCGGGATCACGAAAAGCCAACGGGAGAGAAAGATCGGCCTCGTTTCCGGTGACCGGGTTCCAGTAGGGCAGCGAAAAGTCGTCATCGTGCAACACCTCGCGAATCGCCTGCTCAAACTGATAGAGCATCAGCCGGTGCCAGGGCCAGATGTACCATTGTTGAAACTGCTCGGGGTTATCCGGGTTAAAGGGGTGGGCCTGGCAGCCGTCCCACGTGGCCTCCGCGAGGGATTGAACATTCGCGGGGAGTGACGCGATGACACCGGTCTTGTGCTTCCTGGATTCCTCCCACAGGAACGCCGGGTACCCTTTCATCCAGTGCGTGTTCCACCACCACTGCCACGAACGGGAATCGCTTTCGGGCAGCTCGCGCATCAACGTGACCGCCCGCGCGTATTTCGCGAGCATCTTCTGGCCTTCGGGACTCTTGATGTCATAACGGGTGTAGACCTTCCGTTCGCCCCGATCCGACGCCGTCCTGGCTGAGGCCTTGGCGGTTTCGCCCTTGGCAGGCTCGGTCTTCCCGAACACAGCCGACAGATCCAGGATGTCGACCGACGAGGTGTCGGCACTGATCTTCGGGTCTTGCATGAGCAGCGCACCGGCAGACTGGATCATCCCGCTCGCCAGGTAAAACTTATCGCCGATCACTGCGCCGGCGACGCCGTGACGCGGCAGCGGCATGGGAGGCAGCGTCGCCCAGGAATTGGTCGCCGGGTCGTACGCCTCGAGGGCGCGAAACGCGCCGCAGAGCTGTTTGGTGGTGACCTCGCCGCCCGCGACGTAGATCCAGCTGCCGTCGGTTCCGCAGCCCCCGCCGCTTCGCGCCGTCGGCATCCGTTCCTTCGGGGCACTCCACACGTCGTTGGCGGGGTCGTATTCCTCCACCGCGTCGGTGTTGGTGGCGGACATGATGAAGGCGTGGCCGGTGCGGCCGCCGATCGCGTAAATCTTCCCGTTGACGGCGGCAGCGAACGTGTGGTTGCGCGGCACCGACATCGGCTTGCGGCTCTCCCACTTGTTCGTGGCGGGGTCGTACACGTCGTTGGTGGCCAGGACGTTACACGGCCCCATGAAGGTGAAGAACGGGGCCTTGGACCCCTCGACGGTGGTCGCGCCGCCGATCACGTAGATCTTCCCGCGGACTTCCACCGCCGCCGCGGCCCCGCGCTTGCCGGGCAGCGGCGCAAGCGCCGTCCAGGAATCGGCCGCCGGATCGTATTCCCATACGTTGTCGATCGGCTGCCAGGCGGCGCCGATCGGGAGGGGGCTCTTCTCCGGGGGGACGAAGCCGCCGAACATGTAAACCTTGCCGTTGTAAGCGGCCAGCGCCGGATGGTGCGACCGCAACGGCATCGGCTTCTTCTTGGTCCACAGGTCGGTTGCCGGGTCGTACTCGTAGTTGACGCCGCGGGCCGTCCCTTCGCCCCATCCGCTCATCACGTACATCTTCCCGTTGACGGCAACGCCGTAGTATTCCTCGTCCGGCGCCGGGAACTGCGCCCCCTTTTTCCAGGGGGAGCTTGGGAACTGGGCCAGCCCGGTCGATGCGAAAACCAACATTGCGGCGAGCACGGTGAAGACGGCGCTGCCGCGCTGTAGCACTGGGGACATGGAACTCTCCTTTCGAGTTACGTGAGGAGCAGGTACGCGCCTGCTGCATGGGCTTGCATCACGTATCGCTTTGCTTGGCGGCGGTGGGTGGACAGCGGAATGGAGCCTTGCGATAATTTGCGGATCGCCGAGGGGTTACGGTGTTCGAATGAACCCGGAGCACACGACCGCCGCCGTCCAGCGCTACCTTGACGCCCTGGCAGGCGACCCGCCGGCCGAGCCGATCGTCCGCGCGCTGCTGGACCGGTCGGTCCGGCGACTGCACATGCTCTGTCGCAACCTGCTGTATCGCCAATACCGTCGTCTCACGTTGCCCCCGTTGAACCTGGAGCCGGATGAATTGCTCAGCGCGGTGGTCGAGCGGCTGCTGAAGGCGATGCGATCGCAGCGCCCGCCGACGGTTCGACAATTCTTCGGGATGGTCAACCAGCACATTCGCTGGGAGCTCAATGACCTGTGCCGCCGCCTAGATGAGCAGCCGGTTGCCGTTCAGATGGATGAGGCGGCCGTGCCGGCCCCGTTAAGCAGCGCGTCGTCCCTGACGCCGAATCACCGCCGCGTGCTTCAGGCGATCGACAACCTCCCGGAGGACGAGCGCGAGGTTTTTAGCCTCGTGCGCGTGCAGGGGATGACTCATCCCGAGGCGGCCGAGGTGGTTGGCGTTTCGGCCAAGACCGTGCAGCGGCGGCTGAACCGCGCGATGGTGTTGCTGTGGAAAGAGCTGGAACACCTCCGCCCGACGGCAAACACGCTCGATGTCGAGGAGCCCTAGGCCATGGTCGATGACGACGCCGATCGCGAAGCGCGCGTCGAGCGACTGCTGGAGCAGATCCTCAACTCGGGCGACAGCCCCGAAGTGGCATGCCGTGCGTGTCCGGAGCTGCTGCCCAAGGTGCGCTCGGGCCTGCGGCATTTGCGGCAGTTGGAGGAGGAGGTGAGCGCCCTGTTCCCGCCGTCGGATGACGGTGACGCTGGGACCCAACGACTTCCGCGCCCGGCTGAATTCCCGGTCGTGCCCGGCTACGAGGTGCTGGGCATCCTCGGTCAGGGTGGCATGGGAATCGTCTTCCGGGCGCGCCACCTGCGGCTGAACCGGGCCGTTGCGCTGAAGATGATCCTCGCCGGACCTTACGCGAACCCCGACGAGCGCAAGCGGTTCGTTCAGGAGGCGGAGGCGGTCGCAAGCCTGCACCACCCGAACATCGTCCAGGTGTATGACGCCGGCGAGTTTGATGGCCGGCCGTACTTCACGATGGAACTGGTCGCGGGTGGCCGTCTTTCGGAGAAGGTTGCTGGCGTGCCGCAGCCGGCCCGCGAGGCCGCCGCGCTGGTGGCGGCGATCGCCGACGCGGTTCACTCGGCCCACCAGAAGGGCATCGTCCACCGAGACCTCAAGCCGTCCAACATTCTGCTTGACTCGGACGGCACCCCCAAAGTGACGGATTTCGGTTTGGCCCGGCGGCTGGAGTTCACCGTCGAGATCACCTTGACCGGCCTCCCCATCGGCACGCCCAGCTACATGGCGCCGGAGCAGGCGCGGGGCGACAAGGCGGCCATCGGGCCGGCGACGGACGTCTACGCGCTGGGCGCGACCCTTTACTACCTGCTGACCGGCCGCCCGCCCTTCCAAGCCGAGAGCGCGACTGCAACCTTGCAGCAGGTAATGACCGGGGAACCCGTGCCGCCCGGGCGACTCAACGCGCGCGTGCCGCGCGACCTGGAGACGATTTGCCTCAAGTGCCTGCACAAAGACCCGCGGCGCCGCTACGCCAGTGCCGCCGCCCTTGACGATGATCTTCGCCGGTTCGAGAAGGGCGAGCCGATCAGGGCCCGGCCTGTCGGTCCGCCGGAGCGCTGCGTGCGCTGGGCGCGGCGGCGGCCCGCCCTCGCCACGGCGCTGGCCGCCGGCGTGGTGCTGGCGTCGGCCCTCATTGGCACTGCCCTGTGGTGGCACGGCCAGCGGACGGCGCTCAAGGCATCGGCCGTGGCTTACGCCAAGGCAGACCTGAGTGAGTCGGAGCGACTGCGGGACAGGGGGGAGTTCAAGGCCTCCGCCGCCGTGCTGCGGCGGGCCAGGGACCGGCTGCACGAATTCGTTCCGCCCGAGCTGCGTGACCGCCTTTCGACAGCGCTGGACAACCTGGACCTCGTCACCCGTCTGGACACGATCCGCACCGAGCGCGCACTGATCAAGCCGCAACCCCAGGGCGGCCCCGAACAGATCCTGTCGGTGACCCTGGCCCCAGATGACCCACCCGCGCCAGGCCGCGGCACATCGCCGGGCCGACGGTACGCCGAGGCGTTCGGCAATGCGGCAGTCGGAAGGCCGGGGGACGAACCAGCGGAAGTGGCCGCACGCGTCCGGGCTTCCCCGGTCTACGCGGCGCTGGTGGCGGCGTTGGACGACTGGGCCGTCTGCGCCGCCAATCGGGACCAGCAGGGTTGGGTTCTCGCGGTGGTCCGGCGGGCCGACCCCGACCCCTGGCGCGACCGCGTCCGCGACGCCGCGACATGGGAAGATCCGGCGGCGCTCCGCGACTTGGCCGAACGCGCGAACGTGGCCCGGCAGCCGCCCCAGCTTTTGGCCGTGCTTGGGGCGCACCTCCGCGCCAAGAACCTCGATGCCGTGGCCTTCCTGACGCGAGCGGTGTCAGCCTACCCAGCCGACTTCTGGGTGAATATCGAGATCGGCAACGCACTTTCACAGCAGTCCAAGCCGCTGGAGGCGATCGGGTACTACCGTACCGCCCTGGCGCTGCGGCCCGAGACGGTTAGCCTCCACTATGCCCTTGGCAATCTGTATCTCGGTGAGCATCGTTGGGGCGAGTGCATCGCCGAGTTCGAACAAGCCGTGCGCCTGGCGCCGGAGAATGCCTGGTGTCATAACCGCCTCGGGTTCGCGCTGGCATGGAGCGGCGGCCGCGAGGCGGAGGCGATCGCCCAATTCCGGGACGCGATTCGCCTCGACCCCAACAACGGCTGGTCGCACTACTTCCTTGCCGTCGGCCTGGAACACAACGGCAGCCTCGACCAAGCCGTGGGCGAACTCCGGGAGGCCGCGCGACTGGTCCCGGACCAACGCGCCCACTGGAACGAGGCGATGCGAACGGTGCTGCTGAGACTTGGGCGCGGCACCGAGGCGCGCGCCGCATGGCAGGAGGAACTGGCGGCTCATCCGCCCGCGCACGACGAGTGGTTCGGCTA
>DASXMX010000491.1:0-7439 GCA_036495445.1 Tepidisphaeraceae bacterium
TGCCCTTGGATGTAGGGGCAGACCCCTGTGTCTGCCCTCTCTTGTCCCCGGGGCAGCGGAAGAGGGCAGAGACAGGGCTCTGCCCCTACAAACAGTCCCTACAAACAGGGAGGGCAGGGACAGGGCCCTGCCCCTACATGAAACGGGAAGGGCAGGCACGGGGGCCTGCCCCTACATGACAGCGCCCGCCCCGTGAACGCGCACGTCGCTCAGTAATCCCGCCGGCAGAAGACCCACATCGCCAGCGCGACGATCACGGCTTCGAACGCGAGCGACGTGCCGACGATCCACCAGGGGGATCGAGCGCGGAGGTCTTCGACCGCCTTCTTCGCGCCCGCCATCATGTCGGCCTGGTTTTCGTCGAACGGGGGCGGGCTGCGCTGCTGCTGCTGGTCCGGCGAAACGCCCCCCGCGTATTCGGCCTCCTTGTTGCTGGGGAACAGGTATCTGTCCAGCAGGCCGAGCGTGTCCGTCGTCTTCGGTGTCACCGTTTTGATTCCGTATACCGCTGCATGCACGTTACGGAGGACGCGGGCGGTGTGGGCCGCATCGTCGGCCTCGCGACGGGCCGAGTCGCTCGACTCCTGCAACGACGGCAGCAGCGCCGCCGACTGCGGGTTCGCCTGGGCCCGAAGGAGCACCATGTCCGCCGATTCGCTCCGCTCCTGTTTCTCATGGGCCTGGGTTTCGTAAGCGTTGCGGAACGTCAGCAGCGCGGGCTCGCCTCGGTCGAGGACCGCAAGGAAGGTCCAGAAGAGCAGCGTCAGGAGCAACGCCGCGATCGTCGAGCGCGTCTGCACGCCCAGCAGCACGCAGAACCCGAACAGGTAGCTGTAAAAGCAGACGACGATCGGCACGGCCCAGAACAGCCGCAGGTTCCAGTCGTGGCCGCGAATGCCGAGGATCAGGAAACTTCCGCACGCGACGACCAGCACCTGGAGCGTGACGAACAGGAGCCCGGAGAGATACTTCGTTACGAACAACCGCCCGCGACCGATCGGCTTGGCGAGGTACAGGTCGACCGACCCGCCGCTGATGAAATCCGGAAAGATGCCGGCCGTCGATACCAGCGCCAGCAGCGTTGCCGCCCACGTCAGCCAGAGGCCGATCACGATGAGGCTGAACAATTGCTTGTAGAGTAACTTCGCCTGCGGGAGCTCCATGTGGAACGTGACGATGCTCAAGCCCTTGGCGTCCACGCCGACTATGGCGAAGGAGAGGACGACGAACGCCGAGAGGATGAGCGTCACCCAGAACAGCTTCCGCGCGTTCAGGTCGCGGTAGGCGTCGAGGAAGATCGCGAGCGTTTGTCGGATCATGGGCGGGCCCCCTGCATGGCCGGGGCTTTCGAAAGCGTCGCCCCCGGCGTGAACGCCCGGCCGGTGCCGGGGTCGATGACGGTGTCGAGGAACAGGTCTTCGAGCGACGGACGGACCGATTGAACCCGGCGGATGATCAGCCCCGCCCCGCGGAGCGCATCGATCACGCCTTGAACCGCCGCAGGATCGGTCGTCTCAATTCGCAGCGTCAGCCCCGCCAGTTCGACGCGCGGGCCGTCCCGCAGCGTTCCGCGATCCACTGGGATCATCCGCGGCGGCATCGCCGGGCCCATGTTGAACCCGGCATAATGCAGGGGCGGCGGGGCCCCGGACGGCAGCACGGGTGGGAACGGGGCGGCGGGCACTTCGACCGATTCCTTCCACACCGCCGGCACCGCCGCGCGGACGCGCTGGCGGCCGTTGAGCGGGTCTTCCGTCGCCACGTCGATCTCGTAACGCTGGCGGGCGACGGTAAGCTCGTCGAGCGTGCCTTGCTTGGCGACGCGCCCCTTCACGAGGATCGCAACGCGGTCGCTGATCGATTCGAGCTCGCTGAGCGCGTGGCTGTTGACGAAGACCGTGCGGCCCTGGCCGCGGAGGCGGCCGAGGATGTCGAGGATGTCGCGGCGGCCGACCGGGTCCACGCCGTCGGTCGGCTCGTCGAGCATCACCAGTTCCGGCTCGTGGACCAATGCCTGCGCCAGGCCGACCCGCTGCAGCATTCCCTTCGAATACGTGGCGATCTTCGTGTCGGCCCACTGGGTCATGCCGACCATGTCGAGCAACTCGGCGGTGCGGCGCCTTCGCGTGGCGCGATCGACCTTCGCCAGGGCGGCGAAGAAATCGAGCACCTGGCGGCCGGTGAGATACTTGGGGAACCGATGATTCTCCGGCAGATACCCGACGTGGGCCAGCGTCGGCTTATGGCCGACGGGGTGGCCAAGGACGGTCCCCTCGACCCGCGTCGGGCGGACGACGGTCATGATGATCTTCACCAGCGTGCTCTTGCCCGCGCCGTTGGGCCCGAGCAGGCCGAAGACTTCCCCGCGGTGCACGCGCAGGTCGACCCCCTGCAGCGCCTGCACGCGCCTGCCATAGGTTTTGAACACCTGCCGGAGATCGATCGCCGGCTCAGCGGATGGGTTGGTCACGGCCGCTCACCTGTTATGGTTAAGGGAGACGCATCGTACTGCCCACAATATCGTCCCCCAATCGACCGCGCGCGGCAAGAGCAGGGCCCAATCCGTCGTGGGTTCCTTGTTGCACGGGCGGTATGATCGTCGCTGGGAGCGGTCGACTCATGGAGAACATCGCTTACACGCCGGACGGTTGGATCAACCTTCGGCGGCATACCGTGGCCCGGATCGCGCTGGGCCGGGCGGGCGGGAGTTTGCCGACGCGGGAGGTGCTCGACTTCTCGATCGCGCACGCAGCGGCGCGGGATGCGGTGCATGCCGAGTTGGACGCCGAGGCGCTGCGGGCGAAACTTGCGGCATTGGAACTCCCGATCCTGTTGCTTGCGACGGCAGCGCCGGATCGGCTTACCTACCTGCACAGGCCCGACTTGGGGCGGCGGTTGGATGAAGCGAGCCGAGAAACTCTCAAACGGGCTCGCGATTCCGCAACCGAAACGGACGTGGCAATCCTGGTGGGCGACGGGCTGTCGGCACCCGCAGCGGCGGCCCAGGCGCCAGCGGTGTTGGCGCGGTTGGTGCCGGAACTTCGGCGGCGCGGGTTGAAGCGTGCGCCAATCTGCATCGTGCGGCAGGCGCGGGTGGCCGTTGAGGACGAGGTGGGATCGCTGCTGGGCGCTAAGGCCGCGATCATTCTCCTAGGCGAGCGGCCGGGGCTCGGCGCGAACGACAGCCTGGGGGCGTATCTCGTCTTCGGCCCGCGGCCGGGCCGGACCGACGCCGAGCGGAATTGCGTCTCGAACATCCGCCCCGCCGGTCTGAGCCCGGACGCCGCGGCGGAGACGATCGCATACCTCGTAACGGAGTCGATCCGCCGGAGGCTCAGCGGAGTCCAATTGAAGGATGAGCGAAATCACGGCCGATTAGCATGACGGGATTTGTGGTGCAGCTCTTCTGGGCTGGCGCGTGCAGGCTTGGGAGCCTGCATCACAATACGCGCCTTCACAGGTCGATCCGGGACATTTCCGGCTCGGCGGGGTTGTAATAAACGCGGAGGGTGCGGCCGGCGGGGAAACGGGCGGCCAGGCGGCCGCGGAGGATCTGCTCGATTTCATACTGCTGCCCGCCGACGTGGTAGCGGACGTGCACGACCGTTTCGTCACGACGCTCGTTTTCGTCGCGCACTTCGCGCTGCTCGGCGCGCACCACCTCGGCGACGGTGTTCGAAGTCATCTTCAACCGCTTCTGGTGGTAGAAGACAATGAGACCGATCGAAGCGACGACGACCATGCCGAGAACGATGTAGATGCCGATCATAGTGCCTTGGATCCAATGCTATGACCGGCGATCGACACGTCAACCGCCGGCGGGTGCGTCACCCGGTCGCGGGCCGTAGGTGCGGCCGAGGAACCCGACGATTGCCTGCTTCAATTCGAGCAGGTCCACCTGGCCCGTGTGGCGGTAAATGATCTTGCCGCCGGGGGCGATGAGGATCGTGTGGGGCAGCGGGCCTTGCCACTCCTTGTCGATCGCGTCGGCGAATGCATCGCGGTCGATGGCACTGAAGAGATAATTGGTCCCCGCGATGTGCTTTTCCTGCAGGAGCTTGAGGACTTGGGCCTTGTTGTTGGGCTCGTCGGCGCTGATCGTGATGAACTCGAAACCCCGGTGGCGGTACATGCGATTCAGATCGTTCAGCTCGGGCAGTTCCGCCACGCACGGGCCGCACCACGTCGCCCAGATGTTCACGAGCAGCAGGTCCTTGGTGTCGTTCTTCGCGAATTCCTTCACGTTTTTGGCGTCGATTGTCTTGAGCGTGACCGGCTCGGCGTTCCACTGCTCGATTGCCTTGCGGGCACTGTCGGTCTTGTCGATCCATTTGGTGGAGCAACCAAACACGCGAGTCTTCGCGACGGGAACCGGCTTGCCCTCAAGCAGCGCGTCGATCGCGTCCCGCGCGTCGTGACGATGGACCTCATGAACATCCGAGTCGTCGATCCGCCCCTCGTAGCGCAGCTTGCGGCCGACATCGAAGATGAAGACGTGCGGCGTCGCCAGGCACCCATAGGCGCGGGCGACTTTCTGCGTGTCGCCGTCGAACAGGTATGGGAACTCAAACCCGTGGCCCTTGGCGCGAATCTTCATCTCGTCAAGCGAATCGCTCAGATCGGTGTACCCCAACTCGTCGAGCCGGATGGCGGCGGGGTTGTTCGGGTTGATCGCCACCAGCGCGACGCCCTTGTCCTTGTAATCGGCGTAAAGCTGCTTGATCCGGCCCTCGTACGCCTGGGCCGTCGGGCAGTGGTTGCAGGTGAAGATCACCACCAGCACCTTCGCCTTGGCGTAATCGTGAAGCGCGTGCTGCCTGCCATCGACGCCCGGCAGGTTGAAATCCGGCGCCGGCGAGCCGATCTCCAGCGGGTTGACCTGCTCGGCCCGCGAATTGGGAAGGCTGAAGACGAGCAGGCAGAGCAACGCGACAGCCATGAGAGTGGATCGCATCGGGTCTCCTCGCGCTTGGGGTGTCATTCATACTACCCCGATCGAACCGATCCGTGCGGCCGGCCGCGCGCAAAAACGCCGCCCGGGAATCCCGGGCGGCTTGTCCATTTCGAGAGCCGGATTGGCCCGATCAGGCGGCTTTGCGTTCCGGCTCGGCGCAGAAATAGTTGAAGACGCACCGCACGTACGACACGCCGGCCATTGCGTTGATGACCGGCAGTTCATGGGCAGGCACAGCCGCCTCGATCACGTACTCGTCCTCGTCGACCTTAAGCACCCGGCCCAGTTCGGTCAACGCTGCCGCAATATCCGCGACGTTGTTGCGATCCGGATTGTTCCGGTCCACCACAATGATGCATTCTGACATCCACATAGCGACCCCATTCCTCGCGGGAAAACCCATCCTGCTCCCGCAAAATACTACGAATTAGACACGCCGGGAGTTCCGAGGTTGGGGCGGGCTGAACGGCGAGGGATGGCGTGCTCAACGGGAGGGGTTGCGGTGCGATGCCGGATTGGTCGTCGCGTGTGGCAAAGGCGCCCACCCCCAGGACGATGAGGGCCAGCGCGGGCTTCATCACCCGGCTGCGCCACGAACCGCCGGCCGCAGAAACCGATCGGGCGCCCGGCACGTTCTCCAGGTCGCGCGCCAGGTCGCCGGCCGTCGCATAGCGATCCGCCCGCCGCTTGGCCAGGGCCTTGAGCACGACGGCGTCCAGCGCCCAACTGATCCGCCGCGCGCGGTTCACCCGGCTGGGGGGCGGCGGCTTGGCCGAGGCGATATTGTCCAGCACCGTCCGGATCGGGCCCATCACGTCGTAGGGAAACCGGCCGGTCTCTGATCCGACACGGCCTCGCCCCGCTCCCGGCGATCGAGCACCTCCCGCGCGACGTGGTGGGCCGCCCGCAGACGGCGGTCGGCTCCGCCCAACGGTCGGTCGGGTGCCGGTTCGAACGATGAAGTGCCCATCAAACGCCCCCTCAAGTGAACTGCGAGATCGGACCCATCTTTGCCCGCAGGGCGCGGAGGCCGCGGGCGGTGAGCATCCGCGTCGCGTCCTCCGTCCGGTCCATCCGGTCGGGGGCCAAACATTCCCCACCAGCAATGCGCATAAAAAAAGCCGGCGGGTTGGAAAAGGAGGGGGGGAGCCTTTTCCGGGGAAACCCGCCGACAAGTTCAATGTAGCATCTTCCCTATTTAAGGTCCAACATTTTTTATGGATTCATACGGAAACGGATTCCGGCAGCTCGGCATTATGTGAAACGGCCTGGACGTCGTCGTTGTCCTCGAGGGCGTCGATCAGCTTCAGGATTCGCTGAGCCACTTCGCCCTCCACTGCGACCGTGTTGGTCGGTAGGTTCGTGATCTCGCCGGCCTCGACGGGGATGTTCGCTGCCGCTAACGCCTCCTTCACCTTCAGGTAAGCGGTTGGCGTGGTGATGACCTCGTACACTTCCCCTTCGTTCCGCACGTCCTCGGCGCCGGCCTCCAGGGCCGCTTCCAGCAGCTTGTCTTCAGCGACCGCATCGGCCTTGATCGTGATGATCCCCTGCTTGTTGAACTGGAACGCGACGGCCCCGCTGGCGGCGAGATTGCCACCGTTCTTTTCGAAGATGCTGCGGAGTTCGGGGGCGGTGCGGGCGCGGTTGTTGGTCAGCGCGTCGATCATGATGGCGACGCCGCCGGGGCCGTACCCTTCGTAAATCATTGCCTCGTAGTTTTCGCCGCCGAGTTCCCCCGTTCCCTTCATGATCGCCTTTTCGATTGTGTCCTTGGGCATGTTGGCGCCCTTGGCCTCGTCGATCACGTACCGGAGGGAGAGATTGTCGTGCGGGTCCCCGCCCCCCTTGGCGGCGATGATGATCTTGCGGGCGATCTTGCTCCAGATCTTGCCGCGCTTGGCGTCGTTGGCGCCTTTGGCACGCTTGATCTTCGACCAGTGACTGTGTCCTGCCATGGTAACCTCAGTTGCCAGTTGCCGGTTGTTAGTTGCCAGTGCCGGCGTTTCCCTGGCAACTGGCAACTAGCAACTGGCAACTCTCCTCATTTCTCCTCCACCACCGGTGCGACTTCGACCGGGCGGCCGGTGGCGAGTTGCTGCTGCTTGCGGGTGAGCTGCTCTCGGAGCTTCTTCAGGTCGTCGCGGTCGTCGTCGTGCGGCTGGCCGAGCTTCTGGGCGGCCTGCTGCCATTGGGCGGAGGCCTTGGCCTGCTCCCCGAGCCGATAGAGCGTGTCGCCCAGATGATCAAGGACGACCGGATCCGCCAGCAACGCGGCCCGCTGCAGCTCGCCCAGCGCCTCGCCGAACCGGCCCCGTTTGTACAGCACCCATCCCATGCTGTCGAGAAACGACGGGTTGTCGGGCTCGGCTGTCAGGGCCTTGCGAACCATCTGCTCGGCCTCGCTCAGGTTCTTTCCCTGCTCCGCCCAGGTGTAGGCCAGATCGTTGTTCGCGCCGGCAAAAGCCGGGTCGAGCCGGAGCAC
>DASXMX010000492.1:0-13530 GCA_036495445.1 Tepidisphaeraceae bacterium
AACTCGGTTCGGCAGGAGCCTCGCCCTCCCACGCCGCGCCGCGCCGGATCCGGCCGATCCAGACACCGGCACCGATGTTCACTGCGGCCGTGAGAACGGCTGCAGTCATCATCACATGATATCCCGTCCACCCCCGTCCACTGGTCCCCACAGCGGTCGCGGCCGCGAGCAGGCCAACGCCAATGGCGACTCCGGTGATCCGCGCCGGCGAAAGCCGATCCCGCCCCTCACCGCGAATCCACACGAACGCCGCGACCGTCGCGACGAATGCAGCCCATCCCAAGGGCGAACTGATTGCCGCGAGGGTTCGCGCGCCGGAGGCGGGGAGCGCGAACATCCAAAGGGCGGTGGGAACGAGCAAAAGCCCGGTCCCGAAGAGCGCGATCGATGACTCCAGTCTCAACAGGGCCGAGCGCCGCACCGCGCCGGCCGTCGAGCGGACGGCCTGCCAGCCGAGGGCGAAGAGCGCGATCGTCGCGATGTTCAGTTGAATCAGGTGCACGACGCGCGGTTCGGTGAAATGCTGGCCCGCGGTGACGAGGGCCAGCGCGTACCCGAGCGTGACGGTCAGGTTGCACACCGCCGACCCAGCGAAGGCCCAGCCGTCGGCCCGCTCGCGGATCGCGTTGCCGATGAAGGCCAGCGCGACGATCACCAGCGGGACCAAATAGGAAGTCGCATTGCCGATCCGGCCAAAGAAGCACGCCGGGTCGGGGCCGATCGGGTGAAACCCGGCCAGCGTCCACGAGGCGGGATAGACGGAGAGGGCGAGGATTGGCAATGCCATCATCGCGGCCAGAAGCGGGCGGACGGAATCGAGCACGGGCTCGAGCGAGCGCGCGAACCGCTGCCGCAGCCAAATGGGGATCGAGCCGACCAACAGCATCGCGGCCAGCGCCCACCGCGCCGCGGAAGCGGCGGCACCCTCTGCCGACCACCGTGCCGCCCACAAGAGGCAGCCGAACGTCACGAGCGTGACGAATGCGGGCGTGGCGAACCGCGCGAGCCGGTCGCGCAGCGAAAGGGCGAGCAGAACGAAGATCGCGCCGAACAGCAGCCACGCGCCGCCCCCGGCGGCGTGAACGGACCACGCGTCCAGCGCAGGCCGGATGGGCGCCGTCGAAAACTCGACCCGCAAACCGGCGACGAACGCCCCCGTCACCATCACGGCAAACGTCGCGACGATGCCGGCTGCCAGGACGCGGTCGAAGGCCGATTCCCGCGTCAGCCACCGCGAGGCGGTCCAGATCTTCGGCACCGCCCGGCGGGCAAGCGAGAAGACCAGTGCCACTACAGCAAGCGCAACGCCGATTGCCTGCACCGTCCACGGCTCCCAGAGCGGATCGGCGGCGGCCGTGAACCACCGCCGCGTGCCCAGGCGGGCAAGGACGGCTAGGACTACGGAAAACGCGAGCCCGACCTGCCCGGCCACGAAGAGGCCCTCTGATGCCTCGAGTGTCGCGATCGCGAACGCGAGGCCGGCGGCCCACGACATGCGTGCCGCGATGGGGCCAGTCGATGAGAGTGACAGGTCTGCCAACAGGATCACGACGGACACGACGCCCGCTATCGCGGCGGTCCACCTCGCGGGGATCAGGATGGGGGCGGAAGCTCCGGCATCGCGACGTCGCACTGCGGCGCCGGCAATCGCGACCGTCGAGTACGCGAGCAACGCGGTGGCCCACGGCAGATCCACGGCCGTTCGCGTGACGAAGAATTGAACGAACGACGCCAACAGCAGGATCGCCCCGGCCCAACCCGCGACCATGTGCCGAAAGCGCCGGGCGACGAGCAGGGCGGCAGCCGTGTAGGCCAAGTAGAGCCATGCCGCGCCGTGCGGATCGCCGGGGCGGGCGAAGCCGTGAGCGGTGACGAGCGCGATACTGATCAAGGCGACGGCGATGGCAGACCATGCGTAGATGCCGACCGCGCCCTGCTTGTCATCCTGAGCGGAAGCGAAGGATCTCTGGGCCGGTTGATTCTCTTGCGTCAGAGATCCTTCGCTGCGATCAGGATGACATGAGGGGTTGTCCTGATTGTCGAAAGTCGTTCGTAATTCCCCCTCACCCCAACCCTCTCCCAGAGGGAGAGGGGGCAATGCAGGGCTCCTTCGCGAGATTGCGCCTGACCGCGGTGAAAGGCGCGACAGGATCCACGCAATCCCAGCGAACAGAACGAACAGCGGCAGCAGGGCAACGCCGACGGTTGGGCCGGTGAGCACGCGCAGCATCTGGTCGGGTGAACTCGTCCACCCGACATGATGCACGGCCACTTCGAACCCGACGACGTACGCGATCGCCAGGCACGGCGTCGCCAGGGCGTGGGCGGCGGGGAGCTCATACCGGATCGCGACGGCGGTCAGGACGACGAAGTCGATCGCCGCCAGGGGCAGCAGCGTACGGGGGTCCGGCCAGGCGAGGGCGAGGCAGCCGAGCATCAGGAACGCCCCGGCGATCGCGATCGCGGTGCCGATCGTTCGCGCGGCAGCCAGTCGTTTGTCGGTGATGCGCCGCCAGAGGAGCAGGCCCGTCGCGAGGGCGGGGAGGGCGGCGAGGCTCAGCAGCGGGGACAAGTCGCGTGCGACGCGGATCGGCGAATCGGTCCGGAGGAACAGCGCCCCGATCGCCAATCCCGCGGCGAACGTGAGCACGCCCAGCATCAGGAAGATCGCTTCGGCAGCGTTATTGCGGATCTGTTTCCAGCGGTTGGCCCGGCGCAGCATCAGGGCGATCACCGCGCCGTAAGCAGCGACCGGCAACGCGCCCAATGCAAGCGAGATCGGGAGTGAATCGCTCCGGCCGACGTGCTGCGTGACGAGCAGCGATCCCGAGAGGGCCATCACGCCTGTCGTGAGCAGATGGGGCCAGTAAGGCGCGAGGATGCGTGCCGCCTGCCAGACGAGGAACCCGAACAGCGCAAGGGCCGCGACTTCGCCGGCGGTGACAAACATCGATGTCGCCGCGCCGTGCGACAGCGCCGCGAACGCCAGGAAGTTCAGCGGCACCAGCATCGTCGCGATCAGCAGGATCCCGCGGCTGGTCGTCGGCAGCTTCCACCGATGCTCGGCGTACAGCCCGAGCCCGAAGGCGGCGGCGGTGACGCCGGTGAAGATCCCGAACTGGAAGAACGGCCGGCCCGCGATCTGGCTCCAGAAGCTGACGACCAGCGCCACCGAGCAGCCGACGATCAGCAAGCCGCCGATCAATTCGCCCCAGCGGATGTTGCTCTCGCGGAGGAAGGCCGCGAAGACTTCCGAGAAGGGCTTGCGCGGCGGCCGCGGGGGCTTGGGCGCGGGCTGCCGGGCCGGCGCGATTGGCGGCGCCGGCTGCGACGGGTGGGGCGCCGTTTCCGGAAGAGGTGCGGGTATCGGTTCAGGCTCTTTCGCGACGTCGACGGGCGACGAGGTCGCGACCGGCAACACCGGAACCGGCGGCGGCGTCGCACGCCGCTGCCGCATCACGTCCAGCGCCGAAACCACGCGCCGGTACGTGACCAGATCAATCAGCCCGGCGTCCAGCAGTTCCCGGATCTGCGCGTCCGTCGATGCCCGCTCGCCCGGCGGCCGCTCGATCGTCGAACGGCCCCCCGATTTGGCCTTCCCCGCCCCAAAGATCATCGCGAGCACCACCCAGATCCCGTGCCCGACCAGCGTGATGAGCACCAATGCGCCAAACAGCCAACAGAGCCATTCCATGCGAACCCCGTGAGTTAGAGCCACTCCGCGGCTCAACCCAATTCAACCGACGTGCTAACCGGTGAAAAACCGTACGGCCCGAATTCACAAGATCTTACGTGAATTGCTCGTGGCGTCGAACCGCGGCCATTGTACATTGGTTGTTGCGCGGGTGGGCGCAGAATGACAGGGGGTCACTCGTTGCCCGAAGGGTCCATTGACAGGGAACGTTCGAGCAGAGCATCCGGAAAACGTGCTTGTGCATGGGCGTTATTCGGATCGAGGATCAGCACCTCTCGAAGGGTTTGAAGTGCCTCCGAGTACCGGCCCTGGGTCAGCAGCTGATCAGCGGTTCGATTCAGGTCGGCGATCACATTCGTCCGGACAAAAACCTCTTCGGTTCGTTGCCGGACAAAAGCCTCTTCGATCCGCCGCTCAATCACCGGGTCTCTGCTCCGCCACGCTTGTTCCTGGGCATCGCGCAGTTTGATGTCCGTTGCATCGATCTTTTGCCCCAATTCACGCGACTCGCGGTCAGAGAATAGGAGCGGATCGGCTTGGCTCGCGAGCCGTGCGCGATCGATGGCGACCTGTGCGTTTGCCCACTGCCCCTCCGCGATTTCCGCTGAAGCAACGGCTAGGTTTGTCGTTACTCGGTACCGGATCTCAGCCCGGCGAGCACGATCTTCCGACCATTGTTGCAACATCGACCTCGACCACCAGAACGCGGGTGGCACGAGCGCGATCAGTGCGAAAAGCGCGACGATCCGCCACCGTCGCCTTCTGCGTGCCGTTCCATACCCGAGCACCGGGCCGGTATTCGAACTCGGGCTTGGAAGGGAATCAGCGGCCATGCCCCAATCATGATATCACAGCCGCGCCATCCCGAAATCGATCTATACTGGCAGGCGACGGGCACGATCATGGCTTCACCGCATGAGCATCGCCCCCTGACGTGGCGCGAGCGGCTTGGGTTGCCGCCGGCGCCGCGGGGGCGGCCGGTCTGGTGGCGGCCGCCGTGGGGGCAATTGTTGCGGCACGCGGGGTGGTGGTGGGTTTTGCTGGTTGGGCCGCTGGCCGTGGGAAGCGCTCTGCTGACGGTTGCGATTCTGGGCGGGCGGCCGTACGCGGTTTGCAGTTGGTTGGGCATCCGCGTTGTCACGGCCTGGCTGATCATCCCGCCGATCGCCTGGGGCAGCCTGCGGCTGAAGGTGATGCGGCTCCGCACCGACCCCTATTGCATTCACTGCGGCTACACGCTCATCGGCCTGCCGGAGGAAGGGAAATGCCCCGAGTGCGGGCGGCCCTATCGGATGAAAGTCGTCGAGATGTTCCGCCGCGACCCGCAGTGGGTGATGGCCTGGTGGCGCCTGAGCGGCCGGCCGCCGACGGTCGAGCGGTTTGAGCAGGGGCATCGGCGGAAGGACTGAGTGCATTCGGGAGGGCGAGGCTCCTGCCGAGCCGAGGCTCGCGACGAAAGTCCCGGCTCGGCAGGAGCCTCGCCCTCCCAGACGCAGTCCGCAGTCCTCGTTCGCTTGCCCGGCCGACTCCCACGTCCATAATGTCCGCTTTCCGTCTAACCAACTGAAGGTGTTCACATGGCAGAGGCATTTCGTGTGGAGAAGGACTCGATGGGGGAGATGCGGGTGCCCGCCGATGCGTATTACGGTGCGCAGACGGGACGGGCGGTCGAGAACTTTCCGATCTCCGACCTGCGGTTTTCCCGGCGGTTCATCGCCGCAATGGGGCTGATCAAGTGGGCCTGTGCCGAGGTGAACCACAAGCTCGGGTTCCTCGATGACAAGCGCAAGTCGCTCGTGCAGCAGGCGGCCCAGGAGGTGATCGACGGGCGGCTCGATTCGCAGTTCGTCGTCGACATCTTCCAGACCGGCAGCGGCACGTCGACGAACATGAACACCAATGAGGTGATCGCCAGCCGGGCCAACGAGATCGCGACCGGCAAGCGGGGCGGGAAGGAGCCGGTTCACCCCAACGACCACGTGAACATGGAGCAGAGCTCCAACGACACGATTCCAACCGCCATGCACATCTCCGCGGCGGTGGCCATCAAGGAGTCGCTCATTCCCGCGCTGCAGCACCTGACGGATGCGCTGCAGAAGAAGGCGGACCAGTTCGATGACGTGGTGAAGATCGGCCGCACCCACCTGCAGGACGCCACGCCGATCCGGCTCGGGCAGGAACTGTCGGGCTACGCGCACCAGGCGCGGCTCGGCGTCGAGCGGTCGCAGAAGGCGCTGCGGGCGCTGCGCGAGCTGCCGCTGGGCGGGACAGCCGTCGGGACCGGCATCAACTCCCACCCGGATTTCGCGAAGCAGGCCATCGCGGCGATTGCCCAAAAGACCGGGATCGAGTTCGTCGAGGCGAAGAACCACTTCGAAGCACAGGCCTCCAAGGACGGCATCGTCGAAGCGAGCGGGCAGCTCAAGACGATCGCGGTGAGCCTGACCAAGATCGCCAACGACATCCGCTGGCTCGCCAGCGGCCCGCGGTGCGGGATCGGGGAGATCAGCGTCCCGGCCACCCAGCCGGGCAGCTCGATCATGCCCGGCAAGGTGAACCCGGTGATGAGCGAAATGGTTCTGCAGGTGGCGGCCCAGGTCATCGGCAACGACGCGACGATCGCCTGGGGCGGCGCCATGGGCAGCACGTTCGAGCTGAACGTGATGATGCCGGTGATGGCGTACAACCTGCTGCAGTCGATCGAGCTGCTCAGCCGGGCGTCCCGCGTCTTCGCCGACCGGTGCGTCGCCGGCGTCGAAGCGAACCGCGAGCGGTGCGAGGGGCTCGTCGAACAGAGCCTCGCGATGTGCACGAGCCTCGCGCCGCTGATCGGCTACGACAAGGCCGCGGAGATCGCCAAGGAAAGCATGAAGAGCGGCAAGACCGTGCGGCAGATCGCGGCGGAGAAGAAGGTGCTTTCGGACGCGGACCTGAACAAGGCGCTCGACCCGCGGCGCATGACCCAGCCCCAGGCGGACATGGTGGGGAGCGGGGGAGGGTGATACTCTCCCTGCGAATGTCGCGCGCACGATCGTGGGGCGTTGCGCGATTCGAGACTCGGGAAAGCCCACGGCTGAGCCGTGGGCTTTCATATGAGTACACCCGTCGCATATCAGTGGACGTTCGACCGGACTCCGTTCGGGGACCACGATGAATTCAGCACCTTTTCGGTTGGTGTTTACCAGTGGGTTCCCAAGTCCTCCGGGAAGGGCCTGAAGAAATCTAAGACCATTCGAGTAGTCGGATACGTCGTGGAGCCTGACAAGGTATACGAGAGGGCGGAACAGTTGTGCCGGCAGTTGAACGAGTCTGGCGCCCGTTCGGATGCTCTACCCGATTGGGTGCAGAAGCAGTATTCGGTCCCGAAACCTGCTGGGATGGTGATCCCGCGACGGTCGAACGATCTCGCAGGGCAGCAGGTCCGGTCGCTGCGTTTGCAGATAATGGAGGAGGAGTTGCTTCCGCTGGGATTCGTAAAGGGCCGAGATGCAACCTACGTTCGCCGGCGCGGTGACCAGATTCACCTCATCGATTTCCAAGCCCACCGGTACGGTCACGAGTTCACCGTGAATCTTGGTTTTCACTACCTGTTCATCCCACCAGCCTATAAAGATAAGCCGATCTCGTTGAGCGAAGTTCATCTGCTCGACTACAGGGTCCACGAGCGCATCGGAAGGTTTTTGCCAGGTGGGCTGGACCATTGGTTCCGATATGGAGCCGATCGCGCTGCACTTCGTGGAACGCTCCAGCGGTGCGCGGCCGAGAGCCTGCTCGTACTCGATGAACACGGCGCGCGATGGAGAGATCCCGCGAACTTTTACGAATTGTTGTCTGGGGACCGCCACGGCATTTGGCACTGTAGTCGGCGCCACCTGACCCTCGGCTGTGTCGCGATGCGGCTCGGGCGACTTGACGAGGCGGAGCAGCACTTTCAGGACTGGTCTACCACGTTCTTCTATCCGGGAGAGAAGCTCCTCTTCGAGCGGCTTATGAATTCACTCCGGGGATTTCGCGAACGACCTTCTCTGGCCATGGAATGCGGCACCGTGTGGATCACGGCGTGAGTTGGCTGGATCGTGGACGTATCATTGGTCGGCAATGTTGGATTTCGTCCCGCAACCTGAGTCGGACGGCGTCGAACTCGCGCCGCGCGTGGCCGCGCCGGCGTCGGCGATGCGCTGGCAGTACGCGCGCAGCAGCGGGCCCGGCGGGCAGAACGTCAACAAGGTGAACACGAAGGCGGAAGTGTGGATCCCGGTCGCGGCGATCGCGGGGCTGAGCGAGCGGGCGACGGGAAAGTTGCGATCCCTCGCGGGGAAGCGGTTGACAGGATCGGACGAGATCCACATCGCCGCCGACACGGAGCGCACGCAGGAGGGGAACCGGGCGGCGGTGATGCAGCGGCTGCGGGAACTGCTGCTGGCCGCGATGCACGAGCCGAAGCCCCGGCGGAAGACCAAACCGAGCCGCGGGGCGCGGCAGCGGCGGTTGGACGCCAAGCGACGCCGGTCCGAAACCAAGGCCCGCCGCCGCGGCGCCGAGTGAACCGGGAGCGAATCGAAGGATCGAGCCCGTCTCACTAAGCGAAGCAGGACGCGGGACGCGGCGGCTGCGGAGCCGGGCCGAGTCCCGCGTCCTGCTGGTTTGAAGGCTGACGGAACGACGACGCTGGTGTCAATTACTCGTCGTCGTCCTCGAAGTCGTCCTCATCGTCGTCGTAATCGTCGTCCTCCTCATCGGGATTGTCGTACTCGTCGTCCTCCTCCTCTTCGTCTTCATCCTCGTCGTCCTCGTCCTCGTCCTCATCGAGATCTTCGTCGTCCTCGTCCTCGTCGACGTCTTCTTGGTCTTTGTCCTTGTCACCCTCTTCATCCTCGTCTTCGTCCTCCTCGTCGTCGTCCACATCCTCTTCCTCCTCGCCGGCCGGGCGCCGCTTGGCGGCTTGGGGGAAGCGGTCGTCGTCGTCGTCGTCGTCGAGGCCGGGCACGAATGGGGCGGGCGGCAGCCCGGGCGGCTGCGGCGCGGGCAGCGGCAGGAGAAGGTCGGCAAGAACATCCGGTGCGAGTTCGGTCGTCATAGGAGGTCCCGTAAGAGTATCGCCGTCGGCCGATCGGCGGGTGACCGCAAGGCGCGCGTATCACACCCGCATCCACGGCGGGCGTCAACGGGCATTTCGGTCCCCATCGACGTGTGTCCGACGGACAAAGTGGCGGCATTAAAGCGGGGTGCCCATTGCCCGTCAATAGGGCGAATTCCGGCCGCGGCGGGCCATGGGGTTTGAGACGCCGCGTCAGGCGGCAGACGGGCCGGGCGGGGGCGGGACGTCGCGGTCGATGAACGTCACGCCGTCGATCGTCTCCCGCATCTGTTTCTCGAGGATTTCATCCGGCCGAAGCAGGCTTGTGTCCCCGCGGCACGTGTACCAATATCCCCCGACCCAGTGGAACCCCGCGTCCAACAGCCACCGGTGCAGGTGCCAGTCATTGAACGATCCGCCCGACGTCGCGCGCAACCGCAGGCTCAATCGGTCCAAATCGATTTTGATCCAGGCGCAGCGCATACCACCTCGGAAGATGGGGCCTCCAAGTAAGCTCGCCGGACGCGTTGTAGTGCAAACAAGCAACTCACAATCGCCTCATCGTCCCATCTGCTGAGTTTGCAAAGGGGATGCCAACCCCCGCCGGCCCGAGCGGGCGCCGCCGGGCAATTTTGCGGCTGGAAGTGTTGCGCGATTCACACCAGGACGTCTTAGTCGTCACGCACCGGGGCCTTGCCCGGCTCGGGCGTCCAATCGGCGGCGGTGGCAACCGCGATCAGGCCGGCCAGGGCGGAGGCGATGGAACACACTAAAAGAATTGCGTCGCTCATAAATACTCCAACGGGTAGACCGCCATGCCCCCGGCCGGTGTGTTCTAATTGGATCGGAAGTTTGGAACGCCGCCGAAGTCGCGGCACAATCCCAACTCCGGAAGGCCGAAGTGCTTATTTTCATCCGCGGATCGGCGGCATCTTGACGGAATGGCGGGCCGGCCGTTCAATTGCCGCCGCCCGGCGGCCAAAGGGAAGCTTTTCATGACACGATCGCGCCATCACCTGCTTGTGTTGTTACTGACGCTCTTGCTGCTCCCGTGCGTTCAGGGGTGCTACCGCACGATGCCGAATTTCGGCGGGGGGCAGATCGTCTCGGCGCCCGCGCGGCGCACCAACCCCGCCGACGTCTGGGTGCCTAAGGGCTACAAAGTCCAGGTCGTGATGGAGGGCCTCAACTTCCCAACCGGCGTCACGTTCGATGACAAGGGCCGGGTGTACGTCATCGAGGCGGGGTACAGTTACGGCGAGGTCTGGTCGACGCCGCGGCTGCTCCGCGTCGTCACCAACGGCGTCGCCCACGTCGTCACGACTGGCGACAACGGGCCGTGGAACGGCGTGACGTTCCACGACGGCAACTTCTACGTCGCCGAAGGGGGCGAGGAACGCGGCGGTCGGATCCTTAAGATCGCGCCCGACGGCACGACGACTGCGCTGGTCGAAGACCTCCCCAGCCTCGGCCAGCACCACACCAACGGCCCGGTCATCGGCCCGGACAATTACCTCTACTTCGGCCAGGGCACCGCGACCAACAGTGGCATCGTGGGAACGGATGCCTACACGCAGTACGGTTGGCTGAAGCGGCATCCCAAGTTCCACGACATCCCGGGCCAGGACATCGTGCTGGCCGGTGTCAACTACGAGACGGGCGACCCGTTCGGCCCGCCGCAGCGCCCGCACTGGTATCAGAAACTGCTCCCTTGGTTCTTCGATCCGAACAACATGAAGGTGACCGGCGCGTTCGTTCCCTTCGGGACGCGCACGCGGCCGGGCGAGGTGATCAAGGGGCAGGTGCCGTGCACCGGGGCGGTGATGCGCGTTCCGCTGTCGGGCGGGCCGGTGGAACTGGTCGCGTGGGGATTGCGAAACCCATACGGCCTGGCCTTCTCGCCCGACGGCCAACTGTTCGTCACCGAGAACCAGTACGACGCCAACGGCAGCCGGCCGATCTTTGGCACCGGCGACCTGCTTTGGCGGATCGAGCCGGGGCGGTGGTACGGGTGGCCCGACTACTACGCGGGGGCGCCGATCAACAACGCCGACCGGTTCGGCGCGCCCAACCGCCCCGCGCCGGTGCGGCTGCTGGCCCGGGAACCGGGCACCCCGCCCATGCCGGTGGCGCGGTTCGGCGTCCACGCCTCGGCCGACGGGTTCGACTTCAGCCGCGACGCGGGGTTCGGCAACGTGGGCGATGCATTCGTCGCCGAGTTCGGCGACCTGACGCCGGTGACCGGCAAGGTCCTGGCGCCAGTCGGGTATCGGGTGGATCGGGTTGAAACGGAAGGCGGGATCATTCACCCGTTCGCCGTGAACCGCGGACGCGAGGACGCGCCGGCGTCGTTGCTGAACTCCGGCGGCCTGGAACGGCCGATCGCCGCGAAGTTCGACCCGCAGGGCAAGGCGCTCTACATCGTCGATTTCGGCCAGGTGGTGACCGGGCCCAAGGGAATGAATCCGGTGGAGAACACCGGCGTGCTGTGGAAGATCACGCGGGAGGAGACGCCATGAAGGGCCGCAGATTTGCCGTGCCGTTGATTGCCGCGGGGGCGGCGCTGGCCGCAGTCGTCGTCGCCGTGGGATGCAGCGCGCCGGCCTACCTGGGCATGGCGCCCGCCGCCCGGCGGCCGAACATGATCCCCGCCGCCCAACTCCAGGACAACCCGCGGCTGGCCGAAGGGCAGCGGGCGTTCATGCAATACTGCAACCAGTGCCACGTCGGCGGCGCCGCGGGATTGGGGCCGTCGTTGAACGACAAGAGGCTGCCGCCGTGGCTCATTCGTTTCCAGGTCCGGCACGGGCTGGGGGCCATGCCCTCGTTCCCCAAACGCGTAATGAGTGACCGGCAACTCGATGACGTCGTGACCTATGTCCGTTTCCTGCGCTTCCATCCGAATGGGCCGACGCAGGGATGAATCAAGGGTCGGGAACTACGTGCGGCTTTCCCTGTTGCGAATGATCCCAATCGTGTCATCCTGAGCGACTGCGAAGGATCTTCGCTTCGAGAGACTTAATCGACGCGGAGGTCCTTCGCTGTCGCTCAGGATGACAGAGGTTTGCATCGCCCAAAAAAGAATCCGGTGTCATTCCGGTCGCGTCTTGTCGGGCGGCTTGCGATCGCGGTCCGCTTCCTCCTCCACTTCCGCCTCGGCGATCTGCTCGGTTTCCGCATCCGCGTCGGGTTGATTCGGATCTGGTCCGACCTTCCCCTCCGCCACATCCGGCGGCAGGTGGGAGAGGTTCCCGCCATCGGGGCCGAGGTTGCGCGTCCCGCTGTGTTCCGTTTCGGGGCCGGTTGGGTCGAAAATGCTGTCGGTCATGACGATTCCCTTTCGCCAAGTGGGGCGCGGCGCGGTCACTTCTTGCGGCCCGATGACTTGCTACGCGCCGAAGTCGAGGAGGATTTCGCGCGGGACGACGACCGCGCCTGCGAGCCGGACGATGAGCGGCCGTTTGACGAGGACGGCGAGGGTTTTCGTTTGCTCCCGGAGCCGCCTTTTTTTCCACCGCCTTCCTGCTTGTTGACGGTGGCCCAGGCACGGCGTCCGGCCTCCTTCGAGGAGACGCCTCGCTTCTCGTATCCCTCTTCGATGTGCTCGGCCTTTCGGTTTTGTTTCGAGGTATATTTCGACTTGTCGCCGCGCGGCATGGTGATCCTCCAGATAGCGGGGTGATCGCGCTGCGGCTTACTGGCTGGTATTGCATCCGCGCGCGGACCAGACCCCGGCGCGCGGGAGTCTACCTTGCGAGGGTTAAAGGCCGGAATGAGAAAACTCGAAGGGGGGGAATGAGAAACCCCGGCGACTGCCGGAAGGAAGGGAACGGAATCTGCGATTCGTCGATTCCGTCAGTCGCCGGGATTCGGTCTGCCGGCCCAAATTAGGGTGGGCCGGCTCGCGCGGGTATTAGCCCCGTTTGCGGACCTGCATCCAAACGATAATCAAGACGATGAGGACGACGATGGCCAGGAGCTGCCAGATGTTGAGGTAACCACCGAGAAGGGCAAGCATGATGATCCTCTTCTGAAAGGGAGCCCGAACCTGCTTCCGCCTGATGCCGAGGCGCGACTGGTTTCCCGGCGGCGGGCCGTTCCGCGGGGAGGTACGCCACACTCGGCCGCCCGGAGTCGAGCGGGACAGTGAATCTTTTAACGACAGTTGCCGCCGCTGGCAAGAGTTGAGTTGGATTCGCGCCGTTCCCGGCCGGCAGTTGTCCGGCCCGGCGCGGGGTCTTAGAATGCACGCCAACACTGTCCCAATCGCCCTCTTGTTGGAAAGGACCGAGCCCAATGCGGACGTGCGCGTGCCTGGTGGCGGCCCTCTGTCTGCTGGCGGCGGCGGCGGCGGGGACCGCCCTGGCTGAGGACAAGCCGAATCCCGACCAATTGAAAAAGGCCTACGACGACGCCCTCGTCCAGCTCAAGGCTGCCCAGAACTCCAAAAACGACCTTGCGCGAGAGAATGACAAGCTCGCCAGGCAGGTGGAAGATCTCAAGAAGCAACTGGGCGGCGCGCAGGGACAGATCGACAAGCTCCGCCGGCAGGTCTCCGATAACGACCAGAAGACATTTTACCTGCGCGCCTATCAAAGCGCCTGGCAAAGCTTCCTTCGCGGCCACCCCGAGTTGCTGGCGCGCTGGAAGGCATTTCTCGCCCAAGACGTGCTGGCGTTGCCCGAAGAGCACCCGGCGCTGCTCGATTTCACGCTGCCGCTCCCGATGGAAGGGGAATCGAGTGAAGGGGGATAAGGCA
>DASXMX010000493.1:0-9875 GCA_036495445.1 Tepidisphaeraceae bacterium
GGCCTCTGTGGCTTGTACCCCTTGTAGAAATAGAACGCGGTCAGGCAGATTCCGATTCCGATGATGATCAGGCGGAGTTGTTCGGGGCGGACGCGGCGGGCGCCGACCATGCCCAGGAACCCACCGGCGATGGAGGCGACGGCCATGGCGCCGGCGATGGACCAATTGATGGGGTAGAAGAGGAAGACGATCGCGGCCACCAGGTTGATGAGGGTGGCGAGGAGCACCTTGAGGGCGTTCATCTGGTGGACGTCTTCGAGGCCGGCGAAGGAGAGGCCGGCGAGCATCAGCACGCCGATGCCGGCGCCGAAGTACCCGCCGTAGACGGCGACCGCGATTTGAATCGCGGCGACGAAGGCCGTCCATTTCATCGACCGCCCGCCATGATGTCGCCCGGCCCAGCGTGCGATCGGCCGGCTGCAGGCGAAGATCGCCGTCGCGAACCCGAGCAGCCAGGGGATGACCAGTTCGAATTGTGCATCAGTCGTATTGAGCAGCAACCACGCGCCCACGCCGCCGCCGATCAGGCTAATGATCGAAAAGCTGATGACCATGCCCACCGGCAACCGGCGGAACTCGTGCCGCGTCGCGACGACAGACGCCGCCGACCCGGGCCAGAGGCCGATCGTGCTGGTCATGTTCGCCACCCGCTCGCTGAGCCCCGCGACGCCCGTCAGCGTGGGGAAGGTAAGAAAGGTCCCGCCGCCTGCAACCGCATTCACGGCGCCGGCGATGAAGGAGACGACGATGATCCAGAAGAGGGGCATTGGGGGGAGTTGCTAGTTGCTGGTTGTTGGTTGTTGGTTGTGCGGATGGGACCTTCTTGCTCCCTCTCCCAGAGGGAGATGGGGAAATTTCGGCGCATCCTTCCATCATCGGTTCGCCGGGTCCAGTTCCCATCCGCCGCCGAGGGCTTTGTAGATGGCGACCAGGTCGGAGGAGATGCGGATGTCGCTTTGGGCCAGGGCGTCCTGGGCGCCGAAGAGGTCCCGCTCGGCCTGGAGCACGGTCAGGAAATCGACGACGCCCTGCTGATACTGCTGGTTAGCCAAATCCCGCGCCTGCTGGTTGGCGGCGACCGCCTCGGCCAGCGCCGAGCGGCGCTGCTGCTCGCGGGAGTAATCCACCAGCGCGTCCTCCACCTCCGACATGGCGTTCAGGACGGTCTGCTCGTAGTTGCTGAGGTCTTGATTGACGGCCTCGTTCTGCACGCGGATGTTGGCGCGGATGCGGCCGGCGTCGAAGATCGGCCAGGTCACGCCGGGGCCGATCGAGTAATACCGGCTGGCCCAGTTGGCGACGTGAGAGAACTTCGTCGCGTCGAACCCGAACGTGCCGCTGATGGTGAACCGCGGGTAGAGCTGGGCCGTCGCGACGCCGACCTGCGCCGTCGCGGCGGCGAGTTGCCGCTCGGCCCGGCGGATGTCGGGCCGCCGGCGGAGCAGGTCGGCCGGCACCCCGACCGGCACCTCGCCCGGCGCATTGGGTATCGGCTTGATCTCGATTAATTCCTGCAACAGCGCCATGGGCGTCTCGCCCAGCAGCACCGCGATCCGGTGCGCCGCCTGGTGCACCATCGCGTCCAGCGCGGGGATGCCCGAGGCCGTGGTGGCCACCTGGGCCTGGGCGCGGGCCACGTCGAGCTGCGTCGTCACGCCGGCCCGGAAGCGGTCTTGCGTAAGGGAGAGCGTCTGCTGCTGGGACTTGAGGTTTTCCTGCGAGATTGCGATCTGCCGCTGGAACCCGCGGAGTTCGACGTAGTTCACCGCGACCTCCGACAGGAGCGAGATGTAGACGTCGCGTCGGTCTTCGATGGCGGCCTGGTACTCGGCGTTGGCCGACTCGATGCTGCGGCGGACGCCGCCGAAGATATCGATCTCCCAAGCCGCGTCGAAGCCGACTTGATACAGGTCGGTGGTGACGCCCGGCAGCCCGCCGCCGCCCAGGGGGCTGAGGGGCACGCCGCCCCCTTGCGTGCCACCGATCGTACCGAGTTGCGGCGCATTCACGGGCGACGGCTCGCCGACGCGTGAGGGTGCCTGTTTGCCCTTGTTCTTTCCGACGCCGAAGATGGAGGCGGGGAACGTGACGTTGCTGCTGCCGCGGGCGTGCTCGTACCCGGCGCCGACATTCACGGTCGGCAGCTCGGCCGCCCCGGCGATGACCCGCTCGGCCCGCGCCTGGCGGATCCGTGACGCGGCCTGCGTCAGGCTCGGGTTCGTCTTCACCGCCCGCTGGATCAGCGCGTCGAGCTCGGGGTCGTGAAACGTCGCCCACCATTCGGTGACCTCGACCGGCCGCGTCGTGGGGTGGCTGGGTTGGGTGGTGGAGGTGGTCGCGAGCTCACCGAATGCGGGTTGGAGCTTCGCTTTGGGCTCCTTGTAATTCGGACCGACGGTACATGAGCACAGACCGAGAGCGATGCAAATGCCGAGAGGGATCCATTTCATGCCCCATGTTATATGCGCAGGGCGCGGCGTGGTCACTGGCGTGGTCACTTTAGTGACCATGTCGCGCGATGGACGTGAATGCGGGGAATACATTACACTCCGCAATGATGCGGAAACGCTCGTACACATCGAACCTGAACTGCTTCTTTCCCGAGGTGCGGTACAAGCGGTATGAGAGGTGACCGGCTGACATGGTCACTGAAGTGACCACGCCGCGCAATCGCAATAGAAAAGGGCAGGTCCCGAGGACCTGCCCTCTGTCATTCGAACATCGTTCGAAACTCGTTACTTCTTCTTCGCCTTCGACGCGCCCTGTTGATCTTCCAGCAGCGCCGCATGCGCCGCTGCCAGCCGCGCGATCGGGACGCGGAACGGGGAGCAGCTCACGTAATTCAGCCCGACTTGGTGGCAGAAGATCACCGACTTGGGATCCCCACCGTGCTCCCCGCAGATCCCGCACTTGAGGTCGGGGCGGGTCTTGCGGCCTAACTCGACCGCCATGCGGACGAGCTTCCCGACCCCGCCCGTGTCGAGGCTCTGGAACGGGTCGCGCTCGAGGATCTCCTTCTTCAGGTAGTCGGGCAGGAAGCTGTTCACGTCGTCGCGGCTGTAGCCGAAGGTCATCTGCGTCAGGTCGTTGGTGCCGAAGCTGAAGAACTGCGCGGTCTGCGCGATCTCGTCCGCCGTCACCGCGGCCCGCGGCACTTCGATCATCGTGCCGTACAGGTAGTCCACCTTCGTGCCCTTCTCCTTCATCACCTGCTGGGCGGTCTGGTCGGTGAAGGTCTTGAGGTAGTCCAGCTCGGCCTTGGTGCCGGCCAGCGGGATCATGATCTCGGGCAGGACCTTGACGCCTTCCCGCTTCACGTCGCAGGCGGCCTCGATGATCGCCCGCACCTGCATCTCGAGGATCTCGGGGTATGTGACGGCCAGGCGGTCGCCGCGGTGGCCGAGCATCGGGTTGGCCTCGTGGAGCTGCTCGACGCGCTGCTTCACCTGATCGACGCTCATCCCCAAGCTGTGGGCCAGCTCGGCCTGGTCCTTCTCGTTGTGGGGCAGGAACTCGTGCAGCGGCGGGTCAAGCAGGCGGATCGTCACCGGCAGGCCCTTCATCGCCCGAAAGATCCCGGCGAAGTCGTCCCGCTGATACGGCAGCAGCTTCGCGAGCGCCGTCTTGCGCGCCTCAACGGTGGTCGCCAGGATCATCTCCCGCATGTGGTGGATGCGCTGCGGGTCGAAGAACATGTGCTCGGTGCGGGTCAGGCCGATGCCCTGGGCGCCGAAGTTGCGGGCGACCTCCGCGTCGTGCGGCGTGTCCGCGTTGGTGCGGACGGCCAGCTTGCGGTACTTGTCGGCCCACTTCATCAGTGTGGCGAACGGGCCGGTCATCTCGGCTTCGACGGTCGGGACCTGGCCTTCCATCACCTCGCCGGTCGAACCGTCGAGGGAGAGGTAATCGTCGACGCCATACGTCTTGTCGTTGACCGTCAGCGTCTTGCTCTTCGCGTCGATGCGAAGGGCGCCCGCGCCGGCGACGCAGGGCGTGCCCATGCCGCGGGCGACGACGGCCGCGTGGCTGGTCATCCCGCCGGTGCTGGTCAGGATGCCCTCGGAGACGTGCATGCCGCCGATGTCGGCCGGCTCCGTCTCGCGGCGGACGAGGATGATCTTCTCACCCTTGCCCACGCGCTCCTCGGCCTCTTCGGCCGTGAACGCGATCTTGCCCGTCGCCGCGCCGGGCGATGCGGGCAGGCCCTTGGCGACGACGTTCTTCTGCGCCTTGGGGTCGAAGCCCGGGTGCAGGAGCTGGTCGAGCGAGGCGGGATCGACGCGGAGGACAGCGGTCTTCTCGTCGATCAGCCGTTCCTTCACCATCTCGACGGCGATGCGGACCGCGGCGGCAGCGGTGCGCTTGCCGTTGCGGGTCTGCAGCATGTACAGCTTGCCCTTCTCGATGGTGAACTCGAAGTCCTGCACGTCCTTGTAACGCTTCTCCAGGACGTTCTTGACCGCGAGCAACTCCTTCCAGCTCTTCATGCTCCACTCGCCCATCTGCTCGCAGGGGATGGGGGTGCGGATGCCGGCGACGACGTCCTCGCCCTGGGCATTGATCAGGAACTCGCCGTAGAACTTGTTCTCGCCGGTCGACGGGTTGCGGGTGAACGCCACGCCGGTCGCGCTGTCGTCGCCCATGTTGCCGAAGACCATCGACTGCACGTTGACGGCGGTGCCGCGCAGGCCGCGGATCTCGTTCAACTCGCGGTAGCGGATCGCACGGTCGCCCATCCAGCTCTTGAAGACCGCTTCGATCGCGCGCTCGAGCTGATCGAACGGGTCCTGCGGGAACGGCGAGCCGACGTGCTGCTCGTAGACCCGCTTGTAGCGCTCGACGACTTCCTTGAGCGATTCGGTGTCGAGGTCGGTGTCGAGCTTGACGCCGCGGGCGTTCTTCACTTCGGAGAGCTCGTGCTCGAAGTGTTCGTGATCGACGCCCATGACGGTGTCGCCGAACATGTTGATCAGGCGGCGATAGCTGTCGTAGGCGAACCGCTCGTTGCCGGTGAGCTGCGCCAAGCCGGCGACGACCCGGTCGCTGAGGCCGATATTGAGGACCGTGTCCATCATGCCCGGCATCGACATCTTTGCGCCCGAGCGGGCGGCGACGAGCAGGGGGTTGGACGGGTCGCCGAACCGCTTGCCAGTGGCCTTTTCGATCTTCGCGACGTTGGCGCGAACTTCGTCCATCAGGCCGGCGGGGAGCCGCTGGCCGCGGTCGTTGTATTCGCCGCAGGTCTCGGTGGTGATCGTGAAGCCCGGGGGGACGGGCAGGGGGACCAGCGTCATGTCGGCCAGGTTCGCGCCCTTGCCGCCCAGCAGGTCCTTCATGTTGGCGTTGCCTTCGGCCTTGCCGTTGCCGAAGAAGTAGACGCGCTTGACGCCCTTGGCGGCCTTGCCATTGCCGGACGCTTTGCTGGCGGCGGGGGACTTGGCGTTCAACCGGGGCGAAGCCTTGGCGGCGGCAGCCCTCACCTTCGTGGATTTGGCCTTGGTCAACGTAGGCATGATGGATTGGTCTCCGTGTGGCTAGCGTGTGAAAGCGGGGGAGTATATGAAGCGATAAATCCCTGTCAATTCCGGCATGAGAGGGCAAATGCCGGATTCAGCGCGGAGATGCAGAGGACATGGAGAGATGACGAATGGGCGAAAGGCTGAGCTTGATTCGCCCTTATCTGCCCGCAACCGGCTCTTCACTGGTTCTTAACAATGCGCCCCTACCGTTCCGGTCAGGGAAAGGTCCGAACAGATACCAACCGGAGAGAATCATGCGTGTGATCGCCAAAGCAGCCGCGGCGGCTTTGATCGCCCTCGGTGCCGTTGTCGCTTCCGCCGACGTTCGCCTCCAAGGAGCCGGTGCCACGTTTCCCCAGCCGTTGTATGATCGGTGGGTCGGCGAGTACCAGAAGCTGCATCCCGATGTAAAGATCGATTATCAGGGAATCGGCTCGGGCGGCGGCATCAAGGCGATCACCGAGAAGACGGTCGACTTCGCCGGCTCCGATGCGCCGCTGAGCAAGACGGAGATCGCCAACCTCGGTGGCGAGGAGAAGGTGGTCGAAATCCCGTCCGTCTCTGGCGGCGTCGTGCCCGCCTACAACGTGCCCGGCGTCAATGCCGAATTGAAATTCACGGGGCCGGTGCTGGCGGAGATTTATCTTGGCACCATTAATAAGTGGAACGACCCCAAGATCGCCCAGCTCAACCCCGGCGTGGGCCTGCCGGCATTGCCGATCACGCCCGTTTGGCGGACCGACGGCAGCGGCACCAACTACGTCTTTACCAACTACCTGGCCACCCAGAGCACCGAGTTCCGCAACAAGGTCGGCATGGGCAAGCAGGTGAAGTGGCCGCTCGGGCAGGGCGGCAAGGGCAACCCAGGCGTCGCCCAGGTGGTTCAGCAAACCAACGGCGGACTCGGTTACCTCGAGCAGAATTACGCCGACAAAAACCACATCGCCTATGGCTCGGTGCAGAACAAGTCGGGCAAATTCGTGAAGGCGTCGCCGGAGACCGTCTCGCTGGCCGGCGAAGGCGCCGTCGCGGAGATGAAGGGGCACGTCGTCCACGCCAACATCTGGAATCAGCCGGGCGAGAACGCTTACCCCATCTCGTCCTTCACGTATCTGATCGTCTATAAGGATCTGGACAACGTGAAGAGCAAGGAGCAGGCCCAGCAACTGCTCAGCTTCCTCTGGTGGGCGACGCACGACGGCGAAAAGCTCGCCTCCGACCTGGACTACGCCCCGCTGAGTCAGGGCGTGCAGCAGAAGGTGGACGAGGCGTTGAAGGTTGTCACCTACAAGGGTGAGGCGCTCTCGCCCGGGCAGGTGAGTCTCGCGAAATAGCAGTCGGTTTCCGCCGCTTGCGGCTTCGCGAGCGAAGGGATGTGCCGAGTGAGGAACATTCCTTGGTTCGCGAAGTCGCAAGCGGCTGTCCCAGTTATGGCAGCGCGTGACACCGGCATCTAAGGGTTTGCTATGTCAGGACCGCTCGTTGGCCCCGCATCCGAATACGTGAGCGCCAGTCGGTCCGAGATGACGGACCGCGGGTCGCTGATCCGCTCCGGCGGACGGTTCGGGGCGGACACGATCCTGTCGCTGCTCACCGCCGGGGCGGCGTTCATCGTCATGCTGATGCTGGCCGCCCTCGTGGCGGTCCTGGCCCATGCGTCCTTGCCGGCGATCCACGAGTTCGGGTGGAGCTTCCTCGTCAGCAGCGAATGGCGCCCCAACGCACTCGAAGTCCCCAAGACCGATGCCAACGGCAATGTCATTATCGAGGACGGCGAAACCGTCACGCAGACGATCCCGCCGTCGTTTGGCGCATTGCCGGTCATCTATGGCACGGCGATCAGTTCCGGCCTGGCGATCATCTTCGCGGTTCCACTGAGTTTCGGGGCGGCGCTGTTCCTTGTGCGGATCGCACCAAAGGTGATGAAGGGACCGGTTTCGTTCCTGATCGAATTCTTGGCCGCGATTCCCTCGATCGCCTACGGCATGTGGGGCCTGTTCATCCTGGCCCCGTTTCTGCAGCGTCACCTGGAGAGCTGGCTGGGCCATGTGTACGCGGCGGCCGGCCGGCCGCGCGTGCTTCACTGGCTCTTCCAGGAAACCAGCCTCCTGCCCACCGGCGAGAAACTCGTCCGCGATCTGCCGCTCAGCGGCCGCGACATGTTTTCCGGCGGGCTGGTGCTGGCGGTCATGATCATCCCGATCATCACCGCGATCGCCCGCGACGTGCTCAAGAGCGTGCCGCGGGCGCAGATCGAGGGCACGATCGCGCTGGGCGCGACGTGGTGGCAGACGTCCAAGGAGATGTTGCGGTACAGCCGGGCCGGGTTGTTCGGGGCGGTGATGCTGGGCCTGGCGCGGGCCGCGGGGGAGACGATGGCCGTCACGATGGTCATCGGGAACAACAACCAGATTCGCGCCTCGCTATTCGCTCCGGCCCAGACGATGTCGAGTCTGCTTGCCAACGAATTCGCCGAGGCGAGCACGGACATTCACCGGGCATCGCTTTCCGAAGTTGCCCTGATCCTGTTGGTGATGTCGCTGCTCTTTAACATCGTTGCCCGATACCTGGTCGTCGGGAAAGGGAGTCGAACGGCCGCGGCGCATTGAGGTTCGAACGTTGACGAGTTCGTGAAACGCGATGGACTACCCGGTCTACAATATCTTCTCCCGGAACTATAGCCGCGTGATGTTCGGGCTGTGCGTGCTGTTCACGGGAATCATCCTCGCGCTGTTGGTCCTGGTGACCGGGTACCTGATTTCGATCGGCGCACACTCCCTCAGCATCGATTTCTTCACGAGGCTCCCGATTCCACAAGGCATGGAGGGCTATCCGGGCGGGATGAAAAACGCGCTGGTCGGAACGGTCGTGCTGATTGCGCTTGCGAGTTCGGTCGGCATACCGATCGGCATGCTGACCGGGATCTATCTCTCGGAGTACAGCGCGAATTCGTTCCTCGCGGGGCCGACGCGGTTCATCTGTGACGTGCTGACGGGCGTGCCGAGCATCGTCGTCGGCATTCTCGGGTACGAATTGGTCGTCCGCCCGATCGGGCACTTCAACGGCTACGCCGGGGGGCTGGCACTCGCGTTCATCATGGTCCCGATCGTCGCCCGGACGACCGAGGAGATGCTCCGCCTCGTGCCCAACAGCTACCGCGAGGCGTCGATCGCGCTGGGCGCGACCAAGGCGCGGACGATCCTGAAGGTCGTCCTTCCCGCCGCGACCGGAAGCGTGATCACGGGCATCATGCTGGCGATTGCCCGGGTCGCCGGCGAGACGGCGCCGCTGCTGTTTACGACGCTCGGCAGCCGGTTGCTTGTCTACAATCCCGACGACCCGTTCCCGTCCCTCACTCAGCAGATTTACGACTACGCAACCAAGCCCGACCCGGCCCAGCAGAAGCTCGCGTGGTCGGGAATCCTGGTGCTGATCTCGCTGATCTTCGTTTTGAATGTCGGCATCCGATACTTCGCCCGCTCGATCCAGTCGATGACCGCGTAACCCTCGCGAGGTGGCTTGTGGCGTTGGAAACCGAGGTCGTGAAACATATGCAACGGACGCCGCTGATGCACGAGATTCCCCCGCCAATGCCCCCGAACGCCCCGCACCCGCATTCGTCCGCGGCGCAAAACGAACCGGCCGGGCGCCCGGCGCCGGGCGTTGCTGCGCCGCCGCCCCCGGCGCGAACGGCCCAGGCGAACGGCGCGGAAATCCATTCCGAAATCTACGCCGACCCGCACGTCCTCTCGGTCGAGCAGTTCTGCCTCTATTACGGCAAACACAAGGCGCTGCACGAGATCAGCATGCCGATCGCGGCCGGCAAGGTGACCGCCCTGGTTGGCCCCAGCGGATGCGGCAAGTCCACGCTCCTCCGCAGCATCAACCGGCTTAACGACCTGATCGACACCGTCCACACCGAGGGACGGATCATGTTCCGGGACGAGGACGTCTACGGGGCCAACATCGACATCATCCGCCTCCGCAAGCGGCTGGGGATGGTGTTCCAGAAATCGAACCCGTTCCCGATGTCGATCTTCGAAAACGTGGTCTACGCCCGGCGGATCTCGGGAGAGCGAAACCGCGGGAAGCTGCACGAGGTCGCCGAGCGGTCGCTCCGCGGGGCCGCCCTCTGGGACGAGGTGAAGGACCGCCTGCACGACAGCGCCCTGGGCATGTCCGGCGGGCAGCAGCAGCGGCTGTGCATCGCCCGCGCGATCGCGGCCGAGCCGGAAATTCTCCTCATGGACGAGCCCTGCTCGGCGCTGGACCCCATCGCCACGGCCAAGGTCGAAGACCTGATCCACGAACTGCGCGGCAAGTACACCGTCGTGATCGTCACGCATAACATGCAGC
>DASXMX010000494.1:0-8025 GCA_036495445.1 Tepidisphaeraceae bacterium
CGCGCGCGGCGCGCGACCGGGTGGGCCGGTCGCGCGGGCCGGGCGGCGCGGGGACGGGAGTGCATCGAAGGGAACGGACGAGCGGACATGGCCAAGCGATTCAAAGACTTGAGCGAGCAGGAGATCCTGGCGCTTGCGATTTCGTCGGAGGAGGACGACTCGCGGATCTACGGCGACATCGCCGAGGGGCTGAAACAGGACTACCCGGCGACCTCCAAGGTGTTTGCAGAAATGCAGGCGGAGGAGCAGGAGCACCGCCGGGGGCTGACGGAGCTGTATCGGCAGCGGTTCGGGGACCACATCCCGCTGATCCGTCGGCAGGACGTGAAGGGGTTCGTGTCGCGGCGGCCGGTCTGGCTGATCCGCCCGCTGGGAATCAACACGGTGCGGAACCTGGCCGAGACGATGGAGATGGAGACGCGACGGTTTTACGAGCAGGCGGCGCGGCGGGTGACGGACGTCTCGACCCGCAAGCTGCTGACGGACCTGGCGGAGGCGGAGGCGAAGCACACGGTATTCGCCGAGTCGCTGGAGCAGCGGATCCTGACGCCGGACGTGCGCAAGGAGGAGGAACAGGCGCAGCGGCGGCTGTTCGTGCTGCAGGTGGTGCAGCCGGGGCTGGCCGGATTGATGGACGGGTCGGTCTCGACGCTCGCGCCGCTGTTCGCGGCGGCATTCGCGACGCGGGACCCGATGCAGACGTTCAAAGTGGGCCTGGCGGCCAGCATCGGCGCGGGGATCTCGATGGGGTTCGCCGAGGCGCTCAGCGACGACGGGAGTTTAACGGGCCGCGGCAGGCCGCTGATCCGCGGGATCGTCTGCGGGCTGATGACCTGTGCCGGCGGGCTGGGGCACACGCTGCCGTACCTGATCCCCCATTTCTATACCGCAACTGTTATTGCGTTCATCGTAGTTGCGATCGAATTGCTGGCGATCAGCTACATCCGCAATCATTACATGGACACGCCGTTCCTGTCCGCGGCGTTCCAGGTGATCGTGGGCGGGGTGCTGGTGTTCCTGGCGGGGATCTTGATTGGGAATGCTTAGAATAGTCTTTTGTTGCGTCTCGTGAGGCAGGCTCGCCGACCGGAGCGGAATGCGTCCAGGCCACCTTCTGAACTACGAGAGCCGCCCCGAGCCTGCGTAGCGGTCGGACCGAAGGTCCACCCGTTCTTGCGGGCGACTTTCGATTGCGTGCGCCGTCCGCACGGGTTGGAAACCCGTGTCACGGGGGCGCGCCATGTCACAGGCAATCATGCGATTGGCAGTCCCTGCTTCTGGTACTGGGCGAGTCGGTAGTAGAGCTTGCGGAGGCTGATGCCCAGTTCGGCCGCGGCCGCGGCGCGGTTGTGGTGGTGCTTTTCGAGGGCGGCGAGGATGGCCTGGCGCTCGACGTCCTCCATGGAGAGGGCGGCGGAGCCGTCGCGGGGCTGGAAGGTCATCCCGTGGGCGCCGCCGCGGTCCGCCACAGCCATCGTGGCAGCCGCGGCCGCGTCAGCCTCGGCCTCGTCGGCCGGGTTGTCGTCGCCCTGCACTTCCTCGTCGTCATCGTGCGCGTCGGTTTCGTCGGGCGGTTCGAGCTCGGGGTCGAGGCCTTCGGGGGCGAGGGCGCGGAGGCGTTCGAAGGCGCGATCGAGGGCGATCTCCATGTCGCCCAGGCCGCAGGGTTTGGTGAGGAAGTCCGCGACGTCCAGGTGGATCGCCGCACGGGCGGACTCCAGGTCGCCGAACCCGGTCAGGATCACCGCCTGCGTCTGCGGCCACCGCTGGCGGGCGTTGCGGAGGAAGTCCATGCCGCTGGCGCCGGGCAGGTTGAGGTCGACGACGACGACCGGGTGCCACTGCTGCTCCATGAGCCGCGTCGCGTGCTCGGCGGTGGGCGCGCCGGCGGGCTCGAAGCCCATCTCGCGGATGGCGCGGACGAGCATGTCGCGGAGCCGCGACTCGTCCTCGACGACCAGGACCCGCCGGCCCCCGAACCCCCGTCGTTGCCGGATGCTCATGACACGATCTCCTGAACTGCTAGGCACATCCCGTGGCTGCCGTGCCCCCAGGGTTAGACGCGACGCGCAGCGGCGCTCGCGCGGGCGGGCTCCGCTGCGCGTCGCGGCTCGCCCGGGCGGGGAGTTGCACGGTGAAGCGCGACCCGCGGCCCGGCCCGTCGCTCTCGACCGAGATCCGCCCGCCGTGGCTCTCGACGATCGCGTGGGTGATCGAGAGGCCCAGCCCGGTGCCGCGGTTCTGCGGCGGCTGGCCGTTGGCATCGCAACGGGCCTTGCGGGCGGTAAAGAAGGGCTCGAACACGTGCGACAGGACATCGGGGGTCATCCCCCGGCCGTTGTCGTGGACGCTCAGCTCGACCCAGTCCGGCGTACGCCGGCCTTCGATGCGGACTTCGCCTTCCATGGGCGGCACGGCCTCGAGCGCGTTGATCGTGAGGTTCAGCAGGACCTGCTTCATCTCGGTGGCGTTGGCTTCGACCTCGAGCGGCTCGGCGGGATCGAGGCAGAGCGTGACGCGGCGGTCGCGGTAGTTCTTAAGCCCGCGGGTCATCGCGGCGACGTCGCGGGCGACGCCGCCCAGATCGAGCGATTCGCGGGTCTGCTCGCCCTGACGGGCCAGCGACAGGAGCTTCTCGGTGATCTCCTTGCAGCGGAAGGCCTCGTCCTGGATGACCTTGAGGCTCTCGGCCGCCTCGGCGGCGTCGCCATCGGCCAGAGAAAGCCGCCCGCGGGCGAGCTGCCGGGCGGTCAGCTCGGCGTGGCCGGAGATGATGTTCAGGGGGTTGTTAATCTCGTGCGCCACGCCCGCCGCGAGGAACCCGACGCTGGCCAGCCGCTCGGAGCGGACCAGCTCGCGGCTGCGGGCGCGGACCTGCTCTTCGAGCTTATGGTAGAACGCATCGAGCTCACCGGCCATGCGATTGAATTCGTTGGCCAGATCGAGGAACTCGGGGCTGGCGGCCATTTCCGCGGGCTCGAGCCGCTCGGCAAACTGCGCCGCCGCCACGCGCCGTACGCCGGCACGAAGGCGCTGCAATGGCCCGGTGACGAGGCGGTCGTGCGCGATGCTCAGGAGCACGGCCGCGAGGACGGCCGCAACCGAGAGGAGCCCGATGAGGATCGCGTTGCGTATCACCGAGGCCGAGGCGACGTCCTGGTGGGCGCTCATGAACCGGATGCACGCGGCGGCGACGCCGTCCACATCGGCCAGGGCCGCGTCGACCTGCTCGCGAACCGGCGCCGGGTCGCCCGCCAGCGCACCGCCCTTCACCTGGGTGAGGACCTTATCGAGCCGGTCGCGGGCCGAGGCGGCGGCGGTGTTGATCGGGAGATAGGCTTCGCGCATCACCGCTTCCGAGCCCTGTGCGGGCCCGTAGCCCTGGGCGACTTTGATGAACTGATCCAGCCCGCCGATCGCGTTGGCCAGATGCGCCTGGATGGGTTCGGCGTCGGCCTTGGGGGCGGTCAGGAGCCCGCGGACAGTGCCGACCTCGATCGCCACATCCCCGACGGTCCGCAGCTCGGCGTAGACGTTGTGGTTGAGCTCCACCTGCTGGCGTACCACGCCGAGGCGCCAGACCGACACCGCCCCGGCCAACAGCAGGCCGCCGGTCAGCAGGAGATTGTGCAGCAGGAACCTGCGCCGAAGCGTCATCGGCGCGCGAATGGAACGCTCAGACACGTGAGATCCTTTCGTCCCGCCGATCCCGCGGGCGGCCGCGCGCCCGCAGGTCTGCGGCGCGGCACGCGCGATCGCGAGACTTTCCCTGAAGCGCAGGCCGAAGCCCACGCTTCAGGGAAGATTTGCCCCTCGCCCCCGCAATTTAACAAGGCCGCAACATTCGGCCTCCGGCTGCAAAGTTTGCAGGAAATGCGGGCGGCGGGGATCGGAGTTGGTCAGATATACGAACAAATTTAACTGGATCGAGGCACCGGGGCGAGCAACGATGTAAAATGAGCCTGACGTGACAAGGGGGCAGGGTTACGCCCCGACGGGCAAGGCGGATTCGGGGATGGGCCAATCGAGACACGCATTGAGTCGTGATGTCGGCGGGCATCGAGGCGCGGGTACCGGCCGGACACGTTGCGCTCCGGGCCGGTGGTTCACGCTGCTGGAGCTGATGGTCGTTGTCGGCGTGGTGGCCGCGATGTTCGCGCTGCTGCTGCCGACCCTCAGCCACGTTCGCGAGTCGGCCCGGCGGGCGACCGACTTGTCGAACCTTCGTCAGCTCGCGCTCGCGTGCAGCGTCTACGCCCAGGCGCACGACGGCGCGCTGCCCCGCGGCCGGGCGGTCGGCCTCCCGCCCGGCGGGCAGGACGACTACACCTGGCTGAACTACAAGACCTGCTGGAAGCCGCTCGTGACGCTCATGCCGACTTTGGATGCGATCAACGGGTGCACCAGCGTTCGCGACGGGTACGACGAAGCGAGCGAATTCGGCAAGCCGCAGCCGGCGAAGGGCTGGCCTGAGGACGTCCAGGTAGGATGGGTCTACTGGGGCGGGCGGGACGATCTGTTCGACCCCAACAAGCCAGCCGTGCCAACGTATCGGAGTATTCGCCGCATCGGTCAGCGGCCGACGCCCGGATCGCCGACGCTCTGGACCTGCTGGTGCTGGGATTCCAACGGCAGCCGGGGCGCCACGTCCATCTGCCCGCACGTCGGCACGCGGTTCTTCGAATACGCAAACGGCGTCGTCCTGCAGTCGCAGACCGCCCCGCAGGGAGCCCAACCGCCCGACGGACTGGGCGTGGCACTGGTGGACGGGTCGGCCTCGTTCGTCCCGTGGGCGGAGCTGGCCATCGTCCAGCAGGCGAACGGGTTCAAGCTCTACTACCAGCCCTAAGCGGGGTAGAGACGATCCGCGAATCGTTCAGGCGATCTTCGATGGGGGCTGTTGCGAGGGGTTGACGCATTCGAGCAGGGCGGAGAACTGGATCGGCTTCACCAGGATGCATTCGGGCCGGAGTTGCCGGAGGGCGGCAAGGCGTGCGCGGTCGGCCGAGCCTGTGACCACGGCCACTTTAATCGGCAGCCCCTTGTCTCGAACGGTCCGCAGCACCGTTTCGCCATCATCCCATTTCAAATGCAGGTCGAGAATGATCCAATGCGGCTCCCAAGCGAGCTTCGTCAGCGCGGCACCGACCGACGCGGCCGTTTCGACGACGGACCCATTCAGCAGGAACAGGCGCTCCAACGAACGGCGCGTCGCGTCATCGTCTTCCACGATCAGGACGCGCGGTGGCTGACCAACAGCGGACGACATGTCACCCTGCCCACACCCGGAGATGCACCGCCTCCCTCTGCCCCGCGGCAAACAACGAGCCGAGCTATGCGATCGGGAGGAACAGGCGCGGCAAAGGCCGGAACCTTTACCCACCAAAGATACGGGATTTTCCCGCGCGGGTTCGGCGGGCGGAGAGATTTTCCGGAGCGGCGCGGATTGCACATTCCCGCGATGGCCGGGCTGACGTACATTACGATTTTGGCTGGGTGCCCTTTTAATCTCCCATTGGGCCATGGCGACGCTTCTGGTTGTAGACGACGACGCGGACAACCGCGAACTGCTCACGCACCTGTTCCACCGCGACGGGCACGAGGTCGCCTGCGCCGCCGGCGGCAAGCAGGCGATCGACTTCCTCACGCAGAAGGACCCAGCCCTGGTCATCCTCGACCTGCGGATGCCCGGGATGGACGGCATCGACTTCCTGCGGGTGATCCGCTCCTACCTGCGGTGGCAGCGGCTGCCGGTGATCGTCCTGAGCGGCCTGCCCGACGAGGACCGCGAGCGCGCCGCGAAGTTCGGCGTGCGGCATGTCTTCCAGAAGGGGAGCATCGATTTCGAGGGCTTGCGAGCCGTCGTCCGAACCGAACTCGCCAAGACGCCCGAGTCGCCGCAAACGTCCTCGTAAGAAGCGAGGCGGTCGTGTTTCCCGTGACACAATGGGGACAACCGAGCGCCAGCAGCTTTCCCTCCACACGTGTCAATCACAAAGGACTCGTTAAGGTTCCGCAGCCGCCATGGACCATGCCCGGGCCGCCCGGCAGAATCGCCAGCTCGTCGTGATACCACTTGCAAATGCCAGGAGTTGATATGCGTAACGCTGTGGTTCGGTTCTTCGGTTTAGCCCTTTTATTGTTCGCGTTCCTCCCGGCCAGGCGGGCCTGGGGCTGGATTGACACGGGGCATAAGCTCGTCGCGATGGTCGCGTGGGACGAGCTGACGCCGGCCGCGCGGGCCAGGGTGATCGAGCTGCTCAAGCAGCACCCGCGCTATGAGAAGGATCTGCTCGCCGGGCTGCCCGCCGGGGCGGACGAACAGGCCGCGGCCCGGCACGCGTTCGCGACGGCGGCGACGTGGCCCGACATGGTCAAGTCACAGGGTCATCCGATGCACTTTGCCGCGAATCATCCGGAGTGGCATTACATCGACATCCCCTACCGGCCCGAAGGCGGCGCCGATCCGTCGGCACAGCCCAAGCCGCCGGGCGAGGCAAACAAGCCCGGCCCGCACGACATCGTCGAGGCGTTGGCGAAAAACATGGACGACCTGCGGAATGCATCGACGCCCGCCGCGGACAAGGCGGTCGCGCTCTGCTGGGTGCTCCACCTGGGCTGGGACATTCATCAGCCGTTGCACACGATCACGCTGATCTCGCCCCAGTTCCCCGACGGCGACAAGGGCGGCAACGCGTTCCTCGTCCTGCGCGACCCGCCCTACTTGAACACGCTGATGAACCTGCACCTGATCTGGGACTCGCTGCCGGGCAACTACAAATCCGACGCGCCGATCGGTTACCTCGCGGCGGGATTGCGGAATGACGCGAACCTCTCCCGCGAACGGATGAAGGACGTGCTGGCGGTGAAGGACTTCGCCGCTTGGGCGCGGGAGAGCCACGCGCTGGCGGTCGAGTACGCGTATCTCAACGGGACGCTGCACGGCGCCGTTGCTCAGCGCGGCGGCCAGGCGGCGCCCAACGAACAGGTGCCCGGCCTCCCGCCCGGATACTTGCAGAACGCCGAGCGGATCGCGTTCCGGCAAATCGCCCTCGCCGGGCATCGCATCGCCGACCTGCTGAACGCGACGTTTGATTCGAAGTAACCCGCATCGCCGCCGGGGCCAAGGCAATTGCATTTGAGTTTTGGGTGGCATGGGCATGTACTCATGCCCGTGTCTCGATGACTCTTCGGGTGGCACGGACAAGTACGCTTGTCCGTGGTGATTCAGGTCGGGCAACGCCACGGACATGAGTACACGTCCGTGCTACCCAGAACAGCCCGCAGTTCGTCACGAGCACGGGCATGAGAGTACATGCCCATGCCACCCCGATGCCGGGCCGATCGCTTTTCACGGCCACATGCAATCGCCCTCCCGTCGGCGCTCTGCTGCGCGCGAATGGACACATGAGGTATATTGCTACAGTGGACCGGGTCTCTTTCGAGTCCCGGGGCAACGAAGAGGCAGCCACATGCTTACCCGAGCCGAAACCCCGAAGAATCACCGCGAAGGCGCCGATTCACGGCGGCAGACGTCATACGCCGAGTTCCTGGAAAGCGACTTCGGCGATGCGGCCGTGGAGTGGGTGAATGGGGAGGTCGTGACGATGGCGCCGGTGTCGGATGAGCACAGCGATTTGCAAATCTTCCTCGTGAAGATCTTGGGGTCATTCATCGATGCACACGACCTCGGCAAGCTCCGCGGGGAGCCGTTCCAGATGAAGACCGGCCCGAACTTGCCGGGCCGCTCGCCGGACGTTCTCTTCGTCGCGCGGCGAAATCTTTCTCGCCTGAAAAGCAACCACCTTCAGGGTCCGGCGGACGTGGTTGTTGAGGTCATCAGCCCGGGGAGCCAATCGATCGATCGCGGCGACAAGTATTATGAATATGAGGCGGGCGGCGTCCGCGAGTACTGGCTCATCGACCCGACGCGCAAGCAGGCCGAGTTCTACTTGCGAGGCCGGGATCGGCACTATCATCTCGCGCCCGTCGAAGAGGGCATTTTCCATAGCACGGTGCTGAAGG
>DASXMX010000495.1:0-4614 GCA_036495445.1 Tepidisphaeraceae bacterium
GACCGCGCGCCCGGCGCGAAACCGCAAGCGGCGATCCGGCGTGTCGGAGGGATGGCGGTCCTCTGCAGCCTGACGAGCTGCCAGTCGTGAAAGCGCATACAATGCGATCATGCGGATGTTCGTCGGAATCGATCTGCCCGAAGATGTCCGAGACGGCATTTGCAAGAGCCGACTGCGGGCAATACCGAAGCGCCCGGTTACGGATCGCTGGCTTGTGCCGCCGGAAAACATCCATCTGACTGTAAAATTCCTCGGCGAGGTGCCCGAGCCCGATGTGCCCGAGCTATGCACGCGTTTGAAGGAATGCACTGGCGCGATGCCACTGAAACTCGCTGCACAGGGCATCGAGTGCTTGCCGGATCGGGGGCCAATTCGCATCATCGCCGCCGGCGTCACGGGGGAATTCGATCGGTTGCACGGGTTGCATCAGGCAATCGACTCCGCGTGCGAATCGGCAGGTTTTCCCCGTGAGAGACGGCCGTTCAAGCCGCATGTCACTTTCGCCCGACTGCGGCCGCCACGTCCGACAAAGGAACGGACGCGGATCGAATCGACTCCTTTGCATGCCAAGGCAACCAGGGTATTCGAGGTGACGAACTTCGTTTTATTCCAGAGTCATCTGGAACCCGAAGGCGCGCGTTACGTCCCGCTCGCGCGTTTTCCGGTTGCCTGATTCCCCTCGCGACGAAGCACGGCGCCCCGGCTACAATCCCGCACGATTGCAAATCGGACCCCCAACTGAAGATGACAAGGAGGCTTCCGTGCGTTGGTTCTCGTTGCTGGTGACATCCGGCCTGCTCGCCGCGTCGCCTTTGCTTGCCAAATCCGACGAATGGCCCAAGTGGCTCGGCCCCAACGGGGACGGCATCAGTCACGAGCAGATCACTGATCATTGGCCCGCGGGCGGGCCGCGGAAGGTGTGGGAGCGGAAGGTGGGATACGGGTTCTCCAGCCCGATCGGATTTGAGGGCCGCGTCTACCTCTTCGCGCAGCAGGGGCGGAACGACACGCTCACGGCGTTCGACGCCGAGACGGGCAACGTCGTCTGGAGCCAGTCTTACGTCGGCACGATTCCGGCCGACATGACTCAGGCGAAGAACGCGTCGAACGGGCTCCCGCTTCCATTAGCGACGCCGGCCATCGACAACGGCCGGATCTACTCGTATGGCGGCGGGGGGGACCTGGTCTGCCGCAAGCTCGCGGACGGCGGCGAAGTCTGGCACACGAACGTGCTGAAGGAGACCGGCGCGCAGATCCTCGCGTGGAACGAGGCCTCCAGCCCGCTGGTCACCGAGAAGTTCGTCTACGTACAGGGCGGCAGGAACGGGCCGACGGCGGTGGCGGTTGATAAGGCGACGGGAAAGATCGCCTGGAACTCCGAGGCCCATACGATCGGCGGTTATGCGGCGCCGATCATCGCCGACGTCGATGGGACCAAACAATTGATCATTTTTGCCGGCGACGCCCTCTATGGCATGAACCCCGACACCGGCCGGACGATCTGGGGCACGCCGTGGCAGACCGACTTTAACGTGAACGCGTCGACGCCGATCTACCGCGACCATCACCTGTTCATCAGCAGCGACTACGACCGGGGGGCGATGATGCTCACGCTCTCGCCGACCGGCGCGAAGGAGGACTTCAAGGAGGCCGACAAGGCGATCGCGCTCAGGTTTCAGCCGGCGATCCTCGACGGCCAATACCTTTACTGCAACAGCGCCGGCACGCTCAAGTGCGCCAACTGGCCCGACCTGAAAATGCAGTGGGAAAACCGCCTTCGACTTGGCGACGGCGGCACGATCGTCCGCGCCGGCGACCTGCTGATCACCCTGAGCGAGCGCGGCAAGCTCGGCCTGGTTCGCGCCACGCCCCTGGGCGCGCAGGTGCTGAGCCAGGTGCCGCTGTTCGATTTCGGCACGACGTGGTCGATGCCGCTGATCTATCACGGCAAGCTCTACGCGATGGGCGCGGACACGCTCGTCTGCCTCGACCTAGGCGCCCGGACGGCCAGCGCGAGCGATCACAGCGACGCGGCGCTATCGCAAGCCAGTAAGAATTGTTAGCCACAGATGAACACAGATGAGATTTCGATCTGAGATTTCAAATTTCAAATCCGTCCGATCGACCTGCCTCGCCTTGCTTACGGCGGTCGCGATCGCCGGCTGCAGCAAGTCGGACGAGACGTCGCCGGCGGAAAGGTCGAATCCCGCCACGCGCCCGGCAACGACCGCTGCGGTCGCGGCAGCGACGGGCGGCGACTATCCCGCCTTCCACAACGGCGGCCCGCTCGACGGCGTCGCAGCGCCGGTCGGCGGCGGGGCGGGGCTGCGCGTCCGGTGGACGTACAAGGCCGAAGACGAGGTCGAGGCGACGACGCCCGCGAGCCAGCCTGTTGAAGCGGGCGGACGGCCGTCGTTCGAGTCGTCCGCGGCGATCGTGGGCAGCACGGTCTACGCCGCGAACAAGGCCGGGCAGTTGCTCGCAATCGACTTGAACAGCGGCAAGCGGAAGTGGATCTACAAATCGGAAGCCCCATTCTCCGCCGGGCCGGCGGTGCTGAAGGGCGTCGTCTACCTCGGCGACGAGGACGGCGTCTTCCACGCGGTGAACGCCGGGTCCGGCAAGAAGGTTTGGACCTTCGACGCCGGCTCCGGCATCCACTCCTCGGCCAACTTCCTGGGCGATCGGCTCGTCTTCGGCGACGATGGCGCCGACATCTTCTGCCTGAGCGCTAGCGACGGAAAACAGATCTGGAACGACAAGGCCGGCGACCGCGTGAACGGCTCGCCCGCCATCGGCGGCTCGCCCGCCAGCGCCTACGTCTCCGGCTGTGACGCCCAGCTCCGCGCGCTGACGATTGCGGACGGCAAGGAGCGTTTCGCCCACGACATGGGCGCGCTCTGCCCCGGCTCGCCCGCGATCGTCGCCGGCCGCGTCGTCGTGGGCACCGACGGCGGGAAGGTCGTCTGCTACGCCGAGGACGGGCAGAAGGAACTCTGGGTTTTTGATGGTGTCACGGATGGCGCGATGGTTTACAGCTCGCCCGCGGTTTCGGACGGAATCGTCGTCGTCGGCGCGCGAGATCGAATCGTTTACGGCCTCGACCTGAACACCGGCAAGAAGCTCTGGACCTTCCCCACCCGCGGCGACGTCGACTCCTCCCCCGCGATCAGCTCCGGCCGCGTCTACGTCGGCAGCAAGGACAAACGCCTCTACGTGCTCGACCTTCACACCGGCAAAAAGCTCGCGGACTTCGTGGCAGGCCGCGGGATCACCGCGACGCCCGCGATCGGAGACGGCGTTGTCGTGATCGGTGACACCGGAGGCAACCTGTACTGTCTGGAACCTGAACCGAAGTAGGAGGGTTCAGGGTTCAGGGTTCGGGGTTCAGGTGTGCAAGTAACGTTTCCCGGCGCACCTGAACCCTGAACCCTGAACCCCATCCGCCCCCACCAACGGAAGCGCGACTATGACCGACCCACGAATCGAAAAACTGGCCGACGTGCTGATCAACTATTCTTGCGCCGTGAAGCCCGGGGAGAAGATCCTCGTCGAGGCGATCGATGTGCCGCACGCGTTTACCAAGGCTTTGGTGAAGCACGCTTCCGCAGCGGGCGGGCGGCCGCTGGTGATGCTCAAGAGCAACGAGATCAACCGCGCGCTGATGCTCGCCGGCACGACGGAGGGGTGGGACACGATCGCCGAGGTCGAGCGGCTGCAGATGGAGAAGGTGCAGTGCTACATCGGCGCCCGGGGAAATGCGAACATCTCCGAGTTGTCCGACGTTCCGTCGGACAAGCAGAAGCTCTACGAGCAGTCCGTCTGGAAGCGCGTCCACCACGAGGTGCGGATCAAGAAGACCCGCTGGTGCGTCCTCCGCTGGCCCAGCCCCTCGATGGCCCAGATGGCCGAGATGAGCACGGAGGCGTTCGAGGATTCCTTCTTCAACGTCTGCACGCTCGACTACGCGAAAATGGCCCGCGCGATGGAGCCGTTGAGGGACCTGATGCAGCGGACGGACAAGGTGCGCCTCAAGGGCCCGCGCGACACCGACCTCACGTTCAGCATCAAGGGCATCCCCGCGATCCCGTGCGACGGCAAGGTGAACATCCCCGACGGCGAGGTCTTCACCGCCCCCGTCCGCGACAGCGTCAACGGCGTCATCCACTTCAACGCCCCGACCATCTACCGCGGCGTCACCCACAACGACATCCGCCTGACGTTCAAGGACGGCAAAATCGTCGAGGCGACCAGCACCGCGACGGAGAAGCTGAACGAGGTGCTGAACGCCGACGAGGGCGCCCGATACGTCGGCGAGTTCGCGATCGGGTTCAACCCGTACTGCACGAAGCCGATGAAGGACATCCTGTTCGACGAGAAGATCGCCGGCAGCATCCACTTCACCCCCGGCGCCTGCTACGACGAGGCGAGCAACGGGAACAAGAGCGACATCCACTGGGACATGGTCATGATCCAGACCCCGGAGTACGGGGGCGGGGAGATCTGGTTTGATGACAAGCTGGTGCGGAAGGACGGGAGGTTCGTGGTGAAGGAACTGGAACCGCTGAATCCTGAAAACTTGAAGTAACCCCAGACGTTCCGCGGCGCGGCCCG
>DASXMX010000496.1:0-3632 GCA_036495445.1 Tepidisphaeraceae bacterium
CTTGGTGCGGACATGGGGGTTGCTCAACCACGCTCGGCCGACGTCATCGAATTCTTACGCGGCGCGTTGCAAGCGAAGGCTCAGCAGGCGCAGATCAAGGGGTCCGGGATCTGCGTCAACGTTGGCGCACGACTGCCCGGCTATGCCGACAAAGTTGACGCGATCTGCTGCTTCATCGAGCGGGTGGGCCAACAGCCGATCGACTTCTACGTGCCGTTTCGCAAAGGGCTGCTTGGCTACAAATACGACAAGCCGGTCGCGCTCCCCGGCACACCGAAAGTATTTCCGCCGCCCGCTGCGGGATAGACGAACGATTCGCCTTTCTTCTTCGCGTCCATTCGCGTCCATTCGCGGACCAACTCTTCCGGACCCTCGATAAAGGTGTTCGAAACACTCGAAAACGCGGCGAAAAAATCCCGCGGCGCGGTTGATCCTTTTTCACTCCCCGGCGTATTATTCGAGCGTTCGGGCCCTGCTCGACAGGGCCGGACGCGCGAAACGCGGCCTTCAGATGCGGATCTGGAAGGCCGTCGGTTCCGGGCAAGGCGTTGCCCGGAGAAAGAGCCCGGCGGCGGGCAGTAGAGGGATACACTAAGGCCGATGTCCCGGCGGCGATGCGAATCGCCCCCAAGATCGCGACCGACAGTCACCCTCGAAAGAGCCCCGCGACGGCTTGGCAAGGCCCGAGCGACACCGCGGCCCCGTAGGTGTACGGCCGCGAAAGCTCAACGAAATGGAGGTGATCCGTGAACCATTCTGACTGTACGTGTGGGCTGCTGTAGCAGCTTCCGCGGGTGCGATTCCTGCGGTCCACGCGGCTGCTTACGGCAGCTCGGCAGCGACGGAAGGCCTGCGGGTCATTCGGCTGCCATCGCAGCAGCACACTGAGAAGCCCGGACACGAATTGTGTCCGGGCTTTCTTAATGCGCCAGGCTCCACGAAAAAGCCTGATCGCGCGCGGCGTCTGCGTGGCGCGGATTCCGTTCTCCATCCCAAGGGGTGAGATCTCCGGTCGAGACGCCGCGGGCGTGCAGCATGGCGTGGGTGTGCTGATGCCCCGGCGGGGGCGTTGTGCGCCCCACGTCGACTCGAGGCCTTTGCGGCGTGCCGGTCGCCCCCCTCCGAAGCGGCGGAGCCACCCCTCTCCGCGCTCGCGCCGGCACGCCGCTTTATAACGCGCCGCCGGTGCGCGCGGCCAACGTCGATGGAGGACTGGCGAACCGTGTTTCCCGCGGACGCCGACGACGCTCGCCGCCGGTTGGAGGCGTTCGCGGCCACATTGCGCGCGTTTGTTTTGACGTGGACCGTGGCAGCGGCAGAGGATCTGCGAAAGCGGACCGAGGCCGTGCTCGAGGACGTTCGGGCGCGCGAGGCGTTCGAGCAGGTGCTGGCGTTCGAGATCGAGCAGTGCCGGCTGGACGCCGGGCTCGACCCGGTGCAGCGGGAGATGATCGACTTTGTCGGGCGGTTGCTTCGGCTGCGGGCGCCGCCGCCCGGGACGCACGAAGGCAGCCGCGATGCGTGAGGCCGTGCAGGCGGTGCGCCGCGAGGCTTCACACCGTCGGCGGGATCGCGTCGCGGTCGGTGAGCTCGAACATCTCGCCGTGCGCCAGCGCGGTGATGTGGGCGAACTCGCGGATCAGTTTCTGGTACTCGGCGGCGACCGGGCGCGGGCGGCGCTCCAGGTCGTAGAGGCCGCAGGCGTTGAGGCGGCCGTTCCGCTCGGCAAGTTGCGTGTCCCAGTCGATCTGGTCGGTCAGGCTGTACCAGGTGAAGCCGAGCACCGGGATCCCGTCCCGCCGCATCCGCAGCACGTTGGTCCACTGCTTCCACAGCCATCGCGGGTTCAGCTCGGCGAAGGGCGTGCTGGTCTCGGTGTGCATCACCGGCTTGTAGTAGCGGTGGTAATACCGCAGCGTGATCAGGTACCAGCCGAGCACGTCCTCACCGTAGATCATCGTCCCGTCAGGGAGCAGGAGCTTTTCGTTGTGGCCGTAGTAGTCGTTGCCCATCACCTGGAACCCGGCGGGGGCGGTCTGCATGAACCACATGAACTCCTCGCGGGTCATGCCGTTGTCCTGCGCAAACATCAGCACGTCGGCATCCGGCGACTTGGAGTAAAGCAGGTCCAGCGAGAGGAAGATCAGCTTGTTGCGCAATTTAATTTGATGCGACGGAGACGCCACCACATGGTGCGTGTATTCGGCGCTTTCGCTCTGCACGATCACCGCGTTGGGCACGTGCCGGGCGATCGCGGCGGTGGCCAGCAGGTTGGCGGCCACCAGGTGCTTGAGGGCCGTGACGAACCCGCGCTCGGTGCGGAGCCGTTCGTTCCACAGCCCGTCCCACCCGCTGTTGCGGGCGGAGACGTAGATCTCGTTCACCGGCGTGTAGCCGCGGACCCACGGGTAGCGCTGGGCGACCGCGCCGGCATACGCCGCGAAGTGCAGCGGCATCTCCGGGTTCTGAAAGTCGCCCATCCAATCCGGGATGCCGAAGTGCAGGAGGTCGAGGATCGGTGTGATCCCGAGCCGCTTCAGCTACGCAAGCGTTTCATCCGCGAACGACCAGTCATACCGTCCCGGCCCCAGGTAAATCAGGTGGTTGGGCAGGCCGTAGCGCAGGACCGGCGTGCCAAGTTCCTTGACGAGCACCAGGTCCTTGCGCCAGTGCTTGTAGTGGCCGCACTCTTCCAGCAGGTCGCGGCGGATCGGCCGCCCGTCGGGGCCGGCGATCCGCGGGTTGGAGCACTCGATGCCGGTCGCGAAGGCGAAATCCCACGCGCGCCGATGCCCGCCCGGCCGCACGCCCTGGGCGGCCGGCCCGCCGCAGGTCGTCGCGGGCGCCGGTTCCACACCGCGCGTCCGCAGGATGTCGAGCAAGCTCTCCGCCATGACGCCTCGCTCATCAGGGACAGCGTGCACTCAGAGCGTCTAAGCCAAACGATCGATTGTAGGCGAAGCGTCCCGCCCGGCCGGGAGGTGATTCAATGTTCCGGTTTTCGCGGCTGCGGCAGGGCGGCGCGGATCTGCCGGGAAAAATCGGGCTCGTCGACGGCGGCTTTGGCGACGTCGGTGATCCGCGATTGTCGGCGAAGCTCGCTCAAGGGATGCGACCGGTCCAGCAGGCCCGACTCGTACAGGTACCCGTCGATCCACCCGTTGAGCAGTTCCCGAACGCTGAACCCGCCTCCTTTGCCGGCGGCGCGGCTGTAGCGGAAGATGTTCACGCTGCAATTGTTGCTCAGCAGGTGGTAAAACTCGGGGCGGTCGGCCAGCTCGTTGATCCGGTCCAGGTAAACCCGCAACATCCGGCGGGCGCCCTCGGGCGTCGTGTGGACGGGGTAAAGGTACACCTGCTCGCCCCGGGGGCCGGCCCGCGAGCCGACAAGGTCCCGCTCCTCCCCCGCGACGTAGATCAACTCGAACTGCTTGAACATCGACCCGATCGGCGAAAACCCCTCGCCCACCTCCGGCCGGCATTCGATCGAAATGCACAGCGGCGGCGTTCCGTCGTCGAAGTCGAAGCTCACGAACGTGTGCGCGACCGGCCCGGGCCACCAATAGGAGATGAACAGGTCCAGCCCGCTTACGTGCGACAACTGGAACTCCCGCGTCTCGTACCGGGGCGTG
>DASXMX010000497.1:0-6741 GCA_036495445.1 Tepidisphaeraceae bacterium
CTGATGGGCGGCATCGTCGGCTTCATCGCGATGAGCATCATCCTCCCGATCTTCAAGCTCAGCCAGCTCGTCAAGTAGGCTGACGCGATCGCCGAGCGGAATGACAACCGACCCGAGACTCCGGCATCCACGCCGCAGTCGCGGGTCGGTTTCATTTCCCCGTCGGCCAGCCCGCGCGAATCCGATGCGGGAGTGTTACCGCTGGATCACGATCTGCCGGTGCGGCATCGCCAGGCGGATCCGAAGCGATTCAAGATGTTCACGTGATCCCCTGGTAGATGAACCAAACACCAAACATCAGAGATACTCCGATCGTGATCCCGCGTTTGTTGCGCTGCATCCATTCCTGAGCCGCGGTCAGCAGCCGGGGGGTGCGAACGGGAGCGACCGCGGTGAAGATGACGGGTGCCAGGATCAGCGATTGCGCGGCGACGGCGAAGTAGAGGTACGCCAGCATGGCCTGGGACTGGCGCAATCGCGCGTTGTCGATGAGGGCGATGGCACAAGTGGTGACGAACCACTGCTTCATCGAGAACCCAACCATGAGCGCGCCGATGCCGAACGCCGCCGGCGCCGAGACGCGGCTTGATGCCATTACCCATCGCGCCGGGGCGGCAACTGTGACGGCGGGACGCGGCTTGCGGAGGCTGGTCACCAAGGCGGCAGCCAACCACAGGACGCCGACCATCAACAGCACCCACGGCGCGACGTGATCGGCGCCCCGCGCGCCGGCCGCGTCGTCAACCTCTTTCAGGCCATAGCCGACCAGCACGACTTGGATCAGTTGGGCGAACAACCGGCCGGCGGCGAACGTCGCCGCCTTCGTCAGGCCGCAACGGTCGCGCAGCCAGAACAGGGTCATGACGATGCCGGTGGGCAGGACGGCGGCCGCGATGATTAGCGGCAGCAAGCCGACCATGGTCGCGCCCATTTCAACTGCTCCTACTGCACCGCCTCACCAATAAACGCCTGTGGGCGGGGCTTGGCCGCAGGTATCCTGCACCCGATGGCGGCCCCTTCCATGCTATTGGCGGGTACTTTGGGCATCAATCGAAATTTGACAATCGCGCTTTGTTTGGTTGGCAGCCAATTGATGGGCCCGCATGATGCCCTTCCGCGTCGCCGGACGGGCTCGACGGGATGATCCGAGCACCAACGTCAACGTTTGCAGGCTCGCGCAGAATAGCGTCTTAGCTGATCCACGTATCCTTGTCACGAATGATCGCCTGTGCGGGGAGCGTGTCCGTCATGGGCTTCACCCCGGGTACCTTGACCACCGCGGTGCCGATCGCCATGAATTCGATCAGGTTGCCGAATTCATGGATCTTGATTTTGATCCCGACCACGTCATCGGCGCCGAGTGCCTGCGCCTCCTGCCGGATCAAACCGATCGCGTGCTCCCGCGCGTCGTAAACCAGCGTCGTCAGCTCACTGATCTCCCCGCGGCTCATGGATTTGAACGCGGCCTTCAGCCCGCCGACCACCCCCAGTGAATAGACAGCGGTTCCGAGCAGCAGCTTCAGCGGCAGGTAACCCATCGCCGTCATGTTCCACATTTCCTGGTTGGTCAGGTCGCTGGTGATCGGGTGCTGCTTTCGCACGTCGGGAAGCGACGGGTGATAGGACGCGGTGCCGAGCATCATCATTTCGTGAACGCCCTGGAATGGCATGATTCGCGTTTCGATCCCGACCACCGCGTTCGCACCGGCCTGACGCGCACCTTCCACGATCCGCTCCAGGCAGATGTGGCGGGTCCGGTTGAACACGTCGCTGAATTCCTTCACCTCGCCGCGGCCCATGCTCTTGAGCGTGCCGATGATCCCGCTGGCCGCCCCAACCGAATACGCGATGTTGCCGAACACGAACTGCTTCGGTTGAAACCCGCAATCGAGCTGGCAATACAACTCCTGCCCGTCCGCGCTCGACGAGAACCCGATCGACTCGCCTTGCGGATGACCTTCCTTATGGACGCACGAGCCGATGGAGAGGAATTCGACGTTGCCGTGGAAGTGGGTCAGTTCGTTGGTGACGCCGGTGATCCCCGCCCCGCCGCGCTGCGCCGCCTCGTGAGCCATGCGCCGGTAGGCCTCGGTGCGGCCCTCGTGCACGATCGCCGTGACCTGCGTCACCTCGCCGCCGATGAACGTGTTCACGCCCGCCCCGAGGCTGCCCACGAACCCCATGGAGAAGACGCTGTTCCCCACGACGATCTCGCCCGGCTTAATCCCCTTGAGGTGCAGGCAGTAAATCTCATTGCCCGAAAGCCCTGTCATGACCGGCATCGCGGATGCTCCTTTCCGTGCAATCGAATGCCGCATGATACAAACAAACGTTCAATCTGCCGCATTCCCCCCGTCGTATGCGGTGACGGAATCGTTGTTGAAATCCTCTGGCTCAGGTACTCTCCGGGAACATCGTCTAAAGCCAGAGCGGAGGTCCCATGCCTGTTGTGAGCCTTCCCATTCACCCGTCGCCGACGCAGCGTGCTTCGGGCGGTCCGGCGCCCGCGATCGATCGCTCGAAGCCTTACCCGAGCTGCAGGTTCTTGGAGACGGGGGTGGCGTTCAACCGGCGGAGCCTCAACGCCTGCCTCGTGATTCATCACGGCCGCGGGTTCCCTCACCTGTGTGACTACAACGGCGGGCCGATCGACGTGGACGAAGTCCTGGCGGCACGGGCCCGGATCATCGCCGAGAACCAGCAGGGCGGCCACGAGGCGTGCCGGGGGTGCCGGCACCTGGTCACGCGCAAGTGGCGCGAGCCCGCGCACGCGATCGGCATGATCTTTATCGCCCACTTCACCCGCTGCAACATCGAGTGCAATTACTGCTACCTGCAGACGCAGGATCCAAAGAGCTATGCCGACGGGGCGACGCCGTACCAAATCCTTCCCGAGCTCGAGCGGCTCATTGACGAAGGCCGCCTGGCGCCAAACGTCGCGGTCGACTGGGGCGGCGGAGAGCCGACGATCTATCCGGAGTTCGACCGCGTCCTCGAGCGGATCATCCGGTTCGGCGGGACGATGTGGGTGCACACCAACGGCACTCGCCTGCCCAAGCCCCTGACACAGGGGCTCTCGACCAAACGGCTCCACATCCTCTGCTCCGTCGATGCCGGCACCGCCCAGACCTACAAGCAAATGAAGGTGAAGGACCTGTTCGAAATCGTCTGGCGAAACCTGGAGCAGTACCACCGCCTCGGCAGCCGGGTGGTCCTGAAGTACATCATGAAAGACGAGAATTGCTCCGAGCCGGAACTGCGTGCGTTTCTGGCGCGCGCGGTTCAGAGCGGGATCAAGGACCTGCTGCTCGACATCGACTACGACTACCCCGACCCGAGCCCGTCGGTGGTGAACGGATTGCGGCTGCTCTACCGCGAGGCGACCGCCCGCGGCATCTACACCACGTTCGGCTCCTGCGGCGCGAATTTCACGCCGGAGATCGACGTCGAAGGCCGATTCAAAGCCCGCACCGTCCGCCAGGGCCTCGGGGACCTGACGCTGTATGCGAGGGATCGCCTGGCGTTCGCGCGGTCCAGATTCCGACTCGCCCGAAGACGGCTTCGCAACCGATAGGACGACGCGAACCGAAGCCGGGTTACCCGACACCTGCGCGTGACGCGATTCTGGCTCGGACAACCGCGACGGCGCGGAGACGCGAAGCAGATAAATGAATCAACGAGCGAGTCACGGAAGCACGGAGAAGAAGCTCCTCTCGGCTACCGGGCCGCCAGCCCGGGCCGTCCCGCCGGGGCCGGTTGGCGGGAAGCGGAGGCGGCGTCGGCGAGGACGCCTTCGAGGACCTCGATGTACTCCAGGAACCGCTTGCGACCCTCGCGGCTCAGGCGGACCAGCGTCTGCGGGCGGTTCCCCTTGTACCCCTTCCAGACGTCGACCAGCCCCGCCTCCTGCAGTTGCGTGATCTGCCGGCTTAGGTTCCCATCGGTCAGGGCGCAGACGGTCTTGAGGTCGCCGAAGACCAGGCCGTCGGGGTGGGAGGCGAGCGAGGAGAGGATGCTCAGGCGCGCCTTCTCGTGGATCAGGCGGTCGAGCCCTTCGTAGGCGAAGCGGCCGGGCTCGCGGTCGCCGCTATCGTTGATGTTGTCGGCTTCATTCCGCGGCATCGGCTCGCTTGCGGAGCGGGAAATCCTTCCGCTCCAGGCTCCAGTAGAGGATCCCCGCCGCCATGAACTGCCCGGCGCCGAACGTGAGGGCCATCGTCCAGGCCGGGAAGAACGGCCCGTCGTGCCCCAGCGCGATGCAGAGCAGCCCGGTGATCAGGTAGTGGGCGGCGACGATCATGATCGACTTGGGCAGCATCCGCCGGGAGGCGAACACGCCCAGCGAGAACATGATCGCCCAGAGGCCTGGCAGCAGCCAAAGCTGTTCCCACGCGAATTGGCAGAACACGAACGTGAGCAGCCCACCGGCCGCGATCGTCGGGATGAACTGCTCGGCGGCGCCGATCGTCATGTCCCGTTCGAGCGTCGAACCGGAACGGCGGATCCGCAGGATCATCTCCACCGCGACGATCGCCACGCTGGCGGCGGCCGTCGAGGCCCACAGGATCACGCACGCGGTGACGTCGTCGTCGAGCCAGATGCCTTGAACCGCGCACGCGACGAACGCCAGCAGGCCGGACAGGAAGGTGGGGACTGCCCGATACCCGCGGAAGAGCTGTCCGCGAATGATGTGGCGGTGGATCACCGCGATCCGCTCGAGGGCTTCATCCAGTTCCATCACCCACCTCCGGGGTGGCGGTTCCCGAATCGATGCAAAGAGACTTTACCGAGCAAAGTACGATTCGGAGCCGAGGCTGTCAATTGCAAGATCGAGGCGAATGCCGCATACCGCCGCCCCGTGACACGGGTTTCCAACCCGTGCGAGGCACGCAATCAATTCCGGGCGCCATTTCGGAACCCAATCAGCCCGAAGCGCAGCGCTCTGCTCTCCTCGCCCGAATAGCTCGCGATGCTCCAAGCTATCGATCGCCTGTGTGAGCGGCCCCCGCGCGGCACATGGCTCCGCACGGGTTGAAAACCCGTGTCACGGGGCGGCATCACCCCCGGGCAATCCCAACCCGCCCATGCACGTTACGCAATCACCTTCAATCGCCTCGCGATCCGCGAGAACGCGTCGACCGCCCGATCGATGTCGGCCTCGGAGTGGGCGGCGGAGATCTGGGTGCGGATCCGGGCGGCCCCTTCGGGGACGACCGGGTAGGAGAACCCGACGGCATAGATCCCCTCGTCCAGCAACTGGCGGGCGAAATCGACGGCCAGCTTCGCGTCGCCCAGCATGATCGGCACGATCGGGTGCGTCCCGGGGCGGAGCTTGAACCCCGCGGCGGTCATCGCCGAGCGGAACCGCGCAGTGTTCGCATTTAACTTATCCCGAAGCTCGCCGGAACCGGTGAGTAAATTTAGCACGGCGATGCTCGCCATCACGATCGGCGGGGCGAGGGTGTTGCTGAACAGGTACGGGCGGGAGCGGTTGCGGAGCAGGTCGATCAGCGGCTTGCGCCCGCTCGTGAACCCGCCCGACGCGCCGCCCAGGGCCTTGCCGAGGGTGGACGTGATGATGTCGACCCGGCCCATGACGCCGCGGTATTCGTGGGTGCCCCGGCCGGTGGCGCCGACGAAGCCGGTGGCGTGGCTGTCGTCGACCATCACCATGGCGCGGTAGCGGTCGGCCAGGTCGCAGATGCGGTCGAGGCGGGCGATGTCGCCGTCCATGCTGAAGACGCCATCGGTGGAGATCATCCGCAGCCGGGCGCCGGCGGATTCCTTCAGCTTTTGTTCGAGGTCGTCGAGGTTGTCGTGCTCGTAGCGGAAGCGTTTTGCCTTGCAGAGGCGGACGCCGTCGATGATCGAGGCGTGATTGAGGGCATCGGAGATGATCGCGTCCTCCGGCCCGAGCAGCGTCTCGAAGAGGCCGCCGTTGGCGTCGAAGCAGGAGCTGTAGAGGATCGTCTCCTCGGTGCCGAGGAACTCGGAGACCTTTCGCTCGAGCTGCTTGTGGATGTCCTGCGTGCCGCAAATGAAGCGGACACTGGAGAGGCCGTAGCCGCGCTCGTCGAGCGCCTGGTGGGCGGATTTGAGGATCTCGGGATGATCGGAGAGGCCCAGGTAGTTGTTCGCGCAGAAGTTCAGCACCTCCCGCCCCGCCACCCGGACGTGCGGCCCCTGCGGCGACTCGATGACCCGCTCGTCCTTGTACAATCCCGCGCCCCGGATTTCCGACAACGTCTTCTCGTAAGCGGCAGCAGCTCCATCGAACATGCGGCGTCCTCCTTGCCGGCAAGGATACGCATCCGCGAGAACGATTCCCAGCCCCGATGCGTTCCTTGTCACTTGCCCTTGGTCCTTTGTCCGTTGGAGGTATATCGCGGCAAGGAACAAAGGACCAAGGACAAACGACCAACGCCCGCGGTTGCGGGCCGCGGGCGTCGTGATTGCAATCGTGCGGGCGGCTCCTCACCTCAGACGGCCGGCGCCGGCGGCTCGTGGTGGACCTCGTCGAGGTGGTCCTTGGCCGGGTTGTAGCTGGTCGTCTGGCCGGCGGGGAAGTTTTTGCGGACGACGAACGTGTCGGACCCGCTGCCGCCCATGAGCGTGTTGCTGCCCAGCACGCCGCCGAACGTGTCGGCGCCGTTGCCGGCGGTGATGTCGTCGTTGCCCAGCCCGCCCCAGAGCGAGTCGTTGCCGTTACCGGCGTGGATGGTGTCGTTACCGGCGTTGCCA
>DASXMX010000498.1:0-4507 GCA_036495445.1 Tepidisphaeraceae bacterium
CGATGCCGCCGCCGACGGCCCGCGCAAGACGCTGGACAACAACGTCGCGTACTTCAGCACGCACCGGGACCACATGAATTACCCGGAGTACCGCCGCCGCGGCTGGCCGATCGGCTCGGGTGAAACCGAGGCGGCGGTCAAGCAGTTCAACAAAAGGATCAAAGGCACCGAACAGTTCTGATCAGCCGATGGCGTCGAGGCGATCCTCGCCATGCGCGGGCTATGGCTCAGCCAGGACGATCGCTGGCAAAAGTACTGGGAAAACCGCAGCGCGATTGTCAATTAACCGGGCGCGCCCTGTGTGGCGCACCCGGAGAGGGGGAATCTGCTGATTCCGGAATGGGGGTTGACATTGGCGGCTTGTGAAACGTGACGCGAGGGCATTTGTCACGTTTTCCTACGCGCTGCGGCACGGAGACATCATCCGTATCGAGAGTTTAGTCCCTATTCTGTCTTGAACATCGTGCCGATTAGCAGTCCGCACTCAGGACACCGTCGCGTGGCGGCACGGAGATCGTATCCGCACCGCGCGCAATGGCCTGGCCCGGTATTCGGCGCTCGTCTGGAAAGAACGAATAGCCCCAGCGCGACGATGATCCCGCTTCCGAGAATCAGAATGAGAGTGCCCAGCGGATTCAAGAACATCCAGCCGATCAGCATGAGAACGGCAAACGAGACCGTGAACCTTCGTCGCATTCGTCGCTTCATTATTCCCCGCATCTCGGTGTCCCGCGCGTCCCGCGTCTCTACTCCTTACTTCCGTTCCTTCCGCTCCAACACCGCCACGACCGTTTTCGTCAATACATCCGCCTCCAGATTGAACGGCCAGCCGACCTCGCGGCGGCCGAGGGCGGTGATCTGGAGCGTCGTCGGGATCAGGGCGACCTCGAAGCGGTTGCCATGGACGGCGGCGATCGTGAGGCTCACGCCGTCGAGGGCGACGGAACCTTTGGGGACGAGGTATTTGGCCAGTTCCTGCGGGCATTCGAGCGTCAGCCGCCATTCGTCTTTCGCATCGCAGCCTTGGTCGACGAGGGTCGCGGGGCCGTCGATATGGCCCTGGACGAAGTGGCCTGACAGGCGATCGCCCACCCGCAGCGACCGCTCGACGTGGACGGCATCGCCCTCGGAGAGCATCCCCAGGTTGGTCCGGGCGAGCGTCTCCTTGACCACATCGAACATGATCTCGCCCGGCCCCTGCTCGGCGACGGTGAGGCAGACGCCGTTGATCGCGATGCTCTCCCCATCCTGCACGTCGGTCCAACTGTTGACGATCGTGAGCCGCAGGAACGCCGGCCCCGTGGCGACGCCGATGACGCGGGCGGTCTTTTCGATGATTCCCGTGAACATTCTGCACAGAGTTTAGCGGGCCGGGGCGGGCAAGTCGTCACACGAGTTGCGAGGACGTCGAGAACCGTCGGAGCCGGACCGTGTCGGTCCGGGCTGGACCGGAGGTCCAGGGCGGCCGCCTCTCGGTCGATCCGCGCCGTTGGTTGAAATGCATCGGACCTACGGTCCGACCGGGGCGGCACGCCCCGGCTCTGATGGTTAGGCGCGATCCCTTTGCCCTGCATCCTTGACGGGCAAGGCGGATCGCCCGAGGATGTCGCGGCTCATGGGTCGTCGTGGCGGGTCGTCCAATCAGCAGCAGCAGAAGGCACCGGCGCAGGAGCCGGTCGCGGCTGCGCGGGCGCTGCCGGACCGGTGGTGGGGGAAACTGGTCCTGTTGCTGGCGACCGTCGTCCTCCTCGATCTCTCCTTCGCTCCATTCAAGCAGTTCTATCTCGCATACGTTGCCCTCGTCCCATGGCTGATCGTGGTTCATCATAGCCGCTCGGCGTTCACCGCATTTTGGTGGAGTTGGGTGGGGGGCGTGATGTTCTTCTCCGCCAATATGTGGTGGCTGGCGTACGTCACCGGGCCGGGGATGGCTGCGCTGTTTGCGGTGGTGGCGCTCTATTGGGCTGTGCCTGGGGCCATCATTCGGGGGACGAAGCTCCTCGAGGCGGAAGCGGGCGAGGATCAGCCACCGTGCCGATGGCTCGCGCTGGCCGGGGTCTTCTTGATCGCCGCGATCTGGACCGCGTTCGAGTGGTTCCGCGCCACCTGGCCCCTGGGCGGGTTGGCCTGGGGATTCCTCGGCCACACGCAGTCTCCCGTGCTTCACCTTGCCCAAATCGCGGACTTCTCCGGAATCTATGGGATCAGCTTCTGGGTGGCGGCCCTCAACGCCGCAATCGCGATGGCGATCATTCACCGCAAAACCTGGATCCGCACGATGGCGCCGGCGGGCATCGCGATGATCGTCCTGCTGGCGGGCGTCCTCGGGTACGGGTTCTTCCGCTTCTCCCAACAGACCACGCATCCCGGGCCGACGGTGTTGGTCGTCCAGCCCAGCTACCCGCAAAGCAACAGCGGCGAGAAGGGGGCGCCGCCCGAAGAGATCGTCGATTTCCATGTCCGCCAGACGCGGGCGGCGCTCGCGGCCCATCCGCAGACGAACCTGGTTGTCTGGTCCGAGACGATGATGCCTGCGCTGAACCCGGAGGCCCGCGATTCCGCTCCGCCGTTCTCCAGCGACGTTTGGTTGGATCACGTGGCGTTTTTGCGGCAGGCGGTCGATCATCTGCAATCCTTGGTGACACGTTATCACACCGCCTTGCTGGCCGGTGGAATGTATCAATCGGACTGGTATCTAAAGGAAACATCGGAGGGGCGCCTCTGGGTTCACCGAGACCGTCGGAACGCAGCCTACTTCGTCGCGCCGGGAGGCGGTGCGGAGCCCCGGTACGACAAAATCCACCTCGTCCCATTCGGCGAATACCTGCCGTTCAAGTCGGCGATCCCGCCGCTGTATCACTTGTTCCTCGCACTCAGCCCTTATCCCGAGGAATACACGCTGACCGCGGGCACGCCGGACGCGATGACGGTGTTCCGGCTCCGACCCGACTGGCGGTTCGTCACGCCGATTTGCTTCGAGGACATGGATGGCGAACTGGTTCGGCGGATGTTCAAGGCCCCGGACGGGGCCGGCAAGCGGGCCGACTTTATCGTCAACATCACCAACGACGGTTGGTTCCGCTTCAACGAGATGCCGCAGCACCTGCAGGCAGCGATCTTCCGCAGCATCGAAAACCGCGTTCCCACGGCCCGCAGCGTCAACACCGGCATCAGCGGATTTGTCGATTCGCTGGGCCGAACCCACGACCTGATCCCCGCCGGCAATGAGGGGACGAGCATCGCGACATTGGACCTGGACAGCCGGGTGACGTTCTACACCCGCTTTGGCGACCTGTTCGCCTACGCCTGTGCGGCCGCGACGTTTTTATGGGCCGTCGGGGGAATTGTCCGATGGTGGAAACATCGGCCAGTCAAAGTGAGCTCTGAATGATCATCGATTTCGATTCATGTACGGTCCGCTTCAGCGGAGCGGGAGTGCTTGTCGCCCTGACCTTGATGTCGACCGTCGGCTGCAACTCGCCCAACGGCAATAACAACAAGGAAGTCGACATGCGCGCCGGGCGGGTGCTCGGTGCATCATCGCACGTGTCGGCGTATCCGCCGCCGCGGGACGTGCCGGTCGACCCCGCCCTGCGGACCTCCGCCCAACGAGAGCTCGAAGGAGACTTGCAATCCAACGACCAGGAAGTCCGAGCCCACGCCCTGGAGGCGCTGTGGAAAGGGGGCGCCGCGCAGCCGCGCGAGATCCTCAAGGCATCGGACGATCCCGACCCGCTCGTGCGGTATGCCGCCTGCTTGGCGGCGGGGCAGATGCGGCTGAAGAACGCCCACGAAAAACTGCTGCAATTGGTCGACGATCACGACCCGACCGTTCGCATTGTCGCCCGGTACGCTCTGCACCGCATCGGCGACTACCGTTACAGCCATGACCTGGAGCAACTCTCGCGCGATCCGCTGCCCCAGGTCCGGGGCACGACGGCAATGGTCCTGGGCATGCTCGGGGACCCCAGCGCCATGAAGGTGCTGAAGCCGATGCGGACCGACCGCCATCCGGCCGTCCGGCAGCAGGCCTCCGCGGCGATGTGGCAACTGGGCAACCAACAGGGGATGGACGACCTGATCAGTTGGAGCATCAGCCGGTACCCCGATGACCGGATGATGGCGTTCATCGGGTTGGCCGAGCCCCGGAACCGGTCGATCATCCAGCACGTGCGGAACGGGCTCGTCAGTGAATACTCGCAGGTCGCCCTGACCGCCGCCCGGGCGATGGGGATGCTCGGCTCCGACGAGGGATATGGCGTCGCCGAGAAGGGGGCCAAGAGCGTGGATCCGGCCGAGCGGATCCAGGCGGCGCTGACATTTGGGGCAATCGGCCGGACCGACGCGCAGGACGTCCTGAAGAAACTCATGTCCGATTCCGACACCAACGTCCGAATCGCTGCTGCCGAAGCGATCCTCGAACTAAAGCCCGAGTTCGTGCCTGGTTGATTATGACGCTGGGAGGGCGAGGCTCCTGCCGAGCCGAGTCTTTCGAGCGAGCCTCGGC
>DASXMX010000499.1:0-3473 GCA_036495445.1 Tepidisphaeraceae bacterium
GCGGGTGCCGCAGGTCGAGCAGTTGCACCGTCACCCATCCGCCCGGCTGGAGCTGCGGCGGTTTGGCCTCGTACGCGATGAGCGGCCGCGCCGTTGTGGTCGTATTTTCCGTTGGCGCGCTCGGAGAAAGTTGCGGCGTCCACGGATCGCCTGCCACATCCGTCGCATGCGGGGCCGTCCCGGGCTTAAACGGCTTGGGCACGCCGGGCATAATCCCCGGCCGCTCCGGGTAATTGCGATTGGGGTTGATCATCCGGGCCAGCAACGAGCGACCTTGCAGCGCCGCGCCCCAAATGCCGACCGATGCCGCAAGCAGGATCGCGATGGATTGTGATTGATCCGGATCAATCGGACGATGAAACGCCTCGGTCGCCGAGAGGATCGCAATGAGGGCGGAGACGAGCCCGAGGGACGAGGTGACCCACGCCACCCATCGCAGCCATCGGTGCGACCGCCGCCGCAGGTCGGCGACCATGTGCGCCTGAACCCACCCGCAATCCGGGCAGCCGACGGGATCCGAGTCTTTCGCAAGGCGTTGTTCCAATTTCCGGCGCGCGCCCTGTTCCGCCGCGGCCTTGGCCGAGGCGTTGCCGATGCCGTAGGCGCTGCTCGATCGCGCGAACCCCCGGCGGACCATGTGGTAGGCGTAGTTGCCGCCGCACTTGTCGCACCGGACCGACTTGAGCACCTTGCCCGAAACCGCGGCACTGTAGGTGCGGGTGACGAAGATGAAAAACATACCCTTTGGGCATCGGCCGGCCGGGCATTCCGCTCAACCGGCCTTTCGCGGCCAATCGCAATGGGACCGCGGCTCAGCCAAGCCGCCGTCACACTGTGCGGGATAATCCGTTTCCCGCAACGCGATCAGGAGGGGGCGCCGTTCACCTAATCGCCAGTGAGCAACCCGACGGGAAACGCGTCCAGGGCGTCCGCGACGCGAATGCTCTGCCCCCCGGCATTATCCGGATCGCTTTCGATCGGCATGGCTGTGAAGAGGTGGGTCAACCGCGTTGCGCGGCGGATCCCCGGGACCGTCACGCGCGTGTCGCCCCAAACACGGGCTCCCAGCGATGTGCTGCACGCGTCCGGAACCAGAGTCGCGAAGAACCGCGGCACGATGACGATCGCCCAGTCGTCCCCGTGCCGGCGGGCAAAGGCGAAGATGTGGTCCGCGCGGGAACCGGTGACTTGGGCGGAGATGTATTCGCCGGCGGTGAAGAGGCCGGGCTTTTGGCGGCGCAATGAAAGAACCCGCCACGTCAGCAGCAGTTTGATTCGGCCGTCGTCCTTGGAATCGAGCAGTTCGGAGAGGAACGTGGCGCGATCGGCGTCCGAGTTGAAACGCGACTGGACGTCGGCCAGCAGCTTGCGCCGAAGCGCGTAATCCACCGTGCGGCGGTTGTCGGGGTCGACGAGGCTGAAGTCCCAGAGTTCGGTGCCTTGGTACGTGTCCGGCGCGCCGGGGGCGGTCAATCGGAGCAGCGTCTGTGACAGGGAGTTGAGCAGGCCCCAATGGCTCACGCGACGCTGGAAGGAAATGAAATCGGCGAGGAATTCGGCTGCGACCGTTGGGTCGAGGATCCTCGCGACGAAGTCCTTGACGGCGCCTTCGTACTGGGGGTTGGGGCGGGTCCAGCTCGTGTGGGCCTTCGCCTCGCGGATGGCCTTTTCCATGTACGCCTGGATGCGCTCGGTGAATGCCGCCCGGCCCGCGTCATCGATCGGGCCCAGCGGCCAGGCGCCGACGAGGGTCTGGTAGAGCAGGTATTCGTCATTCGCATCGGGAGCCGCGGAGGGCGCATTGTGGTGCAGGCTTACAATCCTGTACGTGCAGGCTTGGAAGCCTGCACCACAATCGTTCCCGGCGAGCCTCGTCTTGTGCGGCGCATTGACGCGGCTCCAGTTTGCCACGCGCGACGCCCATTCTTGGGGGATCTCCGAGAGGACGTTGATCCGCGCCCGCACGTCCTCGCTGCGCTTCGTGTCGTGCGTCGATAGCGGAGACAGGGCGTACGGCCACTTCGCCTGCCGTTCGCGAAGGTAGTCGTGCAGTTCGGCCGGCGGGACGCCGAAGTGATCCGGGTCGCCGCCGACCTCGTTGAGGGAGATCAGGCGGTTGTAGAGGTAGAACGCCGTGTCCTCGATCCCCTTGGCGGTGACCGGCGCGGTCAGCTGCTGGAATCGTCCGGCGAATTCCAACTGTGCCGCACGGTCGGCCTCGGTGAAGAACCGGCTGGGACGCTGCAGCACCCTGTCGCGGATGAAGTGAAAGATCGACGGCTCGGTCGCCGGGTTGCGGGTGATCGCCTGCTCGATCGCTTCGTTCACGTACTTGCAGTCGTCCTCCCGCACGCCCTCGGCCGACACGTAGGAGCGGTAGACGGGGAAGCAGGCGATCACCTCCCGCAGCGCATCCCGCAGGCCGGTCTGGGTGAAGTCGCGCGAGGGGCGGTCGCGCTGGGCCAGGCGGTCGAGGCGGTGGGCGAGCATGTGCAGTTCGCTGGCGAGGGCGATGTCGAGGATGAGCCGTTTCTTCTGATAGGCCAAGTCCCGGAACGGCGGCACGGTCGGCACGCGCTCTTGGTAGAGCCGCGTGAGCGCCGGCTCGCGCTCGGGCCTGACGAACAAGGCGCTGGCCATGTCGAGGAAGTCGTACCCGCTGGTTCCGTGGACGGCCCAGTCGTCGGGCAGCGGCTCGCCGTGCGCGAGGATCTTCTCGACCACGACGTACAGCGGCCAGCCGGTGTGCTCGTCATGCGCAATCTGCTCCGCGATCACGGCAGCATGCTCCTCGCTCAACGAGATGTCCTCGGCCTTTGCAACCGCGAGCAAGTACGCGCGCTGGAGGCGCAGCAAGTATTGCTTCGGGTCGTACAGTCCGTCCGGATGATCGATCCGCAGGCCCTGAAGTTGCCCTTGGCCAAGCCAGCGCAGGATCAACTCGTGCGTCGCGCGGAATACCTCCGGCCGCTCCATGCTGATCGCAGCGAGGTCGTTGATGTCAAAGAACCGCCGGTAGTTGATCTCGTCCGGCGCGACCCGCCAGTAGGCGAGCCGATAGCACTGAACGCCGAGCAGGTCATCGAGCAGGTCGAAGCTCGTCGGGTCCGCGGTGTTGCCATTGAAGAGGGCGACGTTCTGCTCGATGAACCGGCGAATCGTGTCGGATCGGGCGGCAAGCTTCGCCAGCCCTTTCTTGAGCGCCGCCGTGTTTGCGTGACGTTCCTCCACCTGCAGTGAACCCGTCTCGCACCTCTCCAGCAGATCGTCCGCGAGCGTGATCAGATCCTGGTAATCCCGCCAGTCGTCGCCGGCGGGATCGAGTTGCGATTCCAGTTCAGCGATCCGATGCGCCAGGACCCGCGGATAGCTCCGCGGCGAAATTGGAAAGCGCCGGTCGTAGTAATTCACCGCGAACGCGCCGTTCTCGAACGTCACCTTCAGTTCACCCGATTCCAACACCTGCGCGGAAG
>DASXMX010000500.1:0-6071 GCA_036495445.1 Tepidisphaeraceae bacterium
CGCCGAGCTCTTTGGCGCGCAGCGGATCCTCGGCGGCATGGCGTTCACCTGCATCAACCGCATGGGCCCTGGCCTCATCCACCACATCGACCACGGCGTCATCCGCCTGGGCGAATTCAACGGCGGGCCAAGCCCGCGCGCCACCCGCATCGCCGAGATGTTCAAATCGAGCCAGGTGCCGTGCGAGGTGCTCGACGACCTGAAGTTCGGCCGGTGGGCGAAGTTGGTGTGGAACATCCCGTTCAACGGGCTGGGCGCGGCGCTCGATCTCACGACCGATCGCCTGATCGACAGCGAGGAAGGAATGCGCCTGCTGACCGCGATCATGCACGAGGTGATCGCGACGGCCGACGCGTTGGGCGTCCGCCTGCCGGACGACATGATCGACCGCCAGATCCGCCATACCCGTACGATGGGCGCCTATCGCAGCAGCATGCAGATCGACCGGCAGGAGGAGCGGGCACTCGAAATCGAGTCGATCCTGGGCGAACCGCTGCGCCAGGCGCGGCGTGCAGGCGTGGCCACCCCCAAGCTCGAGATGCTCTACCAGATCACGAAGCTGATTGCTCCGTAGGGGCGAACCTTGTGCGTAGCACAGCCGCCTCGGCTGTGTTCGACCGAAGGTCGGAATCGGAACGCACAGCCGAGGGCGGCTGTGCCCCATCATTCGTCCGTCACGCACCCCTCCGACGCGCTCTTCACGTTCTTGATGTACTTGCAGAGTGTGCCGCGTTTGGCCTTGTAGGGCGGGCGCTTCCAGGCGCGCAACCGATGCCCTAGTTCCTCGTTCGAGATGCCGAGGTTGATCGCGCACGACTCGCTGTCGATCGTGATGCGGTCCCCTTCCTGGACGAGGGCGATCGGCCCGCCCTCGATCGCCTCGGGGGTGACGTGGCCGATGATGAACCCGTGCGACCCGCCGGAGAAGCGGCCGTCGGTGATGAGGGCCACGTCGTGCAGCATGCCGGCCCCGGCCAGGGCGCTGGTGGGGGTGAGCATCTCGGGCATGCCCGGTCCACCCTTGGGGCCTTCGTAGCGGATGATGATCACGTCCCCCTTCTCGATCCGGCCCTGCTCCAGCCCCTTGATCATGTCCTCTTCCGAGTCGAACACGCGGGCCGGACCGGTGAAGCGGGTGCCTTCCTTCCCGGTGATCTTGGCGACGCTGCCGTCGGGCGCGAGCGATCCCTTGAGAATCCGGATATGCCCGACGCGCTTCAGCGGCTCACTGAGCGGATGGACGATGTCCTGCCGGCCCGGGCCGGTACCGTAATGCAGCAGCGCCGGCAGGGCGGTCACATTCTCGGCCAGCGTCTTGCCGGTGCAGGTCATTTGGGAACCGTCGATCACCCGCGCTTCGATCAGCATGCGGATCACTCCCGGCGTGCCGCCGACCTTGTGCAGGTCTTCCATCACGTACTTCCCCGACGGGCGAAAGTCCGCCAGCATCGGCGTCTGGTCGCTCGCAAGCTGCCAGTCGTCGATCGTCAGGTCGATCCCGAACGCGCGCGCCATCGCGATCGAGTGCAGCACGGCGTTGGTCGACCCGCCGAGCACCATCGTCAGCTTCATCGCGTTGATGAAGCTCTGGCGGGTGACGATATCACTGGGCTTGAGATCCTGCTCGAGCATGAACAGCAGGTGACGCCCGGCCCGGCGGCACTCGTCCAGCTTCTGCGGGTCCTCGGCGGGCGTGCAGGACGAGTACGGCAGCGACAGCCCCAGGCACTCGATGAAGGACGCCATCGTGTTGGCGGTGTACATCCCGCCGCAGGCGCCGGCGCCGGGGCAGCTCTTGGCGACGATCTCCCGCCGCTCGTCCTCGGTGATCGCGCCCGACAGCTTCTGCCCGAAGGATTGGAAGGCGGAGACGACGTCGAGCCGCTCCTCGACGCCGCGGATCTTGGCGCAGCCAGCGCGGATCGTCCCGCCGTAGACCATCACCGACGGCCGGTTGAGCCGGGCCATCGCCATCACGCACCCGGGCATGTTCTTGTCGCACCCGGGGATCGTCACCAGCCCGTCGTACCACTGGGCGGCGGTCAGCGTCTCGATCGAGTCGGCGATCAGGTCGCGCGACTGCAGCGAGTAGCTCATCCCGTCGGTCCCCATCGAGATGCCGTCGCTGACGCCGATCGTGTTGAACCGCATCCCGACGCACCCGGCCTCGCCCACGCCCTGCTTCACGAAATCGGCCAGCTTGTTCAGGTGCATGTTGCACGGGTTCCCCTCGTACCACACGCTGGCGATCCCGACCTGCGGCTTGTTCAAATCCGCCTGCGACAGCCCCGTCGCCAGCAACATCGCCTGCGACGCGCCCTGCACCGCGGGCTGGGTGATCTTCGAGGAGTAACGGTTGGGGATCGATGACTTGGTTTGCGTGGTGGTTGCCATTGAAAATCTCCGCTCTCGCGCGACCGTCGTTCTGGCGATCGGTACGCGAGATCTCTAGGATAGGCGTTGAACGAGCTTTCGGAAAGCAACGAGGCGATTGACAGGGCTAAGGGGCTTGGAGATCGGGCCATGCCCGAACGAACCAGGCCGGCGGTGGGCTGTACAACGTGACAAGACGGCCTGACTCGAATTCCGCTACCGGCCGGTGCGACTCCTCGGAATTGTCAAACAAGTACGCCCGATCGGTCAGTCGGATGCATTCCGCGAGTAAGTCGAGCGATCGGTCATACCGCGCCAGGATCTTGGATTTCGGAACGTCGTGGCCGCCCTTGCGAACACGGCTTGCGACCCGCTCCTCGTTGATGAGCGCCGAGTTGGTACAGATGTAGTAGAGATACGTCCGGTACCCCCGCTTCCCGGCATCGCGGATCAAATCCAATTTGTCGCGACTCGACATCACGGTTTCGAAGGTGAACGAAATGCCCGCGTCCAACCACCGCCTGCGCAAGTAGTCGCTCAAGATCGAGGCAAGGTAACCGCCGGGAACATGGCGCTCGACCCGAAGGTCGTTCCCCTCCATTTTGAAATCGCCCAACTCCGTTCGAGCGGCAAGCGGATGAGCATCCAGGAAGGCACGCAGGTTTACTTCGTCAACCTGAAGACCCCAAGGCGCAAAATTGATTCCACCTGCTTGGAGGATCTCACGTTCAAGTTCGTCGGGATTGAGGCAGTAGCCCAGCGGCAGCGAGTAAGCGGTGCGTAGATACGAAACCAGAGTGGTCTTGCCCGAACCATTCGGCCCCGCAACCATTCTGATTCGGCGTTTCATCAGCGGGGTTCAACGACGGTCACGTCAGGTGGAATTCTATACGTTCGTTGAGGCACCCGCCCGAGGATCTCCTCGCGCCCGTCGGGGTAAACCTTCACAATCGCTTCGCCCCGTTGGAAGGTCACGGGGATGCCGCGCGCCAATTGGTCCGCGATAGCCCGCCGTGCTGCCTCCTTTAGTTCTCCAGAGGCAATTAGCCGGGGAAGCTGCGCTTCCAACGAATCGAGGTCGTCGAAGTCGTTTTGTTTCGTTCGATCCGACATCAGATTGATTGTACGTTCACCGCAGCCAAGCGGCGAACGTTCCTGGAAACATCCGGCTCAATGCGGCATCGGGAACCGCTTGCAGAACTCCGCAACTTCGTTCCGGATCTTGCCCAGCACCGCGGGATCGTCCTTGGCCAGCAGCGCGCGGTCGATGAAGTCGCCCACCGCGGCCATGTCGGCTTCCTTCAGGCCGCGGGTGGTGATCGCGGGGGTGCCGAGGCGCAAGCCGCTGGTGACCTTGGGCGGGCGCGGGTCGTTCAGGATCGCGTTCTTGTTGGTGATGATCCCGGCGGCCTCCAGCGTCAGCTCGGCGGCGGCGCCGGTGAAGTCGGCGTTGCGGGCACGCAGGTCGACCAGCATCAGGTGGTTGTCCGTCCCGCCGCTTTGCAGGCGGTAGCCCTTCTGCTGCAGGGCCGTGGCAAGCGCCTTGGCATTTTTGACGATCTGCTGGGCGTAGGCCTTGAACGCCGGCTGTAGGTCCTCGCCGAAGGCAACCGCCTTGGCGGCGATGATGTGCATCAGCGGCCCACCCTGGCTGCCGGGGAAGACGCTGCGGTTGATCGCCTTGTTCAGTTCCTCGTCGTTGGTCAGGATCAAGCCGCCACGGGGGCCGCGGAGGGTCTTGTGCGTCGTCGTCGTGACGACGTGGGCGTGCGGGAAGGCGTTTGGATGGACGCCGCCCGCGATCAGGCCCGCAATGTGGGCGATATCCGCCATCAGCAGCGCGCCGACCTCGTCGCAGATCTCGCGGAACTCGGCGAAATCGATTGTTCGCGGATACGCGCTGTACCCGCAGAGAATCATCCGCGGCTTGATTTCCTTCGCCTTGTCGCGGACGGAATTGAAATCGATCGTCTCGGTCTTCGGGTCCAGCTCGTAGTGCTCGGGGTGGTAGAAGATCGCCGACGTGTTCAGCTTCATCCCGTGCGACAGGTGCCCGCCGCTGGAGAGGTTCAGCGAGAGGAACCGGTCGCCCGGCTTCATCATCGCCATGAACGCGGCGAGGTTCGCGTTGGCCCCGCTATGCGGCTGGACGTTGGCGAACCGGCAGCCGAAGAGCTGTTTGGCCCGGTCGATCGCCAGGTTCTCGATCTGGTCGTAGAACTCGCACCCGCCGTAGTACCGCGCGCCGGGATACCCCTCCGCATATTTGTTGGTCAGGACCGACCCCGCCGCCTCCATCACCGCGGCCGAGACGTGGTTCTCGCTGGCGATCAGCTCCAGCGTCGACGCCTGCCGCTGCTGCTCCTTGGCGATCCACTCGAAAACCTGCGGGTCCACGTCCTTCAAGCTCATGGGCGAACTCTCCAACAAGGGTGAGTCGGGATTGTAGCGGGGGCGGGGGGAGGGAAAAAGGACATTGCGGATTTCGGATTGCGGATTCAAATGCCCTTGGGCGGGCATGAAACGTGATGAGTGAAACGTGACAACCGGCAGCGCGTCACGTTTCACTCATCACGTTTCACGTACCCGGCCCTGAAATCAGCAATCCGAAATCCGCAAACAGCAACCTCTTCGCCCCCCTACTGCCCCCCAAGCAGCTCCTCCGACTCGATCACCCGCCTGGCCAGCTCGGCGATGCTGATCCGCCGCTTCTGGCTTTCGAGCTGGAGCCGGCGGTGGGCCTCGGCCTCGTCGAGACTCATCCGCTTCATGAAGATCCCCTTGGCCCGCTCGACGAGCTTGCGCGTTTCGAGCGTCTGGACGAGGGACTCCTTCTCGCTGATGAGCTGCTGTTGTTCCTTGAACCGCCGGACGGCCACCTCGATCTGAGCCTGAAGCCCCTCGGCGGTCACGGGCTTGATCAGGTACCCGAACACCCCCGCCGAGCCGGCGCGCTCGACCAGTTCCTTGTCTCCGTAGGCACTGAGGATCACCATCGGGCAGGGTCGCTCGGCCAGCAGTTCGCTGGCCAGCGCGATCCCGTCGGCGCCGTCCAGGCGGATGTCCATCAGCACGACGTCGGGCTTGCTCTCGCGATACAGCGCCTTGGCCTGGGCGGCGTTGGACGCCTGCCCGGCCACCTCGTGCCCCAGCTTCTCGAGCTGCGAGCGGATGCCCATGCCGACGAGCGTGTCGTCCTCAACAATGAGGATGCGACGACGGTCAATCCCCCGGGGATTCACGGCGGTCATGCGACGTCCCTTCATTCAGACAGAACCTGGGTTCAGGCTACTGTTCGCCTGAGGCCAGCGGGAATTCCACAACCGCGACGGTACCGCCCTGCTCGCTGGGGCGCAGCTCGAATGTGCCGTGCAGTTCGCGGCGAACCAACCCTTCCACCAGTTCCAGCCCGAAGCCGGTCCCGTTGCCGGGCGGCGGCCGGACCGGCGGCGCGGCGACAGCGGAGGCCGATACGGGCGGGCCTTCGCCCGAGGGCGCCGTGCGGCCGTTCCCGTTCAGGCGGCCCCCACTATCGATCACCTCGATCACCACCCGTTCTTCGGTCGCGGCTCCGGCGTCCAACGCCGCAGCCTCATGCGTACCGCCCCGCGCGCGAATCGTCAACGCGCCGCCCCCGCGCAGCCCGTGGACCATTGCGTTATAGCAAAGTTCGTTGAGCACCATTGCCAGTGCCACCG
>DASXMX010000501.1:0-4314 GCA_036495445.1 Tepidisphaeraceae bacterium
CGTCTTCGGAAGGGCGCTGAACGCGTTCGTGCGGTTTTTGTCGCGACATTGAGGGGAAGATGCAGAGACGGGGAGACGCGGGGACGCGGGGAGCTGGAGGCGCCGCAGGTCGCCGCGGCTGGGGCGGCGGGGTGCCGTTCATGTGCCGCCGTGGAGGCGTGTGATGCCGGCGTCGTTTCATCTGCTCGATCGCGAAGCCTGAGATACAAGTTGAGGCGAGCCGCGTCCAAGCGAATGGGGTGAAGCCATGAGCGACAAACAACTCCGTTGACCTGGCATGCGCCTCCTCATCCTTGCCCTTGCGGCGGCCTGCGCGGCGGCCGCCCACAGCACGACGCAACCGACCCCCCGCGCCGCCCACCCAGAGCGCGGGCTTCGCATCGACTATTCCTGGGGCGGCGGGATCCGCGGCGATTTCCACCACCGGCTCATCGCCACGCCGGACGTGGCGTCCGGGAAGGCGGACGGCGACATGACCCGCATCGCCGGCGACCGGGCGGTCGCCGTGGCCGACCTGCTCCGGCGGGCCGGCGTGATGAACTGGCCGGCCGGCATCCACGGCCGCGGCCAGTGGAACGACGACTACCACTATTTCCTTGACCTGACGATGGACGGCAAGACGCATTCGATCCACGTCGCCACCGACGGCCCCACGCGCGACGAGGCGCTGCGCCTCCAAACCTTGATGAAGGACATTGAAGCCGTCATCGCCGCGGTCCGCCCGAACCCATCGATCGACGGCCGGCAGAAACCGAACGGGTGAGTGTGAATCGGGCGAGCAGGGCTGCCGCGCGGCAGAACCACTGGGAACGCCGACGTCCTCGTCGGCCTCCGCTTCGGCCCGGTGCCGACGAGGACGTCGGCGTGCGTTTGCGGGGGGGCGGGAGATCCCGTGTGCGGCGGGGCGGGGCGGGGGGGGCGGGGGCAGAGGGGGAGACGCGGGGACGGGGGGACGCGGGCGGGGGAGGCGATCACTCGCTGACGAGTTGGGGCCGCCGTTTGAGGATCTGGAGGAGCCGCAGGTCGCCGCGGCTGGCGGCGCGAGCCTATTTGGCGGAGTCGGGTTTGGGCGCCATGGCTGAACGGATGGCGACAGACATCGGATTCAAAGTCACTTGATGTACGGCTGAGCGAGTTTCAGCCCTGGAACGGCCTTGTAGTGCTTCATGTTAAACGTGTACAGCGTCGCTGACCGGCCGACGGCGCAGGCCGCGATCAGGGCGTCGAGCAAACCCAGGTTGTGGGACAGGTGATAGGTAGCGAAGTCGGAAAGCGCCCGACTGCAGTCCGGTTCGGAAGGCCACACCGTCGTCAGCGGCGCCACCAGTTTGAGGGCCTGGCGGACTTCGTTGGCGTTCCTCGCGTCCTGAAGTAATTCCATTACCACAAACCCGGGCACCGCGGGCATCGCCGTCAGGCCGGCGAACCAGGCGAGTGCGGGCGGGTGGCCGCGCTGGATGTCGATCAGAACGTCCGTGTCCACCAGTTCCATCGTACCCCACCGTTTACCGCGCTCGTTGCTCGGCGTCGCGCCGGAGCGTGCGGGCGTGCTGCGCCGCGTCGGCGATGTCGGGCCGGGTGCCGACCAGGCCCTCGGCCTTCCAATATGCCACCAGATCCGCGCCGGTCGTGAGCTTGGGCGCGGCGACGTCCGCGCCCGCGAGCACGCGGACGGCGTACTCCTCAAGCGGCAGATGGAGCTCCGAGGCCCGGGCCGCCAGCTCACGCTCCAGCTCGGGCGGCAACTCAATTACCAGTGTCATGGATCACCTCGCAGTGGGATGGTAAGGGAGCGGGACCGGGTTTGCCATGGTCCCGCTGCCATGCCGATTGCCGAGGCAGCACGAAATGACAGGGGGCGGCTGGACGGACGAGGGAAGATCCCGTGCGGCGGTGCCGCAGCCGCATTTTGGGGGCGGGCTCAGCGGCGGTACGGCGTTTGCTAACAAATACCTAACATGAGAGCAGTGCTATGGCAGGACGCGGGGTGAGGGGAGATGGGGAGACGCGGTGATGCGGAGATCGGGCGGTGGATGCAACGTTGGGAGGACGGGGCGTTACATGTGCAGGAATCAATGTGTCTGCCGAGGCGAGTGCAAATCTATTTTGGAAATGGCCTTGCGTCGCTCGGCGATGGGGGCCGGCGGGCGGGCCGGGGATGCAACGTTTCGGGGCCACCGGCGGGGATGATGCACGGGTTTTCGCAATGCGGAAATCCGCAAGGCGAGTGGGGAGAGGCGGTTATGAATGAATCATATGGGGAACCATGCATCAAGTGCATCATCCGGCCCCACCAGGGGCTTAGATGTGAATCCAGGCAATGTCCCATGCAAGATGTCGATAAATATCCCGTCCGGAGGGGACATTATGGGACATTGGTCAGCCAGGGCCTAGGCTTTGGTCAGCTTCCGGTACTTGATCCGGTGGGGTTGGTCGGCGGCGAGGCCGAGGCGTTTTTTGCGGTCGGCCTCGTAGTCGGAGTAGTTGCCGTCGAACCAGACGACGTTGCTGTCGCCCTCGAACGCGAGGATGTGGGTCGCCACGCGGTCGAGGAACCAGCGGTCGTGGGTGATCACGACGGCGCAGCCGGCGAAGTTCTCCAGCGCCTCTTCCACGGCGCGGATCGTGTTCACGTCCAGGTCGTTGGTCGGCTCGTCGAGCAGGAGGACGTTGCCGCCGTCCTTGAGCATTTGGGCGAGGTGGACGCGGTTGCGTTCCCCGCCGGAGAGGACGCCGACCTTTTTCTGCTGGTCCTGGCCGGTGAAGGTGAAGCGGGTGACGTAGGCCCGGCTGTTGACCTGCACGTTGCCGAGCTTGATCGTCTCCTGCCCGCCGGAGATCACCTGCCAGATCGTGTCGTCGGGATTGAGCGTGTCGCGGCCCTGTTCGACGTAGGAGAGCTTGACGCTGGCGCCGATGCGGATCTCCCCCGCGTCGGGCTTGTCGGCGCCGGTGATCATTCGGAAGAGCGTCGTCTTGCCCGAGCCGTTAGGCCCGATGATGCCGACGATGCCGCCGGGCGGAAGGGAGAAGTTGACGTTGTCCATCAGCAGGCGGTCGCCGTAGCCCTTGCGAAGGCCGACGGCTTCGATCACGCGGTCGCCCAGCCGCGGGCCGGGCGGGATGAAGATCTCGACTTCCGCCGCCCGCTTGTTCTGCTCCTGGTTCAGCAGGTTTTCGTACGCGGCCAGTCGCGCCTTGCTCTTGGCCCGCCGGGCGGACGGGGACTTGCGCACCCATTCCAGCTCGCGCGCCAGCGTCTTCTGCCGGGCCGATTCCTGCTTCTCCTCCGAGGCCAGTCGCTTCTGCTTCTGCTCGAGCCAGGAGGTGTAGTTCCCCTTCCACGGGATGCCTTCGCCGCGATCCAGTTCGAGGATCCACCCGGCGACGTTATCGAGGAAATAGCGGTCGTGCGTGACCGCGATGACCGTCCCCTCGTAGCGACGCAGGTGCTGTTCCAGCCACGCGACCGACTCGGCGTCCAAATGGTTCGTCGGCTCGTCGAGGATGAGGATGTCCGGCTTTTGCAGCAGCAACCGGCACAGCGCCACGCGGCGGCGCTCGCCGCCCGAGAGCACCTTCACCGGCGCATCGGGCGGCGGGCACCGCAGCGCGTCCATCGCCATCTCGAGCTGCTGATCGAGGTCCCACGCGCCCAGGTGATCCAGCTTCTCCTGCACCTCGCCCTGGCGCTCCAGCAGCCTGGCCATCTCGTCATCCGGCATCGGCTCGGCGAACTTCTCGTTGATCCGCTCGAACTCCTTGAGCAGATCGACGGTCTTCTGCACCCCTTGCTCGACGACCTGGCGGACCGTGAGGTTTGGGTCGAGCTGCGGCTCCTGTTCCAGGTAGCCGATCGTGTAGCCCGGCGAGAGGCTGATCTGCCCCTCGAAGTTCTTGTCGACGCCGGCCAGGATCTTCAGCAGCGAGCTCTTGCCCGACCCGTTCAGCCCCAGCACGCCGATCTTCGCGCCGTAGAAATAGGACAGGTAAATGTCCTTCAGCACGACCTTCTTGTCGTGGCGCTTGGTCACGCCGATCATCGAATAGATGACCTTGTTCGGTTCGTTGCTCATGAGGGGGGAACAGTACAACAAGGGGAATGACGATGCACGTGCCCGGAAAGAGCAGCGTGCCCTGGTATCGCGGGCAAATACAAAAACTGCTGATTCAGCTCAGCGGGAGCCTCGCCCTCCCGATTAGTGCTATGCCGGCACGTTCAAGACGCTGAAGTCGCGGGCATCGAGCTGGTGCATCGCTTGAGACAGGTCCATCGCGGGGCCGAAGACGGTGGCCGCGTCCGGGTCGAGCGTG
>DASXMX010000502.1:0-12980 GCA_036495445.1 Tepidisphaeraceae bacterium
CCGGCCTCGCAACGGCACCTGCTCGTCCGGCGGAATAATCCTGTCCAGCGAGTCCATGAACGACTTGATGATCCGCTCCCGCGCTTCCCGACGTGTCGTACGCGCAGCCATGCATCCTCCTTGACCGGTGGTTTTTCCCCCCTCATCCAAATCTACCCGAAAACCGCCCGCGTCGGACGTGGCGCACCCTCCGGGGAGGGATTGCCGCCCGAAGGGGATCGGAATCGCCGCTCGCGTGATATACTGGGTGTACGGCCGTGCCGACTATTTCGGTTCCCGACGATCTGCGTGAGTTCGTTGATCGACGAGCTAGGGAAACGCAACACATGTCCCCGACCGAGTACATCCAGGCGCTGAGTCGCCAGGATCAGCAGCGCGCCGAACAGGAGCGGCTGGAGCGATTGCTGCTCGAAGGGCTCGACAGCGGAACCCCGAGGGCCGTTGGAGATCTCGACGACTACTTTGCCCAGAAGAAACGCGCCCGGCGTTAGGGGCATGCATGCGGTTACTTGTGACCGCCCGGCGGCCGCTCCGCCAGATCGAAACACGCCAGCGTCTTGGGCCCTTTGACAAAGAGTCGGCTCCCATCGAGCAACGGATGCGCATAGATGCTTTCCCCCTCCGTCGCCTGGAAGGTGCTGACCACCCGGTACCCGGCCGGCGTGGCGTGGACGAGGCTCAGGCGGCCGTTTTCGCTGAGCAGGATCAGGTCGTCGTTGTGGCGGATCAGGGATCCGCCGGTGTCGAGCAGGTCGTGGTCGCCGCCGGCCGAGTCCCAGACGAGCTGCCCGCCGGGCCAGCCCATGCAGGTCAGCAGGCCGGCGCTGTTGGCGTAGAGGAATCCCCGGTCGAGCGCCGCCGGTTGGAACGTCAGCCGGGGCAGGTGGCGACGCCACTCGACGCGGGCGCGATCCGGCAGAACCGTCAGCATCCGCGCGCCCATGTTGTAGTTGCTGGAGGCGAACAGGTGCCCGTCCTGGAAGATCGGCCTCGCGGCGTTGATGCCGTAGTTCGTCGCCCACGGCTCGGTCCAGATCGTGCGGCCGGTCCGCGGGTCCATCGCGTAGAGCGCCTCGCCACCGAACACGATCAACTGGTGCGTGCCGCCGACGTCGATGAGGACCGGCTCGGCGTACCCGCCGGGCGTCCCGGCCTCGGATCGCCAGGCGACGTGGCCCGTCGCCTTGTCGAAGGCGATCGCGGTGGGCCCGTTCTTTCCGCCTTGCACATAAACGCGGTCCGCGGTCACCAGCGGCGTGGATTGCTGGTTCCACGTGAGGATCTTGCCGCCGGTCTCGTGAAGGATGTTCACGCTCCACCGCTCGGCGCCGCTCGCCCGGTCGCGGCAGGCCAGGTCCCCGCCACCGCCCAGCGTGAAAATGGCATCGCCATCAATCACAGGCGTCGCGCCGGGCAGCGGCAGATGATTCACCGGGTTGGCGGCCTGCGGGGAATCCGCGCGAATCGTGCACGCGTAACTCGCCTTCCATCGGACCTGCCCCGTCTGGGCGTCCATCGCGGTGAGGCAGTCGAGCGTGCCTTGCTGTGCGAAAACGTAAACCGTTCCGTCCCGTGCGACGGGGCTGGCATAGCCGAGCCCGACCTCGCGCTCCCACGCCCGCCGCGGCCCGCCGGGCGGCCACGGGGCCAGGGCCGGCAACTCGACGTACGTGCTCGCCACCGGCGGCACCGCCCGCCGCTCGCGCACCGCCCATCCCGCAACCAGCGCCAGCCCGCCCGCGAGGAGGACCCAGCCGATCATCCGGACTCGAGTTGCTGCAAACCGCGTCATACGGTTCAAATCGAATCAGCGCGCCCGGAGAGGGCGAGGATTTTACTCCCTCTCCCTCCGGGAGAGGGCCGGGGTGAGGGGGAATTGCGAGCGCCTCACCTGCTGTTCGAGAGTCCTCTCCAACTTCCCCTCACCCCAACCCTCGCCCGGAGCAAGAGGGGCCAAGCGATCTATCAAGCCTGCGGTCACCGGCCCGAACGAATGTCGCATCACAAGTGCACCCCCGATCGATACGTCAGGTGAATCAACGGCTCCGCCTCCGGAGTATTCGCGGCGGCCAGCTTCGCCGCGTCCCATTCGATCGGCTTCCCAAGGCGATGCGCCAGGCAGCCCAGCAGCACGATCTCGCTCAGCGGCCCGCCGTAGTCGAAGTTGGCCGACGCGCCGCCCGGATTCTCATCTAAACACGCCTGCACCCACTGATGGTGATGCCCCGGCGAAGCCGGCGCGGTCGTCGCCGCAGGCGGCGGCGGGTGGTTCTTAAACTTCTCCTCCGGCAGCAGCACGTGCCGCTCGAGGTCGCAGACCAGCCACCCCTCCGAGCCGACGAAGAGGATGCCGCTGTGCCAGTGCTTGAGCTTCAGGTCCTGGATCAGTTTGTCCGGCCGCTTGCCACTGTCGTACCAATGCAGGGTGACCGGGGGCCGGCTCCCGCGGGCGGGGAACTCGTAGTGGACGATCAGCCATCGCGGGCACCGCTCCGGGTCGGCCGGCGGGCCTTCGGCCCGGACCGCGGCGGGCGAGCCCAGCTCCAGCGCGCCGAATGGGATGTCCATGAAGTGGCACCCCATGTCCCCGAGCGTCCCCTCGCCGAACGCCCACCATCGCCGCCACGAGGCGGGCAGGTAATCGGGGCTGTAGGGTCGAGGCGGTGTCGGCCCAAGCCACAGGTCGTAATGCAGCAGCGGTGGCGGGCGATCCGCATGCTTGGGCGGGCCGTCGGCGAACCACGCTTTGTCCACGAATACGTGAACGTCAGACACCGTCCCGATCGCGCCCGACCGGATCCAATCGACGACCTTGCGGTAGTTCGCCGAGTCGTGCGACTGCGTGCCGAGCTGCGTGACGCGGTTGAGCTGCCGGGCCGTCTGCGTCACCAGCCGGATCTCCTCCAGCGAATGCGCCAGCGGCTTCTCGCAATAGACGTGCTTTCCCGCCCGCAGCGCCGCCAGCGTCGCCCACGCGTGCGTGTGGTCCGGCGTCGCCACGAGCACCGCATCGATGTCCGGCCGCGCGATGAGCTCGTGATAATCGTTGTACCGCCCGGCCTGCGGAAAGAACTGGGCCGCGTCGGCCAGAAACTGGTCGTCCACGTCGCACAGGGCCACGATGTTCGCCGGGCAATTCTCCTTGCCCATTTCCAAGATATTGAACGACCCGCGGTTCCCCACCCCAACGATGCCAACGTTGAGCAAACTCTTCTTCGGCCGCTGCGGCGTCGAACCGCACCCGCCGCCCTCGACCAGCGCCGCCGCCCCGACGATTGCCGCCGACGACGCCACCCCGCGCAACAGATCGCGCCGACTCGGGCGCGCGCCCATCCCATGCCCTCCCCAACTCCCGCCCCGCGCCAGCGCAGGGCGGCCGTGCTCGTTCCGTTCATCCATCCGGCTGGAGTCTATCCGCGATGACATGCAAGTAAACGGTGAGCCAATGGGGCGGATCATTCCCGACCCCTCGCTCTGCGTTCCACCGCCCCGAATGGTGCATCGTGGTGCAAAACAGTGCACGTTTTGCCCTGAACCGTGCATCGTCCTGGAGCGGGCCGTGCATCTGTTTGCAAAGTGTTAGTACGCGTGGCGTCGTGGCGGCAACGATTATTCCCACGAAAATCCCGGAATTCCGGCGGAACTCCGGCCTTTCGCGAACCCATCGGAGCGACCCTCTTTTGGCACCTCCCCGTTTCCGAGCTGCCCGTCCTGCCAGTATAGTGGCTGGAATGAAACGCCTCGAGGAGCTCACCCAGCACGACCTCGAACAGTTCCCAGTGTGGACGCAGAGTGGCGACGAAAGGCGGTGGCCCACCCCTGTTGGCAATCGTGGCGGCCGAATGCGTCGCGGCGGATGGGTCAACCTATGCGGGTTTTGGCCTGCTCACCAAACTAAGCGTCGTCGCGCCGGTTGTTTTTGCGGACGGACGCCAGATTAAACTCTTCCACGGGATGACCGCCCCGAGCGACGACTTCAAAGCACGGGCGTATGCGTCACTCGGGAAGTCGCCATATCAGTTCTTTCCGGTCCAAATCCGCGTCGCTGTGAAATCACAGTTCCACCCGCCGCCGGTATGCGGAGGGGAATGTGTCGGAACCTTTATCCAATCCCCTTGTCACTGCGGTCGCGTATCGAGGAGGACGACAAGTTTCTCGTCGAGCTTCCACAATCGATCGCCCACGCGTTGTCCGATTGCATCGATTTCGTCCTTCACGGCCGGCGAGACCTGTTTCCAGATCATGTGCTCATAAAAACCATCGGCTTTGAGCGACTCGAAGCCACGCCGGAACTCCGCCGCGAGTTCGGGTTCTCCGATGCGGCCCAACCCGTCGATTAGAATCTCCAACTCCGCGAGGTCGAGGTCCTGCTCGTATACCGCGGCGAACCCGTCGATATCGATCTCACATCGGGTGGCGACCACGTAGTAAACCACGCGCTCGGCAAGCGGCCGGGAGCCGACCGCCTCACGTCCCAGCGCGACGAGCCGGTCAAATTCCTGGATGATTCGCTGTGTGGCGTCCATGGATTCATGTCTCCATCGGAGGGAGCTGAAATCAATGAGCATCTCGAATCAGAAAGAACAACACCGCCAACACGCCAAATCCCAGGACGAAGAACCCAACGATTCCGAGGGCGACCATGCCGACGGCCCCCAGCAGCACGTTTGCCACTCGATTGTTCAGCGATGGTTCTGGAGGTCCGCTATAGTCCAACTTGGGTTTCTCCGGCTCCATTCCTCGCATGGTAACAGATGCCCAACCACGCGCATCATTGGATGCCCCGATTTACGGACTGAGGCGTTGCCGCGTCATGCGCTTCAGCCGCCGCGTGTTACGATGCGGGCGACGGAACTTGAGATACCCAAGCTGGAATACGCGTCACCGGCCGTTCCCGCGGGCCGCGACTACCGGCGGATGATCTGGGCCGCAATCGGGGTGGTCACCGGCGTCCTGGTTGGCTTGGTCCTTGTGAAGCTATTGGGTTTCGCGACATCGTCAGGTTGCGGTTGCGGGGAATGGGCCAAAGCGATTTCCATCAGCTTGTCCTTGAGCCGGTCGAAGAATCCGTTGTCTGGGCCGAGGGAGTGATCGGCGCCGAACAGGGTGGAGTTGCCGAGATAGACGATCGTGATATCGCGTTGCGGCTCGTGATAGGCGAAACGGAAATAGCCGGGGAACGCGCCGTCGTGGCCGAAGAAGTGGATCGGGCGGTGGTGCTGCGCGTCGTTGAAGGTGGCCCAACTAGCCTTCGACCCGGCAATGTGGACTGTGACGGGGCGGCTCCGCAGAGCCGCAGGCCTCGCAATCGATCTACGATCAGGGACCCATGCCCGTGATACTGATTAGTGTCATCCGGAGTTGAAACGTCTACTTTTTCACACTTTGGGGACTGGAGGCGAAACGGATGCGAACCCCGCCCCACGCCGGGGCAGAGCGCGGCGGGGGCCGTTCGAAGGGAGCCTCGCGTTCCGGCGCCGCCCCGGATTTGGATGCGCTGTCCGGTTTCGCGGGAACGTCAGCGTTCCGGGATCCGGGACGGCGCGGCGGGTGGCGGCCTCGAATCAGCCGCGTTCCCTCGCGCCGCTGTGTCCCTGCGCGTGGGGGTGGTGCAAACGACGACTGAAGCAGGGCGGAGACAGCGCTTGGCGATGGCGTCGCTCATTTCCGCGTTGTAGCCGTGGGCCTGCTTCAGGTCGTGCGCGCCGAAGTTGGGGAGGATCACCACCGCCTCGCAGCGGACGCCGAAGCAGTCGATGAGGATCGCCTTGTAATTCGCGATGTGCATGGGCTCCTCCCTGAGCGACCGGCGGCATTGTACCGGAATCCAGCGTCCTCGCGTTACGGCTCAAAGGAAGTTTCTGAATCGCACGAGAGCAGGGCCGACGACGATGACGTTGTGGGAGCGGGACGTGTCTGCCTTGCCGGTTACACCCGAATCGCCGGGGACGTGCGTTGCGATTGAGGGTGTGGATTGGCGCGTGTGTCCCGACGCGCAGCCCCGGACCCGGGAGGGTTGTCTTGCGCCTGAGCGCGACGGCGCAATCAGATCCGGGGCGGCGCCGGGGCGTGGGATCGTCGACGAGCGGCCCTCGCCGCGCTCTGCCCCGGCTTGGGGCGGCGTTCGGCCGAGGAGCGGGGCCACGCGGTGGACGATCGCCCGGCCCGCCGTTGCCTGCCAGCGGAAAATCTTCCCAACCACGCGTTTTCCCCGTTCGCGATGAACGACCTCCGATGCCTCGGCATCGCGCGCTGGCGCTGCATGACCAAGCTCTGCCGTTTTTTGGCGCAGACGCTACTATTGTGGGCACGGTATCTCCTGTCAGGGCGAGAGATGCGCGTGTGAGTTCCCGGGTGTTTAGGCAGGACTGCGGCATGGCCGATGGGTTGATCATCAACGCCGACGATTTCGGGCGGTCAGTCGAGATCAATCGGGCGGTGCTGCGCGCGCATCGGGAAGGGGTGTTGAACAGCGCGAGCTTGATGGTCGCGGGCGAAGCGGCGGACGAGGCGGTGGAGATTGCCCGGCAGAATCCGGGGCTGGCGGTGGGGCTGCACCTGGTGGTGGTGGACGGGCCGGCGGTGTTGCCGCCGGCGCGGATCCCGCATTTGGTGGAGGCGGACGGGAAGTTTCCCAACGCGCCGGTGAAACTGGGACTGCGGTATGCGTTCAATCGGGCGGCTCGGAAAGAGCTCGCGGCGGAGATCGCGACTCAGTTCGAGCGGTTCGCTGCGACCGGGCTGCCGCTGTCACACGTCGACGGGCATCAGCACATGCACATGCACCCGGCGGTGTTTGACCGGATGCTGCCGTGGGCCAAGCGATTCGGCGCGAAGCGGATTCGCATCGTTCACGACGACCTGCGGCTCGCGTTGCGCTACGACCGTCACGGCGCGATCGGCAAATCCATCGGGACCGCAATCTTCGCGGCGCTGGCCCGGAGGGCAACGGGATGCGGTCTGCCGGCTCCGAAACGCACATATGGCTTCTTGCAGAGCGGGCAGATGACCGAGCCGTACGTGTTGTTGGCTATCGCACAAATGCCCGACTCGACGGAGATTTATTTTCACCCGACCGACGGCCCGCGACTTGACGAATTGGGGCCGAACCCGGGAGATCTGGCAACGCTGGTAGACCCTGCCGTTCGCCAGGCGATCGAGGCACGGGCGTTGCTGCGCAATTCGAGCGCCAGCGGGGTCGCGGCACGCGCGGGTGAGTTGGGCCGCGATGCCTCATCATTCAATGTCACGGACCGACACGTCGCGCGGGTGGCCGCCAAATGATTGCAACTCTTGTCCTCATCCTTCTTCTGGCGGCTTGTACGGTCAGTTGCTCGTTTTGGCTCGTCGCCCTCGGGTGCCTGGCGTCGGTGCTGAAGCGGCGCACGCCGCCGCACGGCCCCGCGTACGAACCGATGGTCTCGATCCTCAAGCCGGTCAAAGGGGTCGACGCGGGCGCGCTGGAGAACTTCGCGAGTTTCTGTGAGCAGGAATACCCCCGGTTTGAGGTGCTGTTCGCGGTGGCCGATCCGGAAGACCCGGCGGTCGCGATCATCGAGCACTTGCGATCGCGATTCCCGGACCTGTCGATCCGGCTGTTCGTCGCCGAACCGTTGGGGACCAATCCAAAGGCCGCGAGCCTGCATTGCCTGGCGGAGGCAGCCGAGGGGGAGATCCTGGCGATCTGCGACGCCGACATCCGCGTCGGGCCCGATTTCCTTCGGCGGGTGGTGGCGCCGCTGGCCGACAAGCAGATTGGCCTGGTGACGTGCCTGTACCGCGGCGAGTTGCCGCGGAACCTCTCGGCCCGGCTGGAAGCGTTGCACATGGACGCGGCGTTCGCGCCGTCGGTGGCGCTGGCGTGGAAGCACGGGACGAAGGTCGGGCTCGGCGCCGCCGTGATCATGCGGCGGGACGACCTGGAGCGGGCCGGGGGCTACGCGGGCATCGCCGACCACCTGCTGGACGATTACGAGATCGCCGCCCGGATCGCGGGGCTGGGGCTGAAGATCCACCTGAGCGATTGTCCGGTCGCCAGCGTATTGGGCATCATGCATTTCCCGCAGCAGTGGGCGCGGGAGGTGCGGTGGCAGCGGGGGATCCGCGTGGTGCGGCCGCTGCAGTATCCCGGGATGGTCATCACGTTCAGCCTGCCGCTGGCGATCGCCGCGGCGGCGTTCTTCCCGCTGACGCCGTGGGCGCTGGTGGCCGTGCCGGGCGTGCTGGCCGTCCGGCTGTTCGTCGCGTGGCAATCGGCGGTGCTGCTGGGGCAGCGCGAGCGACGGTATCTGGCGCTGCTGCCCTTGCGCGATCTGCTCAGCGTCGCGGTGTGGCTTGTGGCGATGTTCGGCCGGCGGGTGACGTGGCGCGGGCAGGAGTTCGTCCTCCGCCGCGACGGGCGATTGCAGTCGATGGACGCGTTTGTGCTGCCCGACGGGCTGCTCGCCCGGGCGATCCGGCGGCTGGATGCGCACCTGCGGCGAAAGCAGGGGATCTACGAGTTCGCCAATGACGAGCGATGCCTCCTTCGGATCAACGTCGCCCCGGCCGAGGCGGATATGGCCTTTGCTGATGGAACGCGCGTCCGTGCCGGGGAGCCAGTCGGCGTGCTGCACCTGTGGAACGAGCACATGACGACAATCCCGCGGGACGGCGCCGACCTCCGCTGGGCGATGGCGATCCGAAAGGGGATGCAGTTTTCGTTCCGCGAACTGGCCAAAACGGCCCGGCACGACCCGCGGTTGAAGGACGTGAAGGCGTTCGGTGGGACGGCGGTCTTGGTGAGCCGGGCGGGCGTGCCTCAGGTCGCCAAAATGGCCTCGCGGTTCGGATTCGAGTGGATCCCGAACGGCCGCAAGCGGTCGGTGCTGCGGCGCGTTCACGACTTCTTCGAGAACTTCCTCGTGCTCGGGCTGCAGTGGGCGTTCAACCCGGCGGGGCTGCGCGGTAAGGGGTTCATCCGGCCAAGAGCGCCGCTTTGGATGAGCCGGGAGACGCTCATGAAGCGGTATCATCATCCGGCGGTGAAGAAGAAGCCCGTGGCGCTCGAACCGGTTGTGACAGATGGGTAGTCGTATGGCGCCTCGCGCCCCGGTTAGCTGCGACGCGTAGCGGAGCGCTCCGCTGCGCGTCGCGGCTAACCGATCACGGAATCTGGATGGATGATCCTGTTGGCACTTTCCATCATCTGGCTGTTGGTCGTGGCCGGCCTGCTGGCGCGGGCGATCGGGCAGTACCGGCATTTTCGGGTGCTCCAGGCGGCGCCGGCTGACCCGGGCGGCGCGCCGTTGCCGAGCGTGACGGTGATCGTGCCGGCGCGGAATGAGGAGCGGGTCATCGGGCGGTGCCTGGCGGGCGTGGTCGGGCAGGATTACCCGCGCGAGGCGATGCGGGGGGTGGTGGTGGATGATAATTCGGAGGATCGCACCGGGACGATCATCGCCGAGGCGGCGCGGGCGGACGCCCGGATCGAGGTGATTGCCGGCGGGCCGCTGCCGGCCGGGTGGCTGGGCAAGCCGCACGCGTGTGCGGAGGCCGCCGCGCGGGCCACGGGGGATTGGCTTTGCTTTATCGATGCCGATACGGTTGCCGAGCCGCCGGCGATTCGGACTGCGATGCGGGTGGCGCTGGCGGACGGGCTCGACCTGCTGTCGCTCCAGCCGCAACAGGAGTTGCGTTCGGTGGCCGAGCGGCTGATCGTTCCCGCGGGCTTTTTCCTGCTCGCGTTCACGCAGGACCTTCGGCGGACCAACGACCCGGCCTCGCCGGAGGCGTCGGTGGACGGGCAGTTCCTGCTGATCCGCCGGGCAGTATACGAGGCGATCGGAGGACATGCGGCGGTTCGCAACGCGGTGGCGGAGGACAGCGAACTGGCCAAGCGAGTCAAGGCTGCCGGGCCCCGACTGGCACTTTACGGGACGCAAGGGTTGTTGCAGGCACGCATGTACGACGACGTTCGATCGCTTCGGCAGGGGCTCGCCCGCCAGGCCGCGACGCTGCTGGGCGGCGCGCCGGCGCTGCTGATCGCGGCCGTCTGCGCGACGGCCGTCGCGTGCGCGGCGGTGCTGCTGCCCGCGTGGGCCGGGTACGACGTCGCGAGCCGTGGGGGCGGCGTCGCGATCGCGTCGCTCTGTTGCGCCGCGGCCGGGTCGCTGGCAATGCTAGGGACCCATGTCGGGGCGGCGAGGTACTTCCGAATGCCGATCGGGTATGGGCTGGTTTATCCGCTTCAATACCTGCTGGGGGCCGCGTTGCTCGCGTACGCGGCGTGGCAGCAGGCGCGCGGGCGGACGCGATGGAAGGGGCGCCTCTACGAGCCGGCGGGCGACGCCGGCCCGGGCCGACCGGCCGCCCTGCGCGGCAACGCCGACGGGGCGCCCATCCCATGACCGCCAACGGATCCGCCTCAATCAAGTGGGCCGTCGCGATTGCCGTCGCGCTGGCGTTTCTGCTGGCTTACCCCCTGCGGTTCGTGCTGCTGCCGTTCGTGTTCGCCGGGGCGCTGGCGTACGTCGCCCGGCCGATGGTCAACCTGCTGCGCCGCCGATGGGGGCTCCCGCATTGGGGCGCGGCGCTGGTGCCGTTCCTCCTGTTCCTGGGGATCCTCTCCGCGATCGGGTACGTGGTCGAGTCGATGCTCATCCCGCAATTGGCCGAGATGGTCAACAACGCGCCGCTGATGGCGGAAAAATTCCTGGAGAACCTGTTCGACCGGTTCCACCTGACCAACGTGCAGATCTTCGGCCAGACGCTCAGCGCCAAGATGGCGGCGGACGAGCTGGTGAACGCCCTCAAGCAGGCCGCGGGGGCGAACGCGCTGGTCGCGATCGGCGGCGGCATCGGCGCGATGATGGGGTGCGTGATCACGGTCGTGCTGATGGGGTTCCTGCTGTTCACCGGGCCGGCGCTGGCGCACGGCGCGCTGTGGCTCGTCCCGCCGGACTTGCGGCCCCGCGTCCGCAACATCGTGGTCGAGATCGACCCGATGCTCGGCAACTATTTGCGGGGCGTGCTGGTCATCGTGCTGTTTGCCGCCGCGGTGACGTACGTCGTGACGGGGCTGATCTTCCACGTCCCGCACGCGATCTTTTTGGCGCTGGCGGTCGGGCTGCTGGAGACGATCCCGGTGATCGGCCCGATCCTCTCGTTCATCGCCTTCGGGCTGGTTGCCGTCCACCAGAAGGGGATGGGCCTGATCATCGCCTTCGGCGTCTTCGCGATCGTGCTCCGCCTCACGATCGACCAGCTCGTCGGCCCCCTGGTCCTGGGCCGCGCCGCCCGGATCCCGGCCATCGTCGTCATCTTCGCCTTCCTCGTCGGCGGCGCGACCTACGGCCTCCTGGGCGTCATCCTGGCCATCCCGATCGCGGCCACCATCAAGATCGTCCTCACCGACCTCTACGAAGGCCCGCCGGGACCGGAGCCGCTTTCGGAGGAGCCGTAGGGAAAAGAGTGCCGAGTGCCGAGTCCTGAGCCCTGAGCGGGTTTTGCTCTGCACCCGGCAGGAAGCTTCGCGCCTCGCCTTCATCACGCGTCGTCGAAGGCGCCGCCCTTCTTCGGCGTCTTTCCCTCGTTCGATCTCAAACAGCGCCTGCGTGGGTATGGACGTGCTGATCCAGCCAGTTGTCCAAGCGCGTCGGCCCGAGCCGGGCGGCATGGTCGGGCACGAGCGTCCTTTCGCTCACCTTTATCCCGTAGTAGGGCGATTTGGCATCGGTGATCACTCGCCGCGCGTCGCGGCTGGCAACCAGAAACCTTCGGACCGCTTCATCGATACCCAGCGTTTCCGGTCCGGCGATTTCGACGATTTGGTTCAACGGCGGCTCAAGGGTGTAATCCGCCAGCGCTGCCGCGACATCGTCGGCCGACATCGGCTGCCATAGCGCCGGAGGCAATCGAACCGTTTGCCCGTCGGTGCTCGCCTGCGCGATCCCGCCGAGGAATTCGAAGAATTGCGTCGCGCGGACGATGGTAAAGGGGATGCCGGAGGCGGCGATCAACTTCTCCTGCGCGAGCTTGGCGCGGAAGTAACCGCTCTCCTGCAAACGTTCAGTCCCCACCACGGAGAGCGCGACATGATGCCGGACCCCGGCCTTCGCCTCGGCGGCGAGGAGATTGCGCGTCGACGTGTCAAAGAATTTCAATACGGCCGCGTCTTCCCAGGACGGCGCGTTCGACACGTCTACAACGATCTGAGCACCGACAAGCACTTCTGGCAACCCCTCGCCCGTTACCGTATTGACGCCCGATTTGGGCGACGCCGCCACCGCCTGATGGCCGCGCTCAGCGAGCTTCTTGCAGAGCTTCGATCCGATGAGTCCAGTGCCGCCAATGACTACGATTTTCATAACTGTCCTTTCGATCCGTGCCCGCGATGCCGGGAGCGGGAATCTCCGAGATCGACTCAGAGTTGGTTAGGCGCCACCTCTGAACCGGATTGCGGGCGTTCCGAACTCACTTCACGGGGATGAGCAGGGGAGCGCCCTTGTCCTTGACAAAGAACACCACGAACTTTGCCGGGTCGGTCTTACTGGCATTCCGGCCGACGGTGTGAACATCATCGGGACCTTCGTAGAACGTGTCGCCCGGCTTGAGCGTCACTTCCTTCCCGCCCTTCACCTGCATGACGATGGAGCCTTCCAGCACATAGACGAACGCGTGCGCGTTATGCCGATGGACAGGATCCTCGGAGCCGGGCGGATACTCCACAGTGATCATCAGGCCTTCTTTTCCGGGAAACTCCTTGAGGTCCTTCGAAAGGAGCGACTTGACCTTAGCCTCAGGAGCCCCCGGCGCGGGGGCTTCGGCGGTAGGCTGCGCGGAGGCTTCGCCGGTGCGCCCGGTGAGCGGCGCGATGCCGACGATGCCGCCGGCCAGTCCGGCCACTGCAAGGTACAGGAGCGACTTGCGTTTCATGGGATTCCTCCTTGTCGTCTGCGTCCGTTCACGGCTACATCACCCAAGCCCGCAGAAACGTTCAT
>DASXMX010000503.1:0-11639 GCA_036495445.1 Tepidisphaeraceae bacterium
CCATCATTGCCGCCGAGCGCAAGCGGCGCGAGATGGACCCGGTCCTCGAGACGATCAAGCAATGCCAGCAGATGCTCGGCGAAAGTGCCCTGGGCAAGTCCGCCGCCCAGCAGGAGGCGATCCAGATCACCCGCCAGCGACTGGCCGGCATGGAGGAGTTCATGTCGGTGACGAACAAGATCTTTCAGCAATTCGTGGGGAACGCCAAGAGCGGGTTGAATCGGGTGGCGAAGGTGTTGTTGAAGGCGTTGTGAGGCAGTTGCCAGTTGTTACTTGCCAGTGGAAAAGCCCGGTCTTCACTGGCGGCGCCGTAGAGTTTCAGCAGGCGCGCGACGGCCTCCAATCCCGGATTGGGCTTGTCGTCGGGGGCGGCGGGTATCACGTCGAAGACGGCCTTGGGGGCCACGCCGAGGCTGGGCGGGGGGCGTCGGGCGCATAGACGGCCGGGCCGTGATCCCTGATCAGGGGGGCGACCATTGTGCCCGGAGAGCTTGGATGAGCCGTTGCGAACGTGGCGGTCAACGTTGCGACGGCGAATGGGGCGGCCGTTCGGGTCATGTCGCTCCCGGCTAGTACAAACCCATTCGAGCCCCGTACCGTCTTTCCCGCAACATCTTTCGACTCCGCCGATAGTTGCGGGGAGAAAGGGCGTGTTTTGGCGATGGTTCGCGCCAGAAGGAATGTCGTTTTGATCGCTTGGATGGCGGGGGCCTTCTATGCGCTGTTAGTGCGGGGGACGCATGCGGCCGAGTTGTCGCCGTCGTTTGAGAAGGACGTGCGGCCGATCGTCGTGGATAACTGCGTCACCTGCCACAACCCGGACAAAAGGAAGGGCGACCTCGACCTCTCGCAGTTCGCGACGGCTGACAAGGCGAGGGCCGACGAACAGTCGTGGCAGGACGTGGCGGAGCGGTTGCGGAGCGGGGATATGCCGCCCAAGCGCGCCAAACGCCGGCCCTCCGCTGAAGAGCAGCGGACCATTCTCGCGTGGATCGATCAGCACATCGCGGCGGGGATGCCGGATTGCGGGAAGATCGCGACGGACAAGAACACGCGGTTCTACCGCGGCTACGTGATGAGCCGCCGGCTCACGCGGGCGGAGTACGACAACACGATCCGCGACCTGTTCGGCGTCGACTTCCACCTGGCCGACCTGCTCCCCAGCGACGGGGCCGGCGGCGAAGGGTTCGACACCGACGGCGACGCGCTGTTCGTCTCCACCCTCTCGATGGAGAAATACCTCCAGGCCGCCGACCGGGTGATGACGGCGGTGCTGCCGGAGCGGGGGACGATGCTGTCGTGGGATTTGCAGGCCGCGCGGGATCGGCTGCTGATTGCCAAGCCGGGGCCGAGCTTGTCGGCCCACGATGCGGCCAAGACGATCCTCGCGGCGTTCATGCGGAACGCGTTTCGGCGGCCCGTCGACGAGCCCGAGGTGGATCGGTATCTCGCCCTGTTCGATCGGGCGCAGTCCCGCGGCGCAACGTATGAGGCGTCGGTGCGATTGGCGATCAAGGGCGTGCTGATCTCGCCGAACTTCCTCTTCCTTGTCGAGCCGGCGCCGGATCAGGAGGGCGTTTATCAGCTCGACGATTACCGCCTCGCTTCGCGGCTGTCGTATTTCCTCTGGTCGAGCATGCCGGACGAGGAGCTGTTCACGCTGGCCGGGCAGGGGTGCCTGCACGACCCCGGCGTCCTCCGCCAGCAGGTCCGGCGGATGATGAAGGACTCGCGCTCCGTCGCGCTGGCCGAGAACTTCGCGACCCAATGGCTCGGCATCTCGACGTTCGGCGAAACCAAGCGCCCTGACCCGGTCCGATTCCCCCAGTTCACCGACAGCCTCGCTGCCGACGAGCGGCGGGAGGTCGTCCTCTTCGTCGATTCGATCTTCCGCGACAATCGCAGCCTGCTCGACCTGCTCGACGCAAAATACACGTACGCCAACGGCCGCCTTGCGAACCTCTACGGTCTCCAAGGCGTTCGCGGCCCCGAACTGCGGAAGGTGGAACTCTCCGACCCCAATTGTGGCGGCGTGCTGACGATGGCCGCGGTGTTGACCGCGACTTCGTATCCGCTCCGCACCAGCCCCGTGCTGCGCGGCAAATGGGTTTTGGAGCAACTGCTCGGCGAGCGGATCCCGCCGCCGCCCCCGACGGCGGGGCAACTGCCGCCGGACGACCACCAGGCCGACGGCCTCACGCTCCGCCAGCGGATGGAGAAGCATCGCAGCAATCCCGAGTGCGCCTCGTGCCACGCCCGGATGGATCCGATCGGCTTCGGCCTCGAAAACTTCGACGCGATCGGCCGCTGGCGGACGACCGAAACGGGCGAGCCCGTGGACGCCAGCGGCGTACTGCCCGACGGCACGCGCTTCAACGGCCCGCAGCAGCTCCGCGACGTCCTGCTCCGCCGCAAGGGCGAGTTCCTCTATAACTTCTCCCGCAAGCTGCTCGGCTACGCCCTGGGCCGGAGCCTGAACCGATTCGACGAATGTGTGATCCAGGATGGAGTGAAGGCCATGGAAGCGGACGGCGACAAGCCGGAGGCGCTGATCGAGACGATCGTGCTGAGTACGCCGTTCGAGTATCGGTACGTGAAGAAATAGGAGGATTCACCGCAGAGACGCAGAGAACGCCGAGAAAACAAAGACGAAAGACGTAAAACGTAACGGAGGCATTTACGTTTTTACGTTCGACGTCTTTGCGTTTTCTCTCTGCGTCCTCGGCGTCTCTGCGGTGAATCAGGCATTGAGGCAGACATGAGCAAGAAGAACTGGCATTTGTCGAGACGGACGTTTCTTCGCGGGACTGGGGTGGCGATCGCGCTGCCGTGGTTGGAAGCGATGGCGCCCCGCGTGTCGTTTGGCGCGTCGTCGGAGGCCGCGCCGCCGGTGCGGATGGCGTGCCTGTTTTTCCCGAACGGCGCCTACCCGAAGGCCTGGACCCCCACGAAGGCTGGCGCAGATTACGACCTGCCGACGTGCCTTGAGCCGTTGGCGCCGGTGAAGCAGGACGTGCTCGTCCTGACAGGGCTCGATAAGGCCAAGAGCCACGACGGCGACGGGCACTACGCCAAGGACGCCAACTTTCTCACCGGCCTGCACGTGAACAAGACCGACGGCCGCGACATCAGCGCGGGCGGGATCTCGATGGACCAGCTCGCCGCCCAGCGGATCGGCGCGCGGACGCCGCTGCCGTCGCTGGAGGTGGGCGTCGATCCCGTCGACTCCGGCGTGGATACCAACGTCGGCTACACCCGCCTGTACGCCTGTTACATCTCCTGGAGCGCGGCGAATATCCCGGTCGCGAAGGAACTCAACCCGCGGGCCGTGTATGAGCGTTTGTTCGATGCGAAGGAGCGGTCGCGGAAGTCGGCGCTGGACGATGATCGCAGCCTGCTCGATCTGGCGCTGGAGGACGCGCACGATCTTCGTCGCAAGCTCGGCCGGGATGACCAGGTGAAGGTGGACGAATACCTGGAATCGGTGCGGTCGGTGGAGAAGCAGATCGAGTTCGCGGCCAAGCCCGACGGCCGGCGGTGGCATCCGCAGGCGCCGGCCGCGCTCACGCCGCCGCCGGAGGCGCGGGTGAAAGATTACCAGAAGCACGCCGAGCTGATGCTCGATCTGATCGTGCTGGCGTTCCGGACCGACCAGACGCGGATCGCCAGCTTCATGTTCGCCAACTCGGTCTCGAACCACAATTTCGGACCCTACGTCGATGGCGTTCATGGCGGACACCATGAGATGTCGCACCACTCCAATCTGGAGGAGAAGATCCGCCAGTACAACCTGATCACGCAGTGGCACGTCGCCCAGTTTGCGCGGATGCTGCAGAAGATGCGGGACGTTAAGGAAGGGGCCGGGTCGCTGCTCGACAACAGCCTGGTGCTGTGCGGCTCCGGGATGTCCGACGGGAACCGCCACAACCCGGCCGACCTGCCGATCCTCGTGGGCGGCCGCGGCGGCGGGGCGTTCGCCCCGGGCCGCCACGTCGCCAGCCCCGAAGGCACCCCGCTGTGCAACCTGTACCTCTCGATGCTCAACGCGATGGGCGTGAACGTCCCCCGCTTCGGGGACAGCACGGGAAAGTTGAACGAGGTCGAGAGCGCGGCGTGACTCTTGATACTAAAAAGCGTAGAACGTGAAACGTGACAGGCGCCCGCGGTCGTGAACCGCTCGCCTGATGAACCCCACGCAAGCCGGGGCAGAGCGCGGCGGGGCACGCTCCGTCGAAGTCTCGCGCTCCGGCGCCGCCCCGGGTCCGGATGCCATCCGGTGCCGTTGGAAAATCAGCGCATCCAAACCCGGGGCGGCGCGGCGGGTGACTCGTTCGAATCAGGCGGCTCGCTCGCGCCGCTCTGCCCCGGCTTGTGAGGTTTTGCGTCGCGCGGGACGTAACCGGCTCCGAGGATCTTATTACGTTCTACGTCCTACGTTTCATTCCCTCATGTCCACGAGCTTCGTCTACCGCAGCCCGTTGATCTATGACGCGGTGATGCTCGCGCTGTACGGGCGGCACGCGTTCGCGCGGTGCAGGGTGGTCGCGGACCTGATCCCGGCGGGCGCGTCGATCCTGGAACTGTGCTGCGGGCCGGGGACGCTTTATCATCGGCATATGCGGGGCAGGGGCGTGCAGTATACGGGGCTCGATATCAACCCGCCTTTCATTTCACGTCTCAAGGCAATGGGAGCGACAGGGCGGGTTTGGGACCTGCAGCGTGATACGCCGCTGCCCGAGGCGGATTACGTGATCATGCAGGCGAGCCTTTACCATTTCCTCCCCGATCCCGCGCCGGTGGTGGACCGGATGCTCGCCGCGGCGGGCAGGCGGGTGATCGTCGCCGAGCCGATCCGCAACCTGTCGGATTCGCGGGTGCCAATCCTCGCGTCGCTGGCCCGTCGGCAGACCGATCCCGGCACGGGCGCGCAGGCACGCCGGTTCAACGAAGCCACGCTCGACGCGTTTTTCGCCCGGTACGCGCCGCGCGTCGAGCGCTCGTTCCTCATCCCCGGCGGGCGCGAGAAGGTCTACGTGCTGGCCGCATGAAGGACGAGGCGTACAAGCTCATGCGGGAACGGGAGGGGTCGTACTGGTGGTACCGGGCCCGGCGGGAGATCATCTGCGACGCCGTCGCACGCCACGTGCCGCCCGCCGCGCGGCTGCTCGACTACGGCTGCGGGACCGGGGCCACCGCCCGGGCGCTGCGCGATGCGGGGTTCGATCTGACGGCGGCCGACGTCTCCGACCATTCGCTGGTCGCCTGCCGCGAGGCGGGGCTGCCGACGATCGATCTGCGCGTCGAGCCGCTTCCGGTCGGTTCGATGGACGCGGTGCTCGCGTGCGACGTGCTCGAACATGTCGAGGATGAGGCGGGGCTGCTCCGACAGTTGCGTCAAGCACTTCGCCACGACGGGCGGCTGATCCTCACCGTGCCCGCATACGAGTGGCTCTGGAGCGGGGAGGATTACGTTTCGCAGCACGTCCGCCGGTACACGCGGCGTTCGCTGCTCGCCGCCGTAAGGGGTGCGGGGCTTGCGCCGCGGTGGTGCAGTTACTTCAATACACTGCGCGCCCCGGCGGTGGCCGGCGCGATCCTGACGAAGCGGCTGCTCGCGCCGCGCGCGATGTACAGGTCTAACGTCGAGCCGCTGCCTCACTGGCTCAACGAGAGGCTCTACCGGATCTTTCGCCTGGAGCGATCGGCGCTACGGCACGTGCGGTTCCCGTTCGGCACGAGCGTCCTGCTCGTCGCCGATCGGGGTGGCGTCGACGATCTCCCGCCGGATCGTATAGGGGCGACGGTCGCTGGCGCGGAGATAGATGCGCGACAGGTACTCGCCGATGATGCCCAGGGCGAACATCTGCGCGCCGGAGAAGATTGCGATCAGGGCGGCTAGGAAGGGGAACCCGGGCACCGGGTCGCCTCGGACGAAAAAGTCCACCAGCACGTACGCCAGCGCGGCGAACCCGAGCAGCGAGAACGCGAAGCCCAGCAGGCTGGCCAACTGCAGCGGCACGACGCTGAACCCGGTGATCATGTTGATCGCGTGGTTCGCGAGCCGCCGGAACGTGAAGTGCGACGTGCCGACGACCCGCGGGTCGTGCCGGACAGTCAGCGCGCCGAACCGATGAGTCCCCCACGTGAGCAGCACATCGATCGAAACGTGCGGGCTGCGGTACTGTTCGAAAGCCTCCCGAAGCTGCGTGCGAAAGACCTTGAACGCGGTGACGTTCCGCGCGTTCTTCGCGCCCATCGCCTCCTGGAGCACGAGCTTGGTGATGACCGACGCCAGGTCGCGAAACAGCCCGTGCTGCTCGCGCCGCGGCGTGCCGTAGACGACGTCGAGCCGGTCGGCCTCGAGCTTCTCTATCAGCCGTGGGATCTCCTCCGGCGGGTTCTGCAGGTCGTCATCAATGGTGGCCGCGAACTCGTAGCGTGCCGCCCGGATCCCGCAGAGCAGCGCATTCTCCTGCCCGTTGTTCCGCATCAGGTCGATGCCGTGGACCCACGGGTTGGACCGGCACAGGCGCTCGATCGCCCCCCAACTGTCGTCACGGCTGCCGTCGTTGACGAGCACCGCCTCGTAGGGCATGCCGAGGTTTTCAAGCACGGGGCGGAGGCGCGCGACGAGGTTGTCGAGCGTCGCGGCGCTGTTGTAGACCGGCACCACAACCGAGATGCCGCGGGGAAGGAGAGGCCGGTCAGGCACGGGCGCCCTCCGTCGCGCGGCGGCAATCGGCGCAAGGCCGTACGAGAGACATCTTCAATAACAATGACTTCATGTGCGATGGGGATGCGCTCTGCCCAGCGCGATCGGGCGAAGAGTCTACCGGGATAGGGGTGAGCGTCAACGCGGGATGCGCGTTCAAGCGCTATTCGACGTGACTGCCGCATGCTGCCGCGCCAGCGCCATGAGCGTGCGGTGGGTGCCGAGTTCCTGGGCGGGGTCGGCGGGCTTGCGCTGGACGTAGGACCCGTCGGGCCGCATGTCCCAGGCGCTGCGGTGATCGTTGAGCATGATTTGCAGGATCTGCCACAAGCGCTCGCGGAGCAGCCGGTGTTCGACCGGGGCGATCGCCTCGACGCGGTGCTCGAGGTTGCGGTACATCCAGTCGGCCGACCCGATGAAGAACTGCCCCTCCAGCTCATCCTCGCGTCCGTTGCGAAAGTAGAAGATGCGGGAATGTTCGAGGAACCGGCCGATGACCGATTGCACGCTGATCGTCTCGCTTAGCCCCTCGACGCCGGGGCGGAGGGTGCAGAACCCGCGGATGATCAGGTCGATCTTCACCCCGGCCTGGCTGGCGCGATACAGGGCGCGGCAGACCTTGCGGTCCTCCAGGCTGTTCATCTTCGCGACGATCCGGGCCGGGCGGCCCGCCTGCTGGTGCTCGATCTCCCGGTCGATCATCTCCATGAAGCGGCCCTTCATGTTTACCGGCGCAACCAGCAGCTTATGGTAATCGCGTTTCAGTGAACGGCCCGTCAGGTAATGGAACAGTTCCACCGCGTCGTGCGTGATGCCGGGATCGCAGGTGAAGAGCCCCAGGTCCGTATAGAGCTTGGCGGTAACGGGGTGATAGTTGCCGGTGCCGAGGTGGACGTAGGAGCGGATGCCATCGGCGTCCTGCCGGACGACCAGCACGACCTTCGAGTGCGTCTTCAGCCCGACCATCCCGTACACGACGTGGACGCCGGCCTTTTCCAGGGCGCTGGCGATGTGAATGTTCCGCTCCTCGTCGAAGCGAGCCTTGAGCTCGACCAGGCATGCGACCTGCTTGCCCGACTCGGCGGCCCGGATCAGCGACGGGATGATCGCGCTGTTTTCCCCGGTGCGATAGACCGTCATCTTGATCGCCAGCACCTTCGGGTCGGCGGCCGCGGAGCGGATGAACCGCTCGACGCTGGCCGTGTAGCTCTCGTACGGCAGGTGGACGAGCACGTCCCCCTGACGGATCACGTTGAACATGTCCGCGTCCTCGTCCGCAAACGCGGGCGGGTTGACCGGCGTCCAGGGCTCGAACCGCAGCTTCGGCACGTTCAATTCCCCGATGATCCGCAAATCGTCGAAATCGACTTCGCCCGGCATTTCGTAAACGTCGTCGGCCGTCAGCTCCAGCTCGCGCGTCAGGAACTCGAGCATCCACGGATTGGGGTCGCGGCTCACCTCCATCCGCACCACCTTCGCGAACCGCCGCTGGCGGACCTCCGCCTCGACCAGTTCCAGCAGGTCATCGGCGTCCTGCTCATCGCGCTCCAGGTCGGCGTTGCGGGTGATGCGAAAGACCATCCGGTCCACGATTGCCATGTCCGGGAACAGGTCCTGCAGGTTGTGGCAGATGATGTCCAGCAGGCTGATGTACCGCATCGGCGCGCCCGCTGACGCGTCGCCCACGCGGATCCACTTGGGCAGCACCTCCGGCACCTTCACGCGGGCAAAGAGGTTCTCGTGCCGGTCCGGGTGGTGCAGCACGACGCCCAGCGACATCGACAGGTTCGAGAGGAACGGGAACGGGATGCCGGGATCGACCGCCAGCGGCGTGAGGACCGGGAAGACGTTCGCCTGGAAGAAGAGCGTCGCCTGCCGTCGCTCGGCTTCGTTCAGGTCGTTCCAGTCCACCAGGAAGATGCCGTTCTCGGCCAGTTGCGGGCGGATGCTGTTCTTGTACGCCTCCGCCTGCACGCGCAGCATCGGCAGCACCGCGTTGCGGATCAGCGCCAGCGCCTCGGCAGGGGGGACCGTCTCGGCGCCGGCGATGTGCTGCCCGTTGGTGAGCATCTGCCGCTTGAGCCCGCCCACCCGCTTCATGAAGAACTCGTCCAGGTTCGACGTGAAGATCCCCAGAAAGCGGACGCGCTCCAGCAGCGGCGTCCGCTCGTCCACCGCCTCGTGCAGCACCCGCCGGTTGAACTCGAGCCAGCTCAGATCGCGGTTGAGAAATTCGCGCGTCTCGGCCTCGGAAGGCCCGACCGGAATTGAGCCGCCGGCCACCACGGGTTTTGCGAGGGTGCGATCCATCAGTGCCTAGATCTTACATCGGCGAGATTGGATTGTGGTGCAGGCTTTCCAGCCTGCACGTGCAGCCCAGGAGGGCTGCACCACAATTATCGCGCCCGCCGAAGCTGCGACGGCTTGCAGAGCCACAACAGCTTGCCCCGGCCGGCCGACACCGGGGCGGCGATCTCCATCATCGCCGCGCCGCCTTTTTTCAGGTCGACGAACGACTCCTGAAGCCCTGTCAGCAGCCAGCAGAGGAACGTGCTCAAATGCGGCTCGTGGCCGACCAGAGCGATCGTCGTGTCGGATGACTGCCCGTTGAGCCATTCGACGAGCTGGGCCGGCGCCTTCCGCGGGGCTAGGGCCGCGATCTGCACCGTCCGCACGCCGCCGAAGGCCTTGGCGACGATTTCGGCCGTCTGCGACGCCCGAACCAACGGGCTGGTCGCGATCAGGTCGACTGACGGGATGATCGCCGTCAGCCCCTCGGCTGCCTTCCTCATTTTGCGCCGGCCCGCCTTGGTCAGCTCCCGCTGGGCGTCGGCGTCGCCCTTGCCGTTGCCTTCGCTCTGCTCCGCAATGCCGTGACGAATGATCAGGATCCGCATGTGAGGGAGGTGAGATAACCCGACTGTCCCGATCGGGCAACCGGGATCGGGGCGTCTTCACAAGATCTAAATGTTCCGCGCCGCACGATGCATGCGGTTTGCAAGTTCGTATGTTCGTGCCAACAAAGGACCGTCACTCGTCGGCCGCGCCAAGCGCAAGCGCTGATCGGCGGTTCTCACCGCGCCGCGCTCGTCGGCCAGTGCCACGTTTCGTCGAATAACCCAGCAGTCACAACCCGCGCCGACGCGGGATCCTTCTCATCCGGGGCGATCTGCAATACCGCGAAGTCCCCGAACCGTGGATAGAGCATCCGGTTGCTCGCCTTGAAATCCGCCTCGTGAAACGTGTGGCCGCTGTTGAGGACGACATAGCGGTTGGGGGCGAGCGGGTTGGGATAGACCAGCGCGGGAATGGTCGACGCGGCCGGATAAGGCTTTCCTGCAACCGTCAGCGTTTCCGCGGTCCACTGGATCGGCAGGCGGGCCAGCACGCGGGCGATCAGGCTGTTCGACGACGGGTCACCGAAGAGGATCAGGTTCTTGTGCTGTAGTTCCTCGGGCGTCACGTCGGCGTCGTTTTTCACCGGCAGTTCGCCGCGGAACCACTTGTTCCACTCTCGGGCAAATCGCTGTAGTTCGAGATCGGCGTGATGCTGCACCTCGGCATTCCACGGCTTGCCGGTGCCGCGGACGCAGAGGAATGGGCTGGTGAAGGCGTCGTCGATCGGGCCGGTGAGGCCCGGCGTCTTCCATTGGCCGAGCGACGCGCTGACCTCCCACCCGGTGACATCGTCCACCTGCGACCAGCCGGCGGTCTGCCGGTCGAGCAGGACCGAGTCGCGCCGCGGATCGACCTTCGCCTGCATCGTGCGGCCGTCGATGTCGATCGCGACCTGCTTGCGGCTCTGCCACTCGGGCGGGAGCACCAGCCGCAGCGTCTGCACGTTTTCGCACTTCACTTCCCACCCATTGTCGCGGCGCTCGGCGTCCACGAGTGACCGGTCATATTGATGCTGTTGGCGAAGCACGCTCGCCCAGAAGCAGTCCGGGTAGCGCACCGTCATCGTCACGTACCGCACGTGCGGCGGATACGCGGGCCGCCCGGCGGCAGCGTGCTCGCCCTGAAGCTGCATGATCGTCTTCAGCGACTCGGGGTCGTACTTGTGCCCCATCTTCGGGCCGACCAGGAACGTCGCATGCAGTCCCATCGGCGTGATCTTGTCCTTGATCGATTCCGACGCCTCCCGCTGCGGATCGATCTCGCCGCCGTAGGCGACAACCGGCACGTCGAAGACGTTCTCGGCGTAATCGAGGGCGTCATACATGCCCAGGCACTTGACGACGTAATCCGGCAGCTTCCCGCCGGGATTCTTCTCGCGGCCGAACGTGGTGGTGAACCCGGCCCCCGGGCTGACCGAGCACCAAAAGCTCGGGTACGTAAGCCCCAGGTGCCACGCGCCCGCGCCGCCCATCGAGAAGCCGCGGAGGACGATGCGATTCGGGTCAATCGGGTCGCGGCCGCGGGCGGCCTGCTCCGCGGCGCGGAACGCGGCCAGTGCCTCGAACACGTCAGTCTCACCCGCCCAGCGGTAGGCGTTGTTCCCGCGGCCGTAGACGCGAAGCTCGATGTAGTCCTGCTCGGGCGCGGGGCCGGTCGAGTCGCCGGCGTGGAGGAACTTGGTCTCGGTGAGCGTGTCGTCCCGGCCGTGCAGGACCAGGTCGAGCCGCCAGAGCTTTTGGGCGTCGGGGTAGCTGGCCGGGAGGACCACTTCGTAAGGCTGGACGGAGCCATCGAGGGCGGAGCGGTAGCCGCGGAAGACGGCGCCTTGCTTGTTCAGCCACGGCGCGTCGCCCGATTTCAGTTGCTCGGCGCGTTCGAGCCCGTGGTCGAGCGTCTGCACCGCGTATTTCGCGTAACCCTTGTACCACTCGTTATGCGCCAGCGCCCAGACGCCGGCCTTGTGGAAGATCTCGACGTCCGCCAGCTTCCACTCCGGCACGTGCTGGTCGCGCAGCGCCGCGATGTCCCG
>DASXMX010000504.1:0-14571 GCA_036495445.1 Tepidisphaeraceae bacterium
CAGCGGGAGGCGCTCGGCGAGGAACTGTTGGCCGGCGCCATCGTCAGCCAGGAGGAGGATCCGATTCGGCAGGTAGCGCGCGTTTACCTGGTTCAGCATCGCGCGGGTCTCTGGCGAGTCGGGCTTTCCGGCGAGCACGATCTGCCGCGGCTTTGATGATGCGAAGTCGAACGCAGCGAGCATTTCCGGCATCGCGGACGGCGCGCGGGCGATCTGATTCGCCAACGCGGTGAACAGTTTGTCCGCCTTCTCCCGAAAGTCGCGACTATCGGTGAACTGCGCCAGGCGCAACAGGTTCATCGTGGCGACGGAGTTGCCGGCGGGCAGGGCGTTGTCCTCGTCCTCCTTCAGCCGGACGATAACGTTCGCGTCGCCGGCGGGCGCCTGGAAGTACCCGCCGCCGCGGGCGTCCCAGAACAATTCGTCCTGCGACTGCTGCAGGTCGATCGCGAGTTTCAGCCACCGTACGTCGAAGTCGGCTTCGTACAGGTCGAGCAGCCCGCGGATGTAAAACGCGTAGTCGTCGAGGAAGGCGGGGACCTCCGCATGCCCCTCCCGCCAGCGGCGCGTCAGGCGATGGGTGGCCGCATCATACAGGCGCGACCGGACGAACTCGGCGGCCCGCGTCACGGCGTGGGTGTATCGCGGCTCGTGCAGCACCGCGCCGCCCCGCGCGAACGCCGAGATCATCAGCCCGTTCCAGGCGGCGAGCGCCTTGTCGTCCCGCAATGGGTGCGGCCGGCGACTGCGGGTCGCGAGCAGCTTCGCGCGGGATTCGTCAAGTATGTGGCGGACCTCCGCTTCCGATTTGCCGAATTGGGCGGCGGTTTCCGCGGGCGTGTGCGCGACGAAGAGTACGTTCTTGCCTTTGAGCTCCCCGCGCGGGTCGCGGTCGATGTTGCCGCCGTCGCGGACGCCGTACGCGAAATCGAAAACCGCCGCGGGGCCTTCGCCCAGCGCGGTTCGGATTTCGTCGGCCGTCCAGACGTAGAACGCGCCTTCGGTCTTGTGATCGGGATGGGCAGAATCCGCGGCGCTGTCCGCGTCCTGGGCACAGAGGAACTGGCCCTCGTCGCCGGTCATGTCGCGAAGGACGTAGTCGAGCACGTCGCGTGCGGTGCCGGCGAAGGCGGGATCGTGGGTGATCTGATACCCGTCCAGGTAGCTCGACGCGAGCTGCGCCTGGTCGTAGAGCATCTTTTCGAAGTGGGGGAGGAACCAACGCTCGTCGGTAGAGTAGCGGTGGAACCCCCCGCCGAGTTGGTCGTGGATGCCCCCGGCGGCCATGGCGCGGAGGGTCTGCAGGGCCATGTCTAGGGCGGGCTGCTCGCCGGTCCTGTTGTAATAGTGGAAGAGAAAATCAATTGCCGAGGGACGGGGGAACTTGGGGGCGGCGCCGAAGCCGGGGTGGTGGACGTCGAACTCGGCCCGGAATGCCTCAAACGCCTCGTTGAGGGCCTCGGGCCTTACCCGGCCAGAATGCGACGTGGCTGCGACCTGCTTGAGCTTCGCGGCCAGATCGTTGGCGGAATTTACGACGGTGTCGTGCTTCTCAACCCATGCGTCGTGGACGCGCGCCAGGACGGTCTTGAGTCCGGGCAACCCGTCCCGCTCTTCGGGCGGGAAGTAGGTCCCGCCGAAGAACGGCTTGAGGTCCGGCGTCAGGAAGACCGTCATAGGCCACCCGCCATCGCCCGAGATGGCGGTGACGAACTGCATGTAAACCGCGTCGAGGTCGGGCCGTTCCTCGCGATCGACCTTGATGGCCACGAAGTTGTCGTTGATCAGCTTCGCGACCTCCTCGTTCTCGAACGACTCCCGCTCCATGACGTGACACCAGTGGCAGGTGGAGTACCCGATCGAGAGGAAGATCGGCTTGTTCTCGCGCCGCGCCTTCTCGAAGGCCTCGGCGCCCCATGGGTACCAATCCACCGGGTTGTGGGCGTGCTGCAGCAGGTAGGGGGAACGCTCGCTGGCCAGGTGATTGGTGAACGCCGGCCGCGTGGCAGCCCCGGCCTCTTCGGCCGGGCAGCGGGGTGGCCACGACGCCATCGCGAACAGGATCAGTGCGGCTATGCTCAGACGTGGGACCATTGCAGGATTGTTCCTCCAATCCGCGTCCGATAAAAGCCCGCCGGCTAAAGGTTCAAGATTTTCCGGTCGAATCGACAATAGTCGCCGAGGGGGAATCGCGAGTGATTTGCCTATGGGAATGGTTCTCGTCATCGACGATCAGTTGGAGCTGCGGACGCTGTTCCAGCGCGTGCTGGAAAACGGCGGGCACCGCGTCGTCGCCGTCGGCAACGGCGAGGAGGCGCTGCACGCGACCGAGGACTGGACGCCGGACCTGATCCTGCTGGATCTGTCGATGCCGCGGATGGACGGCCTCGACTTCCTCCGCCTCGCCCGCCAACGCCCGGGCCTCGCGGCGGTCCCCGTGATCGTGCTCAGCGGCCTCTTGAACGCCGAACAGACCGCCGCCGCCCGCGAACTGGGCGTGGCCGATCAGCTCCAAAAAGGGGCCTTCACCACCCGCGAGCTCCGCGCCCGCATTGCCAAGTTCCTGCCCCAAGCCCCACGCCGTGCCATCACCGCCGCGTGAATACCGAAGTAACGATCCACGAAGGACACGAAGGGGCACGAAGAAAAGAGATTTCATCTGGACTGACCCCGCCCACCACGTCCCCCGCAATTAAATGCATCTGAGGCCTGTGCAAAATAGCGCAATCATTGGATTGCGCTCATTTGCATTTCTTTCTCTTCGTGTCCCTTCGCGGATCGCTTGTCGCGCGATTCGCCTGAGGGTGCGTCACTTTTTCCCTCGCTTGCCGCTTGCCTCCGTCGGGGCGAATGACTACCGTTCGCCGCTCATAAACAAGCCGTGTTGGCCGCTTTGGGACCAGGGCGGCCCATCGAACGCCAACCAGACGCGCAAGGGATCCATTCAAGGAGATTTGAACGATGTTGACGGTTCGTGATCAGCTTCCCGAGTTTCGCCTGCAGGCCGTGGTGAGCACCGAGAAGGGGAGGGAATTCAAGGAACTCACGCAGGCCGACTTCCCGGGCAAGTGGCTGGTGCTGTTTGCCTGGCCGATGGACTTCACGTTCGTCTGCCCGACCGAGATTGCCGAGTTCGGCCGCCGCAATGGCGACTTCGCCGACCGCGACGCGCAGGTGCTGGGCCTCAGCACCGACACGCATTTCGTCCACCTCGCCTGGCGCAAGAGCCACCCGGAGCTGAAGGACCTGTCCTACCCCATGCTGGCCGACACGAAGCGCGAGCTGAGCAGCGCCCTGGGCATTCTCCACCCTGAGGACGGCGTCGCTCTCCGCGCCACGTTCCTGATCGACCCGAACGGCGTTATCCGCTGGGTCAGCGTTAACGATATGAAGGTCGGCCGCAACGTCGACGAGGTGCTCCGCGTCCTCGACGCCCTGCAGACCGACGAGCTCTGCCCCTGCAACTGGAAGCAGGGCGAGAGCACGCTGAATGCCGCGTAAGCGGACGCCGGTCGTCCCATTTGCAACCTGAAACGTGAAGAGTGAAACGTGACGGGCCGTTGTCACGTTTCAGTCTTTACGTTTCACGTGTTTCATGACCCGTCCTACTCAACCGATTGAGGTATGTAATGGAAGCTCTGGAAGCCCTTCGACAGAAGTTGCCCGACGTGGCCACAGACATCAAGCTGAACCTGCAGAGCGTGCTCGGCGAATCGTCGCTGAACGCGGAGCAGAAGTGGGGCGTGGCAGCGGCGTGCGGACTATTCCAGAGTGTTGCCGCCATTCACGGCGAGCCTTTGGCCGGTGATGAAGTTGGCGGCGTCGGAGGCGAGGAAGGCGACCGCTTCCGCGACGTCGGCCGGAACGCCCATCCGCCTCAGCGGCACCTCGGCGGCGTAGGCGTTTTTGGCCTCCTGAGGATCGGACGCGTGCCGCTCGGTGGGGATCCAGCCGGGGGAGACCTGGTTCACGGTGATCTGCCACGGGGCAAGCTCCATCGCCCACGATCGCGTCAGGCCAAGTTGTGCGCCCTTGGCGGAAACGTAGTTGGAGAACTCGGGAACGCCTTTCTCGAAGACCTCGGAGCCGATTTGGATGATCCGCCCGAAACGCCGGGCCTTCATGGAGGGCAGTACCGCCTGGACGAGGAGCATCGGGCTCTTGACGAAGAACTCGAGCTGATCGAGGCACGCCCGCCAGGTGAGGTCCTCGATCTTCAACATCGGCTGCGGCCCGGTCGCGTTCGTCACGAGTACGTCGATGCGTCCGCACAGCCGCACCATGTCGTCCACCATCGACCGGACCTGCTCCTCGTCCCGCACGTCGGCCGGGAGCGCAACCGCGTTCCCGCCGTTGTCTCGGATCGACGCGACCAGCGCTTTGGCCTTTTCGTCGCTCTCGTGATAGTTGATTACCACCGCCGCGCCGCAACCGGCTAGCTTTCGCGCGATCGCCGCCCCCAGCCCGCGCGACGCGCCGGTCACCAACGCTAATCGATTGGATAAGTCGTGAGTCATTTGCGGTTCCTTCACTGTGCCAGCCTAACGAAATTCGGCCGGGACGGTAGCGAACAGCGAAGGCAATCGTTTCCGAATCCGACGTCGTGGGCGGCCAACATGATGCAAAAGACTCTTTGGCAACTCGCGTTCCTTTTCGCTCCTCTGATGGCTTCGGCCTTCTCGTTCGCCGGCGATCTGAAGCTTTGGTACGACCGCCCCGCGACCGACTGGATGCTGGAATCGCTGCCGATCGGCAACGGCCGCCTCGGCGGGATGATCTTCGGCGGCCTCGACGCCGAACACGTCCAGTTCAACGAGGACAGTCTCTGGACCGGCGACGAACACGACACCGGCTACTACCAGAACTTCGGCGACCTTTTCATCGACCTGGGCCACGCGGGTGCGAAGGACTATCGGCGCGAGCTGGACTTGAGCCGGGCGATTCATCAGGTGAGTTACACGCTTGACGGCGTGACGTACCGTCGGGAGGCGTTCGCGAGCCATCCCGATGGCGTGATCGTGCTTCGCTTCACTGCCGACAAGCCGGGCCGATACAGCGGGGCCGTTCGGCTGGTCGATGCGCACAACGCCGGGGCGGGTGCGCAGGGTGATCGGCTCACCGTCACGGGCTCCCTCGACAACGGGCTGAAGTACGAGTCTCAGGTGCTCGTGCTCAACGAGGGCGGCCGGATCGCGACCGACGGGGACCAGTTGCGCTTCGAAGACGCCGATGCGATCACAATCCTTCTCGACGCCGGAACGAACTACCTGAATCGCTCCGACAAGGGCTGGCGGCGCGAAGACCCGCACGCCCGACTGGCGGCCGCGCTCGATGCGGCCGCACGGAAATCGGTGGATCAACTCCGGGCCGCTCACGTCGCGGACTACCAGAATCTGTTCGATCGCGTGCGGCTCGGCCTCGGCGGTTCTCCGTCGGACGTATCCTCCGTCACGACGGTGGATCGCCTCGCCGCCTATTCGAAGGGCGTCAAGGATCCGGAGCTCGAGGCGCTGTTCTTCCAGTACGGGCGTTACCTGTTGATCAGTTCCTCCCGCCCCGGCTCGTTGCCGGCGAACCTTCAGGGGCTTTGGAACAACAGCAACCAGCCGCCTTGGAGGTGCGATTATCACGTCGACATCAACGTGCAGATGAACTACTGGCCCGCCGAGCCGGCCAACCTGGGCGAGTGCCAGCAACCGCTCATCGACTGGATCAACAGCGCGCGACCGGTTTGGGCGCGCCAGACGCAAGCCGAGTTCCACGCCCGGGGTTGGACCACGCGGTGCGAGAACGGGATCTATGGCGGGTCGAGCTGGGCGTGGATCAACGCCGCCAGCGCCTGGCTCTGCCAGCACGTTTGGGAACATTACGCGTTCGGGGGCGACAAGGGATACCTGCGGGACGTCGGGTATCCGATGCTGAAGGAGGTTTGTCAGTTCTGGGAAGACCGCCTCAAGCCGATGCCGGATGGCCGGCTCGTCTGTCCCATGGGGTTTTCGCCTGAGCACGGGCCGATCGAGGATGGCGTCTCATTCGAGCAGGAACTGGTCTGGGATCTGTTCACCAACACCATCGAAGCCTCCAAGGCGCTCGATCTCGATCCCGGGTACCGGGCGAAGATCGCGCAAATGCGGGACAAGCTGCTGGTCCCGAAGATCGGGAAGTGGGGCCAGTTGCAGGAGTGGATGGTGGATCGGGACGACCCGAAGGACAACCACCGCCACGTTTCGCACCTGTTCGCGCTCTATCCCGGGCGGCAGATCTCGCCGCTCACGACGCCCGAATTGGCGAAGGCCGCCCAGACGTCACTCGAAGCGCGGGGCGACGAGAGCACCGGCTGGAGCAAGGCGTGGAAGATCAACCTGTGGGCGCGCCTCCGCGACGGTGACCACGCCTACCGCCTGATGCACAACCAGCTTCGACTGGTCGGCGGAAAGAGCGTTAACATGAATCAGGGCGGCGGCACCTACCCCAACCTGTTCGACGCCCATCCGCCGTTCCAGATCGACGGCAACTTTGGTTACACGTCCGGCGTCTGCGAGATGCTGCTCCAGAGCCAGCTCCAGACGCCCGACGGGCGCCCGATCCTCGACCTGCTCCCCGCGCTTCCGGCCGCCTGGCCCGACGGCCGTGTCACCGGCCTCCGCGCCCGCGGCGGGTTCACGCTCGACCTGTCGTGGAAAGCGGGCAAGCTGACCCAGGCGATGATCCATGCCGGTACAACTGCCGGGCGATGCGAAGTGCGATATGGCCAGAAGACCAAAGTGCTGGACATCCCGGCAGGTCAAGGCCGAACGCTGGATGGGATGCTCGCCGCGGCCCGTTGAGGGAGTGCTTAGGCCGCGCGGCGTGCAACAAACGGGCTCATCCCCCCGTGTCTCTGCGGCATCTCATTTTGCGCCTAAGTCCGCCGCCGACCGCGTTCATGAGGGTTTGTTCAAGCCCGGATGTCGCAGGGTGAAAACGTTCTTGGCGTTCTCTGGCATTCGTTGTAAACTGCCAATCGTTTTGCGACAGGCTCGACCGACAACCGGGAGTTCCATGGATCGCCGACGGCCTCTGGTGGGCGTGGCGGTGGACGCCGCCATGGGGTTCGGGCGCGACGTGCTCCGCGGGGTGATGCGGTACGCCAACGCGCGGCACCGCTGGATCCTGCACGAGGAGCTTCGCGCGTTTTCGGCGAGGCTCGAAGACTGGCCCCAGTGCGACGGCGCGGTGATCGCCGTGTCGATGCCGGCGGTCCTGGAGCAGGTCCGCGCCGGCAGCACGCAGGTGGTGAGTTGCTCGGGCAACGCCGATCCCAAGTCGATGCCGGTGGTCTGCATCGACGACGAGGCGGTGGGGCGGATGGCCGCCGACCATTTGATCAATTGCCGGGTGGAGCATTTCGGGTTCTACGGCCGCATCTCCCACACCGTCTCCAACAACCGCCTCCGCGGCTTCCGCGCGGCCCTGGCCGAGCAGGGGTTCGACTGCTACGAGTCGCTGATCGAGGGGTCGTTTAAATACGGCTGGAGCGCCCGGCCGCACTGGCCGAAGCTGATCGAGTGGCTGCAATCGCTCCCCAAGCCGGTCGGGATCCTCGCGATGGATGACATGGCCGCCCGCGACGTGGCGGCGGCGTGCCACAGCGTCGGGCTGCCGATCCCCGAACGGGTAGCGCTGTTGGGCGTGAACGATGACGACCTGCTGTGTGGGACGTCGTGGCCGTCGCTGTCGAGCGTGGCGGTGGACTTCACGCGCGTCGGCGAGACCGCCGCCCGGCTGCTGGACCGGCTCCTGTCGGGCGAAAAACTCACCGCCGAGCAGCGGCACCTGCGCCTGCAGCCGGTCGGCGTGAACCGCCGGGCCAGCACGGACATCCTAGCCGTCGAGGACCCGAACCTGGCCGACGCGCTGCGGTACATCCGCGAGCACGCCTGCGACCCGTGCTCGGTCTCGGACATCCTCAAGCACGTGCCCGTCGGCCGCCGGTGGCTCGAGCGGCAGTTCGTGCAGAAGCTGGGCCGCACGCCGCACGACGAGATCGTGCGCGTCCGCATGGAGACGGCCCGGCGGCTGCTGATGCAGTCCGACGAGACGCTCCCCCAGATCGCCGGCCGATGCGGGTTCACCGCCGTCCAGAACTTCAGCCGCGCCTTCCGCGATTCCCTGGGCATCACGCCCGCGGCGTATCGCAAGTCGACGACATAGTTGTCCGGGGGTGAGGGGTGGCATGTCCGATTGCCATGTGCAACGCCGTGAATCTCGCGCGAATCGGAAGCGGAACGGAGCCTTTCACATCGTATAATGCATGTCGTCTGCCCGAGGATACAATCCGTGCCGACCGTGCAATTCACCTGCCCGCGTTGCCTGCTGACGGAGCCGTTGCGGCCCGGGATGCGGTTCTGCCCGCGGTGCGGGTTGGCCGATGCGAAGGAAGCCTGGCTCGACACGTCGCCGGTGGAAGTGGCGGTGGGGCGGCGCGCGTATCGGGTGATGGACCGGATCGCGGTGGGATCCGTTTGCGCCGTTTACCGCTGTCGGTTCGAAGACGGGGGGCGGGAAGTCGAGGGCGTCTTCAAAGTGGCCCGCGACGTGTGCTCGAACGCCCTGGTCGTCAACGAATCGGCGGTGCTTCGCAAGCTGCACGTGATCCCGCACGCGGGGCGGTTCACGCCATTCCTTCCGCACGTGGCGGATACTTTGGGGATGGCCGACGGCGGCGCCGGGCCGGCCCGGCAGGCGAACGTGCTCCGCATGCACGACGAGATCCGCTCGCCGGACGAACTGTACACGCTGGCCGAGGTGCGCGCCCATTATCCCGACGGCCTCGATCCGCGGCACGTCGCATGGATCTGGCGACGACTGTTGACGATCCTGGGGTTCATTCATTCGAACGATGTCGTGCACGCGGCGGTGCTGCCGATGCACGTCATGATCGAGCCGCGGGAGCACAAACTGCTGCTGATCGACTGGTGCTGCGCCGTCGCGAGCGACGCGGGCGGCAGGCCGGTCCGGGTGATCGCCAGCGGGTACATGCCCTGGTACAAGCGGCAAGGCGCGCTGGGCAAGCCGCCTACGGCCGAGCTCGATATCGGGCTGGGCGCGCGGTGCATGATCGAACTGCTCGGCGGCGACCCGGTGACCGGCGACTGCCCACCGGGCATCGAGCCGGGGCTGGTGCGATACTTCGGCCGATGCCTCGCGATCGATCCACCAGTGGGGCCGGACGCATGGCGATTGCTCGACGATTTCGACCGGCTGATCGAGGCGCTCTGGGGCCGGCGACGCTTCATGCCGCTGGCGCTCCCGCCGAAGCAACGGGCATAGAAAACCGTTGTCCACGAAGTCACACGAAGGGACACGAAGAAGAGCAAGGCCTCGCTTCGCATAGATTTCTTCTTCCTTCGTGTGTCTTTGTGGATCGATCGTGCAAATCCGGCTTCGATGGAACGTCTATTGGTTGGGGGGACATGCCGGGGGCGCCGGCAAAGGAGTGAGCGATGGGCAGCGGACGATGGTCGGCGGCGGATTATAACGACCGGGCGGTCGCGCGGGCGAAAGCCGGGAAGGACGTGTTCGATTACAGCGGTGCGGCCCACCGCTCGGGGCACCTCAGGCCGCATCAGACGCTTGATCCGCAGGGGTTGGGCCTGCGCGAGAGTCGCGACAGCGCGGAGCATCCCGAGTCGAACGCGATCATCATCAGCCTCGACGTGACCGGCTCGATGGGGAAGGTCGTCCGCGGCATCCACGCGGACCTGCCCCACTTGCACGAACTGCTGCTCGGCCACCGCTACATCCCCGGCCCGCAGATCCTCTTCGCGGCGGTGGGCGATGCGACTTGCGACCAGGTGCCGCTGCAGGTCGGGCAGTTCGAATCCGACAACCGAATGGACCAGAACCTCGAGAACATGATCCTCGAAGGGGGCGGCGGGGGGCAGAAGACCGAATCGTACGAGCTGATGCTCTACGTCGCCGCCCGGCACACCGCGATCGACTGCTTCGAGAAGCGCGGCCGCAAGGGATACCTTTTCATCATCGGCGACGAGATGGCCTACCCCCGCGTGAAGCAGGCGGAGGTCCAGCAGTTGCTGGGCGAGGCGCTGGCCGAGGACATTCCGGTCGATCGACTGATCGCGGAGGTGAAGGCACGCTATCACCTGTATTACCTGCTGCCCGGCGGCGCCAGCTACGGCGGAGACGAGCAGGTGCGCGGGTTCTGGCGGGGGCACCTGGGCGCGCAGGACGTCATTCGCTTGGAGAGCCCCGAGGACACGTCCGAGTGCATCGCGCTGACGATCGGCGTGAATGAAGGGGCGATCACGATGGACGAAGGCGCCGCGCACCTTCGCCATCGCGGCGTCGTCGGCCGCACGATCGATCGCCTGACCGGCGCGCTCGGCTCGCTGGTTGCGGCCGGCCCGACCGTCCGACCAACCGGTGCCCGGCGGCTTTAGGCGCTGTCGGGAATGAGCGACAGCCGGGCCATCCTGGTGATTGATCTCGCCTTCGGCGACTGCGGGAAGGGAACGATCATCGACTTCCTCGCCCGCCGGACCGGCGCACGCACCGTCGTGCGCTTCAACGGCGGGCCGCAGGCTGGGCACAACGTGGTCACGCCGGACGGACGGCATCACACGTTTTCGCAGTTCGGCGGCGCGACGTTCGTCCCGGGGATACGGACCCTGCTGTCCCGGTTCATGCTGATCGAGCCCTACGCGCTGTTCAACGAGGCCCGCCACCTGGAACAACTCGGCGTCGGCGATGCGACGGACCGGCTCTTCATTGATGCCCGCTGCCTTGTCATCACGCCCGCCCACCAGGCCGCCAACCGGATCCGGGAACTGGCCCGAGGCGGCACCGCCCACGGCACGTGCGGGATGGGCGTAGGCGAAACGATGGCCGACGCGATCGCACATCCGGAACTGGCCCTCCGCGCGGAAGACTTGGCGAACCGGGCCACGGTGCGCCGGCGCTTGCGGACGGTCTGCGAACTCAAACGACAGCAACTCGCCGAGGTGCTCAACAGCGATCAACCTTCCATCCTGCCACACGCCCGGACGATCCTCGAGCCAACGTGGGTTGACGCCGCGACGGAGAATTACGCGGCGTTGGCAGAGCGGGCGACGATTATCGACTCGCCCGCGGCAGCCGCGATGACGCGGGAGCCGGGAACGATCCTTTTCGAAGGGGCTCAAGGGGTGCTGCTGGATGAACGGTACGGATTTCACCCGCACACGACTTGGAGCACAACGACCTTCGCCAATGCCGACTGCTTGTTGGACGAGGCGCGGTACGAAGGCACCCGCACGCGTATCGGCGTGCTGCGCACCTACTTCACGCGTCACGGGATCGGGCCTCTCGTGACGGAAGAGGCCGCGCTACGGAGCGTGCTTCCAGAGCCGCACAACGAGGACGCCGGTTGGCAGGGGCAGTTTCGGGTGGGCCTGTTCGATGCCGTCGCGGCCGGGTACGCGGTCGAAGCGGCCGGTGGGGCGGACTGGCTCGCCGTCACGCACGTCGATCGCCTGCCCCAACTGCCACGCCGGATCTGCACGGCATACCAAGTCGAACGCCCAGGCGCATCGAGCGGTGTGCCCGCCTTGATCGACAGGCTGCCCGTCCACGCGGCGCCGAGCCTTGAGGACCGGGAAAGGCTGGCGGCGTTCTGCCGCGCGTGCCGGCCCGTTTACGAGGACGTGCCGGGGAAGGGCATCGATCCGATGTTGGATCGGATCGCGCGACACACCGGCATTCCGATCGGCATTACATCGACCGGGCCAAAGGCCGCCGACAAGCGCATCGAGGCGGCAGGCCTTTAATCGGCCTGCCGGCCTGCCGCCATGCGCGCCGTTGCGGGCTACTTCGATTGCAGTTTCCAGTAAGCTTGTGCGGTGCCGTGGGGCAGGTCGAAGGATTGCCCGCCGGCGACTCCGACGAGGTGGCCGTCTTCGGCCTTTCGGAAGCCAAGCGGATCGCCTTCTTTCAGGCTGACCGTGGCCGTTGGGTTGGCGCTCATCGACGTGTAGAGCGCGTATTGGCCCGCCTGCGGGGCGGTGCCCATCACCGGCTCCGACGTGCCCCCTTGGGTCATGATGGTCTTGCCGCCCTGCATGCCGCAGCCGGTGAACAGGGCAACGCCGGTGAACATCGCCAATGCCGCAATCAGAACTCGAACCGTACGCATCGCGTGGTCCTCCGCGAGTGAGATGATGCCCCCTCGGTCCGTCTCGTCGCCGCGCCGCGCTACTCAACTTTCCAGTAGGCCTGCGCGGTTCCCTTGTCGAAGTCGTAGGTTTTGTCGTCGTAGACGGCCTCGATCCGCCCGTCGCTGGTCTTCTGGAAGCCGAGCTTGTCGCCCTCTTTCAGCTTCACCGTGACGGTCGGATTGGGACTCATCGCAGTGTAAAGCAGGTAGGTGCCGTCCTGCGGGGCGGTGCCGACATTGGTGCCGGAGTTGGGGCCGGCGGTGAAGACCGTCTTGCCCTTCTGCGACCCGCATCCGGAAGCGAACAGCACAAGTCCGAGCACGGTTGCGTAAGCCAGTCGACTGTAGTTCATGACGCGCCTCCCGTCGGGCGGCCGCTCCAAACAAAGACCCCGTGCCGGCGAGTGTATGCCGGCACGGGATCGGTTGGCTGCGCCGAAATTCTGATTCGGCCTCGCGATTAAACCGTGAACGTGCCGGTGCTGACGCCGGTGTTGTTCGACGCGTTAGCGTCACCCGAAAGCGAGACGTTGGTCACAACGAAATACGTCCCCGAGGACAGGGTCGGGACGAGGAAGGACAGGTTGTACTTGCCGGTCTTTCCCGCTGCCAAGGCGATGGGCCGCTTGATCGTCGCCAGGGTGGTGCCGTTGGTGCCTTGGGCGTTGGTCGAGGCGGTGATCGTGAAAGTCGCGACGCCCTTGGCGATCGAGTTCCCGTCGTTGATCACCGGCACCTGCAACCTCGTCCGCTTCCCAGGCACGAGCGTGCTGGGCAGCGAGCCGGCGAAGAGGTTGTGCAGGTCGATAAAGGCCGGGGCGATGTTAATCGCGGACGAGGCGCCGGTGTTGTTCGTCGTGTCCGACTCGGTGATCCCCTTGATGTCCTTCACCTGCGCGACGATGAAGTATTGGCCGTTGAGGCTCGAGGGGTACTTGAAGCCGGGCAGTACGACCGGGGTCGACTTGCCCGCCTTGAGGTTCACGTTCCGCGTGACGTGCACGACCTCGGTCGCGCCGGTCACGTCGGTTGCGCTGGTTGAGAGGAACTCGTCGATCTCGATCGTCCCCTTGGCGGTCTGGTTGCCGCTGTTGGTGACGGTCACGCGGGTCGGGCCGGACCGCGAGTTGCCGACGACCGAACTGGCGAGCTTGCCCGTGACCGCGCTGACGGTGAGGTCGGGCCCGTCGCCGGTCCCGCCGCCGCCCGACGGGGAGGAGTCGACGGCGATCGACGTCGCGGCCTTCTCCGACTCGCCCGCCGAGTCCACCGCCGACACCTGGTAATACTCCTTCGCCCCGGCCGGGCTCGAATCGACGAACGACGTCCCGGTGACCGGGCTCGAATTGAGCTTTATGTACGAGCCGCCGGCCGTCTCCGAACGGTAGACGTTGTACCCCTGCAGGCTGGTGTCCTTGACCGCGGTCCATTGCAGCGTCACCTGCCCGGCCGAGGAGCTGGCCTTGAGATTGGTGACGGCCGGCGCCTGCGTCGCCGGGCGGACGTTCTGGACCAGCCAGACGCCATCCTGGAAGTCGGAGTTGTCGAACTGGGCGTTCTGGTAGTCCATCCCCATGATCCACGTGTTGGGGATCAGGTTGCCGCTGGCGTCGCGCGCCGGGTAGAAGCGGATCGCGTGGCCCGACCGGCCGAACGAGTTGATGTCGGTCGTGTTGAGGCTGTCCTGGCTGTATTCACCGTCCAGGTCGAAGCCGAACGTGTTGTTGCCGGGCGCGAAGCTTCCCTGGGCCGGGCCGGAGGAAGCTGCGTTTTGGGGCAGCACCGACTGCCCCTGCTTATCCGCGTGGCTGAAGAGCGTGTTGAATTTGGCCGGATCCGAAGGCGAATACCACGTGGTCAACTGGGTCAGGAAACTGCTCGAGTCGCTGGGGTTTAGCTGCGTGTGGTAGGCGGCCAACTGCAACACGTTCACCGGCTGGCTCGGGTCGGCGGCCTGCCACAGGCCGGACATGACCTCCTCGCCGTACGCCGTCACGGTCGAGCCGTTGTTCGGGTACTGCGGCAGCGGCGTGTTGCTGATGTCCGTGCCGTAGCCGAACATGCGGTTCACGATCGTCTGCAGGTTCGGCTCTTCCTCGTGCTCGGACTCGTATTGCCAATAGCCCGCCAGTTGCACCGTCGAAGCGGGCGTAGTCGGGTCGTTCGAATTGATCGTAAGCGTTCCGTCATAGACCCCGCCCGTCTGCGACGGCGGGAGGTTGTCGGGCGTCGAGGTCACGTCGTTGGTTTCGTCCACGGACTGATTGCCCGGCGCCGACTGCGCGACGAACTGGATCGTCACGTCCACATTGTGGCCTGGCGCCACCGTTGTCCCGGCGGGCGGCGCGTTCACCAACTGCCAGTTCGTTGCATCCGAT
>DASXMX010000505.1:0-4320 GCA_036495445.1 Tepidisphaeraceae bacterium
GACCGTGATCTTCCGCAGCCGGCCATTCTGAAAGGCGTGAATCGCGGCGTCGAAGCTGGCGGCGGTGATCCGCTCGTTCTCGGCGATCAGGTCGTAGGCGTACTCGTGGAAGTAGGAGATGCCGCCGATCTTCGCCGCACAGGCGACAAAGTGGTCGCATTGCATCGCCAGTTCCGTCAGGAGAGCCGCGTTCTTCGCGTCACCCTGAACGAACGTGTAGTTCTGGTGGCCCTGGTAGCTCTTCTGGACCGGGCCGTACTTCGAGAAGTTGTCCACGCCGATCACGCGGTGCCCGCGTTCCAGCAGTTCCTGCACGAGATATCCGGCGATGAACCCCGCCGAGCCGGTGACCAGGATGGTTTGCGCGCTGCTCAATGGCACCTCGTCGAAGATAGAACCTGCGCCGTTGGGATAGACGTCCCCTTCGTCATCGGGATTTATCGTCCCCGGGATTACCGTTGTGGTGCGGGCTTCCAGCCTGCACGTGCCGCCCAGAAGGGCTGCACCACAAATGTCCGCGTCTACGCCGCGCGCGGCCGGTCCGCGCGTCGGCGGCGGGGCGAGGCCGCTGCCGGCGCCTGATGTTCCGTTGAAGGTTCGGCCTCTGCCGGGCGGACCCAGTCCCACACATCGATCACGATCTTGCCCGCGGGAATCGCCAGCGAGCGGTACGCCTTGTGCGGCGTGCCGACGAACAGGACGTCGGCTTGAGAAATGGCCTGCTCCAGCGGGACGAGCTGCGGATCGCGCACGTACGGGTCCGTGCAGACGACGTGCTTGCACTCCAGCGCCAGCAGCTTGCGAAGCTTGTAGCTCAGCGAATCGCGGCGGTCGTCCGATTCGGCCTTGAACGCCATCCCGAGGATCGCCGCGGTGGCGTGGGAGAGGTCGATCTTCCGGCGGGCGAGGTTCAGCAGGTGCGAGGGAAGGCCCTCGTTGATCAACATCGCCGCGTGACCGAGGACGAACTGGTTCTGGCTGAAGGCGGCGAGCTGCATCGTGTCCTTCACGAGGCACGGCCCGGCCGCGAACCCGGGCCCGGGCATGCCGGCCATCCGCGGGTACTTGTAGCGGCAGCCGTGCAGGATCCGGCTGAAATCCAGCCCGCGCTCGGTCGCGATGATGTAGAACTGGTTGACCGCGGCGAACTGCAGGTATCGCCACGCGTTGGTCATCAGCTTGCACAGCTCCGCCTCCATCGGCTCCATCTCGACGAAGGCGGGCGTGAACGGCTCGAACAGCCGCCGGACGCGGGCGAGCGTCTTCGCGTCGAATGCGCTGATGATCTGCGGCAGCTCGCGGAATTCATCGAGGCTGTGCCCCTGCGCCACGCGTTCCGGGCAGAACGCGACGCCGATGTCGAGCCCCTTGGAGCCCAGGTATTCCTGGATGTGCCGGCTGATCCCGGGGAAGACCGTGCTGCGGAGGATGAGCACCTGGCCGTCCCGAAGGTGTTCGATGCACCCGTCGAGCGCGCGCTGGATGCCCGCGAACGTCGGGTTCAGGTGTTCATCGACCGGCGTGCCGACGATCATCACCAGGAACTCGCAATCGGACATCGAAGCAGGACGGTCGTCGACCTCGAGCCGATGGCTTTCCAGGACGCCGGCGAGCATCTCCGGGCCGCCGTCCTCGACGAACGGCATTTGCCCGCGGCGGATCTGCGCGATCGCCTCGCGGTTGATGTCGTAAATCAGCGTCTGATGCCCGACGTCGGCGAAGGTCATCGCCAGCGGCAGGCCGACGTGCCCGGCCCCGCCGATCACACACACGGTTCGCCGGAATCGCGGCGCATTTTCATTGCCCTTTTGTGGCATAGCACTTGGATCGGCTATGGCGGTGCGTCGCTTTGGGAGGGCGAGGCTCTTACCGAGCCGAGACTCGCTCAAAAGACGCGGCTCGGCAGGAGCCTCGCCCTCCCATCCGCGAGAAGCCTTGCCTACCTCAGTCGAGTTGGAGCGGGATTATCGGCGGTCAGCCGCGGGGCTGAGTTCCGTCATTCACGGTGAGAAATGTCAGCGTATCCGTGTCGGTGTCGAGCAGGGCGACCGTTTTTTCGCGGGCGCGGTGCAGCGCGCCGGGGTTGATGCAGCGGATGGACCCGATCCGTTCGTCCTTACGAATGTGCGTGTGCCCCTGGAGCAGGTAGTCACGACGCTGCTCGGCCAGCAGGCGCTGGCGGAGGCGAAAGTCGTCGCCGTGGAGGACGGCTATCCGCTTGCCGCCCAGTTCCAGGTCGGCCAGGTTCCCGTAGCAGGCGACGCCGAGCTGTTCGGCGTACCGCTGCAGGTGCATCCGGTCGTAATCGTTGTTGCCCCAGACGAACGCGGCGGGGAGGCCGGCCAGTTGATCGATGATCGGCTCGCTGCCGACGTCGCCGCAGTGGATGTAGAACTCCGCCCCGTGCTGCCGCAGGAGCTCGATCGCCGCACGCATCGCGGGCAGCCGGTCGTGGGTGTCGCTCAGGATGCCGATCCGCATGGCCAAATGATAGTACGCGTATGTTCCGGTAGGGATCGGGAGGGCGAGGCTCCTGCCGAGCCGCGATCTTCAAGTCGCCTTCGGCTCGGCAGGAGCCTCGCCATCCCAACTAGCGCATCGCGAGGATCAGAACGGTCACCATGACCCCGTTATTCAGCGCGTGGGCCGCGGCCGAGGCGAGGAACGTCCCGCGCCATTCGCGGATCCCGGCGAAGACGAATCCCATCGTGCCCAGCACCGGAATGAACGTCCAACCCTGCGGGTGCAGGGCCGCGAAGATGAAGGCGGACACGACGGCCGACAGGAGCCACCCGTGCCGCTGCCGCAGGTGGGTGAACAGCGCGCCGCGGAACATCGTCTCCTCGACCAGCGGGGCCAGGACGCTGGCCAGCAGGTAGAGCTCGACGATCGGCCAGACGCCGTGCGTTTCCCCGAACATGATCGGGTGACTGGCGTTCGATCCCGTGCGGGTCGTCAGGATCAGGCTGACGATCATCGCGATCACGACAAGCGGCAGGCCCGCGATATATCCCACGATGCCGGCTCCCATTTCGCGCAATACCCCTCTTCCGACATACCAGCCGAGGCCCCCTTTGAGCTGCGCCCACGAGACGCCGCGTGCCAGCGGCCAAAGCATCGCGATTGGCATCCAGAGCAGCGACAGGAGCATGCCCAGGTACATTACACGCGGTGCCAGAAGCCGTGCCGACAGTCCGATCGCGACATAGCCCGCGAGGTAAAGGGCGAACGATTCCAGAAATGCGGTGGTGAGCGTCGGTGCACGTCCGTAACAGAGGTGTATCCGTCCGCTGGCCAGTTGGATCATGGCGACGATGAGCAGCCCCAACCCGACCAGCGCGGCGATCGTCGCGGTCCCCTCGACCGCCAGCGTGGCCACGAACGCCCGCTCGGCGGCCCGCATCACTTGCGCGCGGAGCGGGTCCGAATCGGGCCGGCCAAAGCTCAGCGCGAGCTTGCCGAACCAGCCCTGATGCCCGATTAATTCATCGCGCGCCGCAGGCGGGACGGCATCTGCGCCCGAGGTATAGATCGTGCGGAGCGTGGCGAGGTCGGCTTTCCCCTCCGGCGTCTTGAGTTGCGGAGCGGCCGAATCGAGCCGCTCCAGTGCGGCCTTCCCACCCTCCACTTCCCCGATCACAACCGCCACCCGGAGTTTGTCGCCCGGCTCCGTCGCGAGCTTGGTCAGTTGCGCGATCGCCTGCCCCTTCATCCTGGCCCGAAGCTCCGGCGAGCCCGGAAGGATTCGCACCTCGCCCAGCACGATGCGGGAGGTGAGGACGAGCTGGAAGTGCTCGGTCGCCTCGACCCGGCCGGCCGTCCGGGCCGCCCGCCAATTGGCATAGGCCACGACGGCGAGGCAGCCCCAGATCACGATCCAAGCGATGACGGTGATTAGGCGGGAACGACCCGAGCCTGCGGGTTGGCTGTAGGGCAGGGGCGGGGGCTGCGGGGTCGGGTAAGCAATGGGGTTCAGTGTCAAACGGTGCTCCAAGTGCGCTCCGCGCCGCATGATAGGGGGTGGACGCGCCCTTGGCACCCAAGCTACAAATAGAAAACCCCGCCGCACACACGGACGGGGTTCCCTTGGAGCCCTGCCGTAACACACGGCAGGGGGAGTGATAAATCGCCCGCGGCCGCGCGGGGCCGCACCGGGGCGAGTAAAGGGAACCCCGCCGTATTCCGGTCAGAGTTCCCCGTGGGTAGTCCCGCCGCAACACACGGCAGGCGCCGGCACGGTTCGCAGATCTCCGTGCCGGCCAGGTTCCGAAAGCCGACGCCCGCGGAGGCGTCGTGTGTGTCCGTCTGGTCTGGTTTTCG
>DASXMX010000506.1:0-16677 GCA_036495445.1 Tepidisphaeraceae bacterium
GGTTGCCCTTGCTGATGCCGGTGGGGGTGCAGAGGATCCGGTTCTCGCTGAGGCGGTAGGAGTGGTTACCCTCGTTGCCGGCGCAGAAGCCCTTGAGCCAGATGCGCCGGCCGATGTCGCACATTTGCTCCTTGATCTTCCACTCGCTGACGCGGGCGGCGCCGGTCCCGTTGGAGCCGATGCCGCCGTATCCGTTTCCGTTTGCCATAGTCGTTCAACCTTGGTCCGGGACATGGTCACTGAAGTGACCACGCCGCGCAGGACCCGTGCATTTGGGTTGCCAGTTGCCAGTTGTTAGTTGCCAGTGGGGGCAGGTGCAGGCAGTAGGCAGTAGGCAGATGGCAGATGGCAGCGGGCAGAGGGAACGACTTTTCTGCCTTCTGCACACTGCCTTCTGCCCGCCTCCTGCTGGCAACTGGCAACTAACAACTGGCAACTCTCTTTCTCACATATCGCGTTCGACCACCACGCGATCGAGGATCGCAGCGTTGTAGGCGTCGAGGGGCACGCGCTTCTCGGGGTAGAAGGGCATGCAGGCCTCGCGACTTTCGCCGAAGGCGATCAGGTCGCCGTCGTGGGCGCCCAGGTGGTCGTAACAGATCAAATATTCGCCCGTCTTCCGCGGCTCGCCCTTCAAGGCGAACCGATCCTGCACCGCGACGATGAGGAAGCGGCCGCCTGCGAGCGTCTCGTAGCTCGCGTTCAGACAGATTCGCCCGACGACTCGACCGATTCGCATTTCGTAGGGGCGAACCTTGTGTTCGCCCTCCAGTAGGGGCGAACCTTGTGTTCGCCCGGATCTTCGTCTCAACCGCAGGAGGCCAGCTCCTGTAGTTGCCGCTGGACGTCTTCGCTCAGGCTCCGCTTCCCGCGGGTGAAGCGGGCGAGGAGGTTCTTCACTTGCTGGAGCGTCTTCTGCGGGTGCTCGATGATCAGCACGTTGGCCGCGACCTGCTGAATGCCCTGTTCGACCGCGTCCATCGACGTGCCGAGGATCGCCCGAAGCGAGGGGCACCGGTTGGCGAAGACGGTCGCCATCGCGCCGTTCTGAACGAGCAGGATCGCGCCCTGGATCCGTCCCAATTTCACCTCGGCCGCGACGCTCTTGATCACTTTCGCGAGCTGTTTCGAGTCCGCGGCATGCTCGATCGCGCGGAGCGACGATTCCCTTTCGTGGGCGATCACCGCAGCCTTCGCGGGACCGCACGGTCCGTCGCACCACCACAGGTATGCGCCGGGCGCAGCGGGCGCACTTCCAACGGGCGAGGCCCCCGTGTTTTCTGCCGCTTGCGGCTTCGCGAACGCCGCCCCGTTCCCTGTCGGCGCCCCCACATCCCCATACCCGACGACAATCTTCCTCGCCCGAATCCAATCACTCGCCAGTGGCGTTAAGCGAGCGCGATAAGGCAGCGTCACGCGTCCGTTGGACCCGTTCTGCCTGTGCAGGTCTTCGAGCTGTCGTGCCGTGACGATCATTCGTCCACGATTCCGATCACGAAATACCGGACCGGCGTCTTCTCGTCGCCGATCACCTCCCGGGCAGCCTTGCCGTCGGTGTTGAGCACGACCATCTGCCCCACGCCCGCCGAGTGGCGATCCACTGCGATGACCGGATCCGCCTCCGGCTCCCGCCGGACGTTCAGCGGCTGAACAACCGCCATCCGCAGCCCGTTCAGCGAACGGTGCTTGATGGTCGACGTCGCGTGGCCGATGACACGTCCGAGCTGCATAAAGTTGATTCACCGCAGAGACGCAGAGGACGCGGAGAAGACAAATACGTTGTTAGCCACAGATGGGGCACAGATGGACACAGATCGGAATCTCAAAGTTGAGATGTCAGATCTGCAATCCCATCGTTGTGCATCTGTGTTCATCTGTGGCTATTTCTTTCTTTGCATTTATCTCCGCGTCCTCCGCGTCTCTGCGGTGAATCCTTCCGTTAGATCATTCGCATCGCCCCCGCGATCGTGACGCGGCGGGAGCGGGTGAACGTCAGCGGCGTCGTGATGCCTTCGCCGGTGGGGGTGGCGATGCTGAAGCTGCCGTAGCCCTCGCCGGCCGCGCCGCCGAGGCCGGCGACGGACGGGCCGTTGGCGACGAAGATCGTCGTCGCCGCGAGGCGGCCGAACTTCGTGATTGCCGCAGTGTTGCGCGAGTGGATGATCGCCGTGTGGCGGAAGCCGTGCTCGGCCTGCAGCGCCATTTCGATCGCCTCGTCCACGTTCTTGGCGCGGACGAATGGGACGAACGGCATCATCTGCTCTTCCTGCACGAACACGTGGTCGGCGGTCGTTTCGCCAAAGAGGATCTGCGTCTGCGGCGGGATGCGGACGTCGGCCGCCTCGGCCAGGAACGCCGGGTCCTTCCCGACGAAATCCTTGTTCACGTGCAGCTTGCCGTCCTTCTTGTCGGGCCTGAACGCGGCCCGCGTGAGCGCCTCGATCTGCGACGCATTGAGCTGGAACGCGCCGTGCCGCTCCATCTGGGCGACCAGCTTGTCGAACACGCTCTCCACGCAGAAGACTTCCTTTTCGCCGATGCAGAGCAGGTTGTTGTCGTAAGCCGCGCCCTTGATGATCGAATCGGCCGCATTGGACAGGCATGCGGTCTCGTCCACCACGACCGGCGGGTTGCCCGGCCCGGCGACGATCGATCGCTTCCGCGCCGACAGCGCTGCCCGCGCCACCGCCGCGCCGCCCGTGACGACGAGCATCGGCACGCCCCGGTGCTGGAACAGGGCCTCGGCCGTCTCCAGCGTGGGCGGCAGGACGCAGGTGATCAGCCCGTCGATTCCGAACTTGCCCGAGATCTGCTTGTTGTATTCCCGCACCGCGATGGCGGCGCAGTTCGCGCCGCTGTGGTGGGCGTTGATCACCATCGAGTTGCCGGACGCGATCATGTTAATCGCGTTGCAGGTGAGCGTCGGGATGCTGTGGGTGACCGGCGTGATGCACCCGATGACGCCGAACGGGGCGTACTCGTCGAGGGCAAGGCCTTTGCTCCCGCTGAACGCGTCGGTGCGGAGGAACTCGACGCCGGGGATGCCTTCCAGGATCTGCAGCTTCTCGATCTTGTGGTCGAGCCGGCCGATCTTCGTCTCGTCCAGCTCCACCTTGCCCCACTCGTGGGCTTTGGCCTTCGCGATCGACTTGATCAGCTTGACGATCCCGTCGCGGTCGTCGAGGGATAGGCGGAGCAATTTCTGCTGCGCGTCCGTCGCGGCGCCAACGGCCTGGTCGATGTTCTCGAAGACGCCCAGCTCGCCGATCGGGGCTTCGATGCGGTGGGGGTGACGCTCGGCCTGCCTGCGGAGGCCGTCGTTCGCGGGCGCGTCCTCGCCGGCGCGAACCCCGCCGCGGCCGCCGTTGGAACTCGGCCGGCGGTCCCCCAGCCGCCGCATCACTTCCGCAACCACATCCTGCACGAGAGCTTGATTCATGACTGTTTCTCGTGACACGGGTTTTCTACCCGTGCGAACGGCTCGCCCGGCACGGGTTGAAAACCCGTGTCACAGGGACGCACTCAGTCCCCGGCTTGATAGAACGTCTTGCCCGCGAACTCGGCGGCGTCGACGATCCCGACGATCACCGCGTCGGCGGGGAGGTTCTTGGTCACCTCGGTCATCCGGGCGCTGGAGCCCTGGACGATCAGGACCAGTTGCCCCTCGCCCGCGCCGACGGCGTCGATCGCCACGATCGCCCGCCCGGTGTTGCCGAGCGACGCGGGCTGCTTCGTCTGCTCGTCGTACCGCACGTTCAGCGGCTCGACGACGAACAGCTTCTGGCCGTTCAGCGTCTTGTCCTTCTGCGTGGCGACGACGTTGCCGGTGACGCGGGCCAAGAACACGGGGACTCCTTCGGTATCGATACGCGTGAAACGTGATGAGTGAAACGTGACGAAGACTTCCCCATCCCGTTTCACTTATCACTCATCACGTTTCGCAATTCATCCCATCCGCGCCACGTCCGAGTGGGGCCGGGCGATCACGTGGACGGACACGATCTCGCCCACGCGGCCGCCGGCCTCGGCGCCGGCGTCCACGGCGGCGCGGACGGCGGCGACGTCGCCGCGGAGCGTGATCGCGACCAGCCCGCTGCCGACCTTGTGCTGCTCGACGAACTCCACGTTCGCCGCCTTCAGCGCCGCATCACACGCCTCAACGGCGGCGACGATCCCCTTCGTTTCGATCAAGCCGATTGCTTCACCGTTTGCCATTGTGAACTCCAAGTTCGAGTATGCAGAACGCAGCAGGCGGTAGGCAGACGGGCTCGGAATCGATCTGCCCTCTGCCTGCTGCCTTCTGCCCGCTCCTTTTCAATTTGCCGTCAGCACTGCCACCGTCTGCCTTGCGACGATCAGCTCTTCGTTCGTGGGCAGGATCCAGATCTCGGCGTCGCTCTCGACCTTGCTGATCTTGGTCTCCTTGCCGCGGACCTGGTTTTTCTGCGGGTCGAGGGCGATGCCGGCCCATTCGAGGTTGCGGCAGATCGCCTCGCGGATCGCAATGCCGTTTTCGCCGATGCCGCCCGTGAAGACGAGCACGTCCACGCCGCCCAGGGCCACCAGGTATTGGCCGATAAACGAGCGAACGCTTTCAACAAACGCGTCGATCGCGAGCTTCGCCCGGGCGTTGCCGTCGGCGGCAGCCTTCTCGATGTCGCGCATGTCGGGCGAGACGCCGCTCATCCCGAGCATGCCTCCCTCCTTGCCGAGCTGGCGGAAGATCTCGTCGAGGCTCAGCCCCTGCTTGGTCAGTTTCAGCAGGGCGAACGTGTCGAAGTCGCCCACGCGGCTGGCGTGCGGCACGCCGGACTGCGCGGTCATGCCGAACGAGTGGGCGATCGACCGCCCGTTCTCGATCGCGCAGATCGAGCACGAGCCGCCCAGGTGACAACTGATCACCCGCCGGGCCGACGGCCCCAGCAGCTCGCGGACGCGGGTCGCGACGTAGCGGTGCGACGCGCCGTGGAACCCGTACCGGCGGATGCCGAGTTTCTCCGTCCACTCGTATGGGATCGCATAGACCTGCCGGGCGAACGGGATCGTCTGGTGGAACGCGGTTTCGAACGCGGCCACCTGCGGGAGGTTCGGCAGCTTCTGGCGGAACGCCCGCATCGCCGCGATGTACGGCGGGTTGTGGGCCGGCGCGACGTCGGCGAACTGCTCCATCGTCGCCAGCACCTCGTCGGTCACGCGCACCGCGCCGGAGATCGGCCCGCCGTGAACGGCCTTGAAGCCGATCGCGTCGACCTTGGCCGGCAGGTCCTTCAGGATCACGTCGATGACGTCGCCGTGCGTCTGGAAGGGGGACCCGGCCTGGCCGATCCGCTCGTACCCGCCCTTGGCTAGCTGCTCGCCATCGGCGGACATGTCCAGCAGCTTGTACTTGAAGCTGGTGGAGCCGAGATTCGCGACTAACACGTTCATAGTTACGCCGGATCGATGCACGTGAAACGTGATGAGTGAAACGTGACGAATGCGAGTGAAACGCTCTCGTCACGTTTCACTCATCACGTTTCACGCATTCTCGATTTACAGCGACCCGCCGCTGCTCCCGGCGCCGTAGCCGGCGAGGAGGTCGGGGTGCGGGCGCGCGATCACGTGCGAGGCGATCAGCTCGCCCACGCGGCCGGCGGCTTCGGCGCCGGCGTCAACCGCGGCCCGGACGCTGCCGACGTCCCCGCGGACGATCGTCGTCACAAACGCGCCGCCGATCTGGATCGTCTTCACGACCTCGACGTTGGCCGCCTTGCACATCGCGTCGGTCGCCTCAACGAGGCCCACCCACCCCTTGGTTTCGATCAGGCCCAGGGCGTTGCCGTACGAGCCGTTGCGGGAGTTGCCGTCTTGTTCTGCCATGGGAGTTCTCCGTCGAATTCTGTTGTGAACCACAGAGGACACAGAGAGCACAGAGGAAATCACAGAGGCGGAAAGACGAAATCTATTTGGCTTTCTCTGTGTTCTCTGTGGTTAATTGTCTTTTTACTTCTTGGCCGCCTGCGCGATGCCCCGGTCGGAGGCGGTGGTTGTCGGCTTCTTGGCCTTGGGCATCATGCCGCCCAGGTCGTCGTGGGGGCGCGGGATGACGTGGACGGAGACGACGGTGCCGATGCGGCCCGCCGCCTCGGCACCGGCATCGACCGCGGCCTTCACCGCGGCGACGTCGCCCTTGACGAACGCGGTCACAAGGCCGCTGCCGGCCTTGTCCCAGCCGACCATCTCGACGTTGGCCGACTTCAGCATCGCGTCGGTCCCCTCCATCAGGGCGACCAGGCCTTTGCATTCCAGCAGGCCGAGCGCTTCGCTAGCCATGAGTGGCTCCTTCAAAAGAGTTGCTAGTTGTTAGTTGCTGGTTGCTAGTTGTTCATTCGGTTCGGCTGGCACTAGCAACTAGCCACTAGCAACCAGCAACTCGTTTCCTACTTGAACAATTCCAAATGAGTCGCGCTCTCCAGGTCACAGGCGTTGCCCTCATCCGTGTCGATGTGGACTTCGAGGACGACCTTGGGGTGGTAGCGGACCTTGACGCGGTCGAAGGTGACGCCGCAGGGGCCTTCGATGCGGAGCTTCATGTAGTCGCCGTCACGGACGCCGTAGTAGGCCATGTCGGCCTCGCTCATGTGGACGTGGCGTTCGGCGCGGATGACGCCCTTGTTGATCGTGATCGACCCCTTGGGTCCGAGGATCGTGATGCCCGGCGTCCCGTCGTGGTTGCCGCTGATGCGGAGCGGCAGGCCGAGGCCGAGGTAAATGCCGTCCGTGTAGCTCAGCTCGACCTGCGTGTAGTTGCGGACCGGCCCGAGGATGCGGACGTTGGGGATGATCCGCTGGCGTGGGCCGACGAGCGTCACGAGCTGCTCGCTGGCGAATTCGCCTTCCTGATAGAGGTCCTTGAGCTTCGTCAGCATGGCGCCGGGGCCGAAGAGGGTTTCCAGATCGGCCGGCGTCATGTGCAGGTGCCGGGCGGAGACGTTGACGACGAGGGGATTGGGGGGGCCGCCGGGGCGAGCCGGGGCCTGTGCGTGCCGCTCCCGGACGGCGGGGCCGCCGCGCAGGCGCTGCAACAACACCTCGCGCACCAACGATTCGACTTCCGCCCGCTTCAGTTTGCTGGGAGTTTCTGCCACCATGAACGCGTACGCTCCGTCAGAAGATGCCGATAGTTTGCAAGATCTGTCGGAATATGTCAACTCATTCTGGAAGAATATGGAAGATTATGGGGATATCGAACGTTGGTGGATCTGGAAATGCATTCTGCAGGGTCCGTTTTAGCGGTCGGAAATTTTGCCGTTAGAAGGATTTGCGCTGAAGCGGGCCCTACGGGGCGTGCTTTATCTGATCGATTCGTTGTTGCGCACGGGCCTTCTTTTCCCCCTCCAGCTTTGGCAACGCCTCGGCGTACCAGTGTGCCGCCCGCTCGCGGGCGGCTTGTTGCGGAGCGTCTTTTGAGTTGGGTAGATCCCAGTAGGCGTCGGCCAGGTCCATCGTGGCGCTCGCGCCGTCGGGGCCGTTCAGGTCGCGCTTGGCCAGATCGCGAAGGCGGGCATCGGCTCCCTGGGCAAGCAGCGGCAGGCCCTCGTCCCACCGCCGCTGCATGAAGCAGAGATACCGGCCCACCAGCAGGCTCGCGTCCGCGTCGTCCGGGTTGGTCTGCAGCTTCCGGCCCGCCGCGACGATCTTGGCGTACTCCCGGCGGGCGTCGTGGACGCGCAAGTCGAATTGCCGGGCACGTTGTGCCATGCCCGGGTCCTTCGTCCCGCGCAAGAGCACCCGCTCGAGGACCGTCACCTGATACGCAAGCTGCACGTCCCCATGCTCCAACGCGGCCTCGCCCACCTTGTGGTAGTTCTCGAATAGCTGTGGCTTGGGGAGCGACGTCCGGTCCATGGCGTTGCTGAGGGCGTCGACCTTCAACTCGTTGGGATCCACCGTGAATAGCCGGGCCGTGTCGTCGATGATCGGGAACGCGGCGTCGAAATTGCCGGCGTTGGTTGCCAGCTCTCGCGCCTCGCGCAGCAGCACGTATTGACGGACCGGATCGGTGTTCTTCTGAAGGGCCTGCTTGTGAAAGTCCTCCGCCAACGCGTGCTGGTCTTCGGGGGTTCGCTTGGCGAATTCCTCTTTGTATTGCGATCGGAGTGCGGACTGGATCTTGCCCTGGGCCGACGAATTCGGGACCGGCAATCGCTCGGCCGGGGCATCGGCCGCGAGCGATGTCAGGGGTAGCAGCACGACGAGGGAAAACAACACAAGTAGGATGCAGCAGCCTTCTTTCCCTCTCCCGGTACTCCGGGAGAGGGCAGGGTGAGGGTTTGCCGCGCGACTCTGCTTTTTCCGAGAAGGATGCTCGCGCGGTGAACCCTCACCCCAACCCTCTCCCGGAGTACCGGGCGAGGGAGCAAAGAGGCAGGCTGCTCTTACTCTTGTGCGGTTCATCGGAGCGTTTCCGCTACAGATCATGCGGCTGCTGCGCCGCCGATTGGCTCGCGGGCTGCGTCGTGGCGGGGGTGAAGTTTTCGTCCTTCATCCGTTTGCGCAGCCGGGCGATCTCTTCGTCTTTTTTGTGCTTTACGTATTCCTGCACGTCTTGCGGGAGATCGGACTCGCGGAGGAACAGTTGCAACCCGCCGTCCAGTTCGAGCGACGCGACGACCGGATCGTTGCCGCCCCGGGCTGGAGAGGTGGGGTTGGGGTTCTGGTTCCAGACGTAAATGCCCTCCGGCTTCACGACGTAATCCAGTCCCGTGAACCCGCGGATGTCGTCCAGCACCTGCCGTATCGTTGCGTTGTCCAGGTCGAGCTTGATCGTGCGGTATTCGGGTGGCACCCGCTGGTAGGCGCCCGGCTCAATCTGGAACGGCACGCCGGCCTTTTGTGAGAGGCTGTCGAGCACCTTGCTGATGTCCTGCCCGTTGTAGCGGGCGGTGATCGTCTTATCGAGCTGCAGGCGGATCTGCTGCTCCTTGGGGACGATGACGATATCCCGGCCCCAGGGGTACCACGTGGCGTCGGACTGGCGGCTCATGTCCTGCAGCGCCTGCGCGATCGTCGCGTCCCGCCGGACGTTGATCGGCGTGTCCAACTTAATGATGCCCGCTTGCGCGTCCGACGGGTCTCCAGGGCGGAGGTCGACATTGACGGCCGGCGACTTGACCGTCGACAGCTTCTGGTTGATCGCGTTCACCAGTTCCTGGACGGTCAGTTGCTCCTTGTGCTCGGGCATCGGCGTCGAAGTGAGCAAGTCGAGCGTCTGCAACTCGGCGATGGTGGCCCGCCGGCCCAAGCGCGTCAGCGCGGGCAGCGGCTTGAGCACGACTTCGAACTGCCCCAGTTCCCATCCCAGCCCCAGCTTGTGCGTGATCGCGGTCAGCGCGTTGCGCAGCGTCTGGTTCTCGATCTTCGCCTTGATGTTCGTCTGCTCGCCCCAGGGGAGCAGCTCGTAGACCTGATCGGTGGCGGTGATCGGCACGCCGGTCTGGTCTTCGATCGTCTTCAGCACGGTCGGCAGGACGCCGTCGAGCTGGAGGTTAACGTTCTTGTCCAGCGCCTGGTTGATCAGGGCCGAGGTCGAGTTCTCGTCCTTCGGCGCGGCGGCGGAAACGACGACCGCGCCGGCCAGCAGGACCAGAAAGGCGAACGTGCGCATGGCGACTCCGGGAGAGGGCATGGTAAAAGAGTAACACACCCGCGCTTGGCGGATCAAACGATGTGGAACGGCCATATTCCATGGCAGACAGCGCGGATGAACGAACGATAGTCGTTCCAGGGAAGGACCGATGGGCAGGCAGGCAGGGATCGCCTCGACAATCGCAGTATCGATTCTGCTCGGTGAAGCAGGTTGCACGCCAACGCGTCCGGTGATCGAACCGCGGCCGCCGGCCACGCAACCGGAGCAGCCCGCGGCGCGCCCGGCGAGCGTCACGCGTTCGGACATCGGCACATCCGTCGAAGGCCGGCCGGTCACTATGGTCCAATTCGGCCAGGGCGATGTGGGGGTACTGATCATCGCCGCGATTCATGGCGACGAGCCGACGAGCGAGTACGTCGCACAACGGTTGATCGCCGTGCTCGCGTCCTCGCCACAAGCGGGCGTTGCGGTGATTCCGTGTGCGAATCCTGATGGCCTTGCCGCACACCGTCGCACCAATGCCCACGGCGTCGACCTGAACCGAAACTTTCCCGCCGCCAACTGGAAGCGCACGGGCCACGGCCTCAACTTCGGCGGGCGCGAGCCCTTAAGCGAGCCCGAATCGACCGCGCTCCACGGCGTGATCGAATCCCTCCAGCCCCGCCTGATCATCTCCATCCATTCGATGCGAAACCCGTGCGACAACTACGACGGCCCGGCCGAACCAATCGCCGAGCTGATGGGCCAGTCCAACGGCTATCCCGTGTTGTCCAACATCGGCTACCCGACGCCCGGCAGCCTCGGAAGCTGGGCCGGGATCGATCAGCAGATCCCGATCATCACGCTCGAACTGCCGCGCGCCCAGGCGGGCGAGGAGGCATGGCTTGCCAATCGCGACGCACTGCTCAACGCAATCTCAAGCCAACTCAGATCTTGAACATTTTCTTCGCGTTCCCATAGAGGATCTTCCGCTCGACCTCCTTGCTGGGCGACACGCGTCGCAGCGTTTGGATCGTCATCCACCCCTGGCACGTTGGCCCACGGCCGGCGGTGTCGTTGCAATCGCTGCCAAACAGCACCTTGTCCTGGTGCCGGTCCAGGAAGCCGCGGGCGTGCGCCGGGTCGCGATTCAGGAAGTTCAATCCCGAGCCGGCCGAGATGTCGGCGAACATGTTGGGGTAATCGGTCAGGTAGCGGTCGGTGATCCCGCCGGGCGTAACTTTGCCCTTGGGGTACATGCCCTGTTTGTCGGTGTAGTTCTTGTCGGCATAGCCCCAGAAGGATTGGGCGTGGCCGATGAACCGCGTCTTGGGGAACTTCGCGAGGATCTTGTGGAAGTCGCGCAAGTGAATGTTGAACATCCCTTCCTGAAAGTGGAGCAGGACCGGCACGCCGAACTCGCCGGCAACTTCGGCGACGAGTTCGATCGGGGGCGAATCGCACGGCTGAAAGAACTTCTGCTCGCCGATGCCCAGCGCTCCCATTTTGAGGTACCTCGTCAGCACCGCCCGGGCCTCGGGCAGGTCTGGGACTTCGTTGGCGAAGAAATAGTATTCGCCGGGATGCTCGTGGGCGATCTTCACGCAGGTGTCGTTGCCGCCGCACTTGGCGGCAAGGCCGTTCGTCTTCCCGTCGTGCGTGGACGGTCGGTTCACCACGGAGCCGGCGGGGAGCAGGATCGTCTGCGACACGCCCATCGCACGCTGATGATAGAGCAATTGCTCGTCGGTCCGTCCGCTGTAGTTCGTGTGCTGGTGGATATCGATGACCGGCTCGGCCGGCTCCGTCGCCGTCGCCGGCGCTGCTTCGTCTGCCCGCAAAAACGCCGGGGAGAGCAGCATCAGGGCGGCATAACTCAACACGTCGCGCCGACTCGGGCGGCAGGCATCGGGCATTGGGGTTCCTCAGATGATGAACGAGTGACGAACGGACCGGATTCTCGTATAACGAATTGGTAACGGCAACGATATTTTCTGCCGGGAGGTAGATGGGCATGGCGCGAATGGGTGGCATGGGGCATGTACTCATGCCCGTGGCCGGCGCGCCGTCATTCGGAGATTGCATGACAGTCCATTCGAAGCGGTGGTTTGTCCCGGCTGTGCTTCTGCTCGCGGGTGCGGCGGCGCCGCCCGAGTTCCCGCGCGTCCCGCCGACGTCACCGGCTGACGCGCTCAAGCAGTTTCAGGTCCACGACGGATTGAAGATCGAGCTCGTCGCGTCGGAGCCGCTGATTGAGAGCCCGGTCGGGATCTGCTTTGACGAGGACGGCCGCCTGTTCGTCGTGGAGATGCGAGGGTATCCGGATCGGCGCGAGGAGCGGCTCGGCCGGATCAAGTTGCTCGAGAGCTCCAAGGGCGACAGGCATTACGACAAGGCCAGCGTCTACGCCGACAACCTCCCCTGGCCGACCGGCTGCCTCTGGTACAACCGCGGGCTCTTCGTCACCGCCTCGCCTGACGTCATCCGATTCCAGAGCACCCACGGGGCCGTACCCGCGGACGAGCGCAAGGTCCTCTTCACCGGCTTCGGCGCCGGGCACGAGCCGCTCAACGTGCAGGGACTGGTCAACGGCCTCACGTGGGGATTCGACGGCCGCATTCACGGCACCTCGTCCGAGAACGGTGGCCAGGTCACCCGCGCCGGCACGAACGAGCCGCCGGTGAATATGCGGGGCAAGGACTTCTCATTCGATCCGCGAACGTTCGACTTCATCACGGAGAACGGCGGCGGGCAGCACGGGCTCAGTTACGACACGTTCGGTCGCAAGTTCGTCACCTACAACAACCATTCGGTCGAGACGTTTTTCTACGACGCGCGGTATGCCGCGCGCAACCCGCTGTTCGCGATGCCGCCGGCCCTGGCCGACATCAACGCGGACGGGCCGGACGTTTACCGGATCAGCCCCGAGGAGGCGTGGCGCGTGCTCCGCACGAAGCTGCGCGTGGCGGGGCGCGCGACTGGGCCGATCGAAGAGGGCGGGCGCGCCAGCGGGTATTTCACGAGCTGCAGCGGCATCACGATGTACACCGGCGACGCGCTGCCCGCCGAGTTCCGCGACAACGCTTTTCTGGGCGAGCCCGCCAACAACCTCGTGCATCGCGCGGTGATCGTGCCCGAAGGCGTCGGCGTCGTCGCCCACCGCGCGCCCGACGAGCCCAAGTCCGAGTTCGTCGCCTCGCCCGACATCTGGTTCCGGCCCGTGCAGATGGCCAACGGGCCGGACGGCGCGCTCTACATTGTGGACATGTACCGCGAGGTGATCGAGCACCCCTGGTCGCTGCCGGACGACATCCGCAACAAGCTCGACCTGTACAGCGGCGTCGAGCGCGGCCGGATCTGGCGCGTGGTGCCCGAAAACTTCACGCCGCGGCCGATGCCGCATCTCTCGACCGCCACGACATCGGAACTCGTGGCATTGCTCGAACACCCGAACGGATGGCACCGCGACGCCGCGGCACGCTTACTCGCCGAGCGTCAGGATCCCGCGGCCGTGCCGCTGCTTTCGAAATTGCTCACTGAATCCAAATCCGGGTTGGGGCGGTTGCGAGCGCTGTGCGCGCTGGCCACGCAGAACGCCGTCACGGAATCGCACATTCTGACCGCCCTGCACGACCCCGACGCCCACGTCCGCGAACGCGGCGTGCTGCTGGCCGAGAACTTCCTCCGATCCGGCAACTGCCCGCCCGCGATTTGGGACGCATTGGTCGCACTGGCCGACGATCCGGCCATCACCGTCCGCTACCAGCTCGCCTTCACCCTCGGCGAAGCGCGCCAGCCCGATCGCATCGCCGCGCTCGCGAAGATCGCCCGGCGGGACGTCGGGGATTCCTGGATGCGCAGCGCAATCCTCACTTCTCTTGCTGACAGCGAGGCGGCAATGTTCGCCGCGCTGGCCTCCGCCCCCAGTTCCGCGGCGCGCCCGGAGGGCCGCGATTTCCTTGTCGAACTTGCATCCCTGATCGGAAAGCGTGCCAACCCTGCGGACGTTGAACAAGTCGTCAAGCTGATCGAGTCCCAGTCCGACAGCAAAGACGACGCCTTCTCGTTCGCCCTGGCGCGATCGCTGCGCGAAGGCCTCGTGAAACAGCGCGACGCGGTCCCCGCTGCCGCGATGACACCCCTGCTGGATCGTGCCCGCTCTGTCGCGAGCGATGCTTCTACTGACGAGCGCGTCCGGGCCGAAGCGGTTCGATTGCTGGGCACCACGACGTTCGCCCAAGCCTCGCCCGCGTTGCTCCCGCTCTTGAGCACCGAGACGCCGGAAACGCTTCAACTCGCGGCGGTCGCCGCTCTTGACGAGTTGCCCGACCGCCAGGTCGCCGAGGAACTGGTCAATCGGTTCGGCCGGTTCCCGCCCCGCGTTCGCGCCGCGGCCCTGGCCGCGTTGCTAAAGCGGCCGGATCGCGCAACGGCTCTGTTGAACGCGATCTCCGCGGGAACGCTTCACGCGGTCGATGTCCCGTCCGCCCAGGCGACGTTCCTTCGCAAACACCCCGATGCCCGAGTGCGGGCGCTCGCCCAGAAGGTGTTGAAGCCCGCGTCGAAAGGCCGAGACGAGGTGATCCGCGCCTTTCAGCCCGCACTGGACCTGGAGGGCAACGCCCAACGCGGCCACGCGACTTACCTGCAACGATGCTCCCCCTGTCACAGCCTCGGCGGCGAAGGATTCTCCGTCGGTCCCGACCTCACCACGATCCGCAACGACGGCAAGGCCAAGGCGCTGGTCAACATCTGCGACCCCAACCGCGAGGTGGCCGCCAACTACGTCGCCTACACCGTCGAAACCCGCGCCGGCGAGTCGCTCCTCGGCATCGTGACCGACACCGCCAGCGGCGTCACGGTCCGCCAGCCCTTCGGCAAAGACACCACAGTTCTCCGCGCCGACATCAAGCGGATCGAAAGCCAGCACATCTCCCTGATGCCCGAAGGCGTCGAGGAAGGGATGAAGCCCCAAGACATGGCCGACCTCCTCGAATTCATCTTCACCGCGCCATCGATGGCACATGGGCGCAAGTAAATAAAAACAGCGCCGCCAAGACGCCAAGGACGCCAAGGGGAAGAAAGGCGACGCGGAGACACGAGGACACGGTGACCCGGAGAAGAGGGCCAATCCGCTCTCTCCCCGCGTCCTCGCATCTCCTGCCTTCTACTTGGCGTCCTTGGCGTCTTGGCGGCGCCGTTTTCCCGCAATTTCCGCGTCGGCAAATTGTCGCTTTGCCGTCAGCGTTGGCTCGCGCCTAACGTTTAGCTTGTTTGAACGCCGAGGTTTGAGCCGATGAGGGAGCCACAGGGAAGATGAGCACCGAACCCGCCGCCGCCGATACCGCCTCAAATGTTGTTCTAGGGTATGCGCCGGGTTCGGCCGCCCGGCTCGACCGCCGCTACATCACCGCCGCCCTCATGCTGGTGATGGTCTTGGCGTCGATGGAGCAGACGATCACCAGTACCGCCATGCCGACGATGATCGGCGACCTGCACGGGTTCGAGCATTACTCCTGGGTCGTTTCCATCTACCTGCTGGCCCTGACGGTGAGCATGCCGCTGTACGGCCGGCTGGCCGACGTGCTGGGGCGCAAGCCGGTGATCCTCGGCGCCATCCTGATCTTTTCCGTCGCCTCGGCCTGCGCCGCGTTCGCCCACACGATGGGCCAACTGATCCTCTTTCGCGGCCTGCAAGGCTTGGGCGCGGGCGGCATCATGCCGGTCGTGCTGACGATCCTGGGCGACATCTTCACGCTCGAAGAGCGGGCGACGATCCAGGGCCTGTTCAGCGCGATCTGGGGCACGGCCTCCTTGGCCGGGCCGGCGCTGGGCGCGTTCCTGGTCAGCACGCTCGGGTGGCGGTCGATCTTCTTCGTCAACCTGCCGACCGGCGCCTTCGCCGGCCTCGTCCTCATTTGGAAATACCACGATCGCGAGAAGCCGCACTCGACCGACCTCGATCTGCCGGGCGTCTTCACGCTCTCGATCGCGTGTACCGCCGCACTGCTGCTCGCCTCGGGCGTCGGCCCGGCGGGGTGGGCCGCGGCTTGGAGCGCGGGGCTGTTCGTTGTCGCTGCCATCGCATTGGTCGCATTCGTTCGCATCGAGCGAACGGCGCCCAACCCGATCATGCCGCCGGCACTGATGATGGGCCGGGCGATCGGCCCGGCGATGCTCGGCAGCTTCCTGCTTGGGGCCGGGTTCCTCTGTCTCGACACCTACGTGCCGCTCTATGTGCAAGGCGGCCGCGGCGGGGGCGTGGGGGCGGCGGCGAGCGTCGTCACGCCCGTGATGCTCACCTGGGCCCTCAGCGGCATCATTGCGGCGCCGCTGGTCGTCCGGTGGGGATTTCGCAACACCGCGATCCTTGGGTCGGGTCTGGTCATCCTCAGCTTTGTCGGGCTGCTCCTGTGCGCGTTTTTCAGCGCGCCGCACTGGGTGCTGACCGCCGTGCTCGCCTTGTCCGGCTGCGGGTTCGGGCCGGCATCGATGTCCTACCTCCTGGCCGCCCAGCATTCGGTCGCCTGGCAGCAACGCGGGATCATCACCAGCGGCATCCAGTTCTTCCGCACGATCGGCGGGGCAATCGGCACGGGCCTATTGGGCATGATGTTCAACCTGTTGATCCGCCCCGAAGTGCAACACCTCCGCTCGGCCGGCATCGAGCCGGGCAAGCTGCTGGAGCTCTCCGCTCACGATCAACTTCCCCCCGACATCCTGCACTCGGTCCAGCACATGATTTCCGCCGGGCTGCTGTGGGTCTTCCTCGCCATGCTCGCGTTCGCCTGCTGCCAGGTCCTCGCCTCCGCCCTGATGGTCCGCGGCCGATCAACCGAACCCCTCACCCGCGCCGAAGCAATCGAAGCAATGGCCGCGTAGGGTATGAAATGCGCCACGCGATCAAACCCGATTCTGGGTGGCATGGGCATGTACTCATGCCCGTGAAACTCGCGCGAAATGCAACACAGAGGCCACGGAGAACACGGAGAGCACAGCGGAAAACGGAAGAGAATAAGCCACAGATGGGGCACAGATAGACACAGATGTGAAATCCGAATTCAAGATTT
>DASXMX010000507.1:0-3511 GCA_036495445.1 Tepidisphaeraceae bacterium
TTCGGTCTTCTGCGGACGAAGACCGAAGCTTCCGCTGTCGGCTATTAATCAATAAAGGAGGAATCGAAAGCTCGCTCGATCACTCGTTCTTACACCGCGTCCAGCGCTTCCTTGAAATCCTTCTCCGGGCGCAGCCCGACGAATTTCTTGTGCACCTGGCCGTCCTTGAACAGGATCACCGTCGGAATCGAGTTGATGCTGAACTTGATCGCCACTTCGCGGTTGGCGTCGGTGTCGAGTTTTCCGACTTTTACCTTACCCGTGTAGTCGCGGGCGATCTTGTCGATCGTGGGGGCGAGCATCCGGCAGGGCATGCACCATTCCGCCCAGAAGTCGACGAGCACCGGGACGTCCGACTTGAGGACTTCCTGTTCGAAATTCTGATCCGTGATCTCGACGACGTTCTGACCAGCCATGACACATTCTCCTTGGGGGGCCAACGCCCTCAACTGGGGTTCGCACCGGATGATAGAAGTCGCGGGCGCGCGTTGTCAAACGATTGGGCGCGGAGCGGTTCCGTCGCGCTTAACGGCCCCGGATGGCAGACGCGGATGGCAAACAGCGTCCCGCAAGCGGGACCGCTAAGCAGGCGGAGTGCTACGCCCGCGCTTTACGCTGGGCCTCGACGATGTGCTTGACCGCCATCATGTTCGCGAAGGCCGTCCCCCACAGCACCAGGCCGAGGAAAAAGAGCAATGCCACGAGCCAGACGGGCAGTCCGCCCATCGGGTTGTTCTCGGCATGCCAGACGAAGTGCAGGACGCCCATCGCCGCCATGATGAATCCGCCGGTGAGGAGGATCGGGATGAACGTCTGCCGCGCGCCGAGGCTCTGGCCGAACGGGACGGGCTTGGGCTTATTCGACGCGTAATCCGGCTTGTGGAGAAAGACCGACTCATCCGGCGCGGGGACGATCACGGCGTCATCATCGTCCACGATGTGGCCTTCGTCCGTGCCGACGTTTACGGCGGGAGCGGCATGGGCCGCGGGGGCGGATGGCGCGGCAGCAGGCCGGGCGACCGGGGCGGCGGGGCGGGCGACCTTTGCGGGCGGTCGCGCCCCTTGGAGTGACGCGGGCTGACCCGCGGCAGGCGCAGCGGGCCGTGGTGCAGCAGGCTTTGCGGCGGCCGATTGCGCGGGGCGGGGAGTCGAAGGCGTCGCGGAACGTGGCGAAGCGGGCTGTACCGCCTGCGGGACGGCGGATCGCGCGGCGGGAGCCGCGCCGGGCTGTGCGGGACGGGCGGCGGGTGGACTGGCCGGCCGCGGTTGCGACCCAGCGTTGGCCGGTCGTGCTGCTGCGGGCCGAGATGCGGCGGCCGGCCGGGGTGCCGCCGGGCGAGCCTGCGGAGTCGCGGCGGGGGTGGGCGGTGGGTGCCCCGCGTGATCGTCTTGGTGGTGCTCCGTCTCCTCGTGGTGCTCGCCGGCCGCCAAGGCCTCCAGGGCCCGCGCCACGTCGTCATTGTTCCGGTTGGTCATCTATACATCCTCGCCACGACCCACCCATCTTCGCCGACTTGTCGGTGGAATGCGAGTTTATCGGCTGTTGCCGGCGCATTTCCGATTGCTGGCGGTTTAACCGCGGGATTATATTCACCCTCGTGGCCGGGCCAAACGCCTTATCGGTTCGGCAGGCGGCGGTGGCCGGAATGTTCTATCCCGGCGACCCGGGCCAGTGCCGCGCCGTCGCCGAGGCGCTGGTGAAGGTGCCCGAAGGAGGACCGACGGTCCCCGGCGGGAAGGGCGGGATCGTCCCGCACGCCGGCTGGATCTGCAGCGGCGCGATCGCCGGCGAGGTGCTCGGCACGCTGGCCGGGGGCGGCGCGAAGCCCGACCTGGTTGTCGTCTTCGGCGCCGTTCATACACCGCTGGATTTGTCGTACGCGGCGCTCGAAACGTTCGGCCTTTGGAGTCTGCCGGGCGCGAGCTGTGAGGTCGCCCAGGAGATTAACGAGACGCTCGGGCGGTCGGCGTCGGACCTGTTCGTCACCGACGACCGATTCCACGTGCGCGAGCACGCGGTGGAAGTAGAGATGCCGCTGGTGCGCGCCGTCTGGCCGGACGCCCGGCTTCTGCCGGTGGAAGTGCCGGTGATCGACGAGGCGCCCGAGATTGGCCGGCGGGTGGCGCGGGTCGTGCTCGATAAGGGCCTGCGCCCGGTCTTCCTGGCCAGCAGCGACCTGACGCACTACGGCCCCAGCTACCACTTCGCCCCCGCGGGCACCGGCGAGGCGGCGCTGCGGTGGGCCAAGGAGAATGATCGGCGATTACTGCACTTGGTCGAGAATTTCGACGAGACGCAAATCGTGCCCGAGGCGCGGCGGCACATGAACGCCTGTGGCGGCGGCGCGATCGCCGCGATGCTCGCGGCCTGCCGCGAGGCCGGCGCGACCGGCGCACGCGTGCTGCGGCACGCCAACAGTTATGAGACGCTCGCCCGCGTCGCCCCCCAGCCGCCCATTGACGCGGTCGGGTATGCGGCGGTGGTCGTCTCTTAGGGAATCGCGAATGCCCATTGTGGTGCAGGCTTTCCAGCCTGCACGTGCAGCCCGGAAGGGCTGCACCACAACGCGCGACGAAGCCGGGCGCGACGAAGCCGGCGGGAAGCGTTCAGCTTTCGCAACACGCATTTCGCGCGCAACGTGACCGGGGCAACGAAAACGCGACCGGACGATGCGTTCGGGAAACAGACGGCATAAGCCTCACGCGCCACACCGCCAACGCGTGCCCGTGAGGCGAGTCAGAGGCCGCGAATCCGCGGCCCAGGGATCGGATCAGCGCGACCACATGGACGTGGAACACCCTTTGCCTTGGGGCAACGCAACGCGCGTCCCCGAGGCGGAGAACCAACAGGAGTCAGGCGATGAACGAGCAGGAGTTCCAGTCCAAGCTTGCGGAGCTGATGGGCGAGATCAGCACGCTGCCCGCCACCGAGCGGGGCAAGCTCGAGAAGCTCGCCAACGAAACCCGCCAGCGGCACGAGCGGCTCCGCCAGACCGTCAGCAGCCTCCAGGAAAGCCTCGACTACTTGCGGCTCAGCATCAAGTACCTCGTCTTCGACCTCGAAGCCACCCGGCGGGAAAACGGATATCTGCGGAAGATGCTGGAGGAGACGAGCGGGAATGAGTAATCCCAATTCCCCCTCTCCCTCCGGGAAAGGGAGCAAGAGGGGGCCTCCGCGCTTTGCTTACCCCGTCCTCAGTAGCCGAGCATTGCAGTCGTCCAAATCGAGCTCTCGCCGCACCGCGTTGACACCTATTTCAGACCTTCTAACATGCCGCGCATGGTTCGTTTCGGCCTCGCGCTGGGTGCGGTGTTGATGTTGCTTGGGTGCGGGGAGTCCTCGCCGTACCCGCGGTCGCCGCTGGATCAGCAGATGTTCGGCCCCGCCTCGGTCCGCATCCATCCAACTTTTACGCAGGTCCGCGACTGGTCCGGCCATGGCAAGCCGGACGGGATCGAGGCGACGCTCGAGATTCAGGACCAGTTTGGCGAGCCGACCCGCGCCACCGGG
>DASXMX010000508.1:0-5982 GCA_036495445.1 Tepidisphaeraceae bacterium
CACTCCCCAGCCCTCCCCCGGAGTACCGGGGGAGGGAGACAGTTATTTCGTTACTCGGTTCTCAGATGGCGCAGCCCGTCGAGCCAGACGGCAATGATGATGATCCCGCCGGTGACCATCAGCTCGACGGAGTTGCTCCACCCCATCTTGGCACACCCGTTGGCGACGGCAGTCATCATCAGCGCGCCGATCATGCTGCCCAGGATGCCGCCCTCGCCGCCGTTGAGGCTCGCCCCGCCGATCACGACGGCGGCGATGATGTTCAACTCCATCCCGTTGGCGGTCGTGGAGTCGCCCATCGTGAGGTAGGAGAACTGCAGCAGGCCGGCGATGCCGACAAGGACGCCGGCCAGCGTGTAGATCATCAGCTTGGTGCGGCCGACGTTAATCCCGCATAGCCGGGCCGTCTGCTCGTTGGAGCCGATCGCGTAAATGTGGCGGCCGAACTTCGTGTACCGGAGCATCAGCGCCACGACGATCGCCAGGAGGATCGTCACCCAGACGCCCGCCGGGAGGATCATCCATTTGTAACTGGCGGCCGGCGTGTTGAGCAGACTGTTCAGCCAGGTATCGGGGGGATTCACCGTGGTCGAGCCGGGCTGGTCGATGGTGGCGGTTCCGCTGATGGCGACCTGCTGGGCGACGCCGCGGATCGAGCCCCAGAGGCCCAGCGTCACGATGAAGGGCGAGAGTTTCACGCGCGACAGAAATCGCCACGTGAGGGCCGCGCATGCCAGCGCCACCACGATGCCCCCCGCGACCGAAAGGCCGGGCGAACGCTCGAAACCGATGTGCAGCGCGAGATAGGCGCCGAACCCGGCGACCGCCGAGGCCACGGCCCCCAGGTGCCCGATCACCATGGATCCGATGGACAGGCCGACAACGGTCGCGACCAGCACGCCGCCGATGGCGGCGGCGATGGGCGGCAACCCGGCGTTGAGCAAGAGGCCGATCGAAACCGTGCAGAGCGCGATCGCGGACCCGGGCGTCAGGTCGATCCCGCCCGAGATGATGATCAGGGTCATCCCGAGCGCCGCCGTGCCGACCACCGCCGTCTCCTCCAGCATGAGCTGGAGGTTGCCGGGGTTCAGGAAGCGGCTCGGCCGCATCACGGCGAACAGGCCGAAGACGAACAGGAACCCGACCAGTGGGCCGAGCTTCTGCAGGGCGGCTTGCCAGTTCAGCGTCGGGCGGAACGTGACGGGAGCGGATGGAGTTTCGAGCGTGGTCATGCGGTCACGACGGCGATGGGGGTTGGTTCGGGAGCGGACGCACACGGTTCACCCGATCCGGTGGCCTCGGTCATGATCAAGTGTTCGTTGGTTTCCGAAACCGGCCGGGCCGGGCCGAGTCGCCCGCGGCACATGACCGCGATCCGGTCGCACGTGCCGAGCAGTTCCGGCAGGTAGCTGCTGACCATCAAAACCGCCCGCGGCTTGCGGCCGGTGGACGGGTCGCCGGTGGCCAGTTCGTCGATCAGTTTGTAGATCTGGGCTTTGGATCCGACGTCGATCCCGCGGGTCGGTTCGTCGAGCAGCAGCAGGTCAACATCGTGGTGCAGCAACCGGCCGATGGCGACCTTCTGCTGGTTTCCGCCGGACAACCGCCCAACGGCTTGGGCCGGGCCGCGGCAGCGGATCGCAAGGCGATCAACCCAGCGCGCCGACGCCGCGTTCTGCCTTGACGGGAACACGAGGCCCAACGGCCCCAGTCCCTTCAGGAGCGAGAGGGTCATGTTGTCGGCGATGCTCAGGCCCAGCGCCAGGCCCTCGGTCTTGCGGTCTTCGCTGACGAGCCCGACGCCCTGGGCCCACCGTCGACGCGGCGATGCGGGGCCGAAGTGGGCGCCGACGCGGACCTCTCCGGAGCGGATCGGATCGAGGCCGAAGAGGACGCGGAGCAGTTCGGTGCGGCCCGCGCCGACAAGCCCGGCGATGCCGACCACCTCGCCCCGCCGGAGGCTCAGCGAGGCCCACTGCGGCTTGCCCGGTCCGGCGACGCCTTCGACGCGCAGCAGTTCCTCGCCCGTCACCCGCGGGGAGCGCGGGTAGAGGTCTTCCACCTCCCGCCCCACCATCATGCGGATGATCTGTTCGGTCGGCGTGTCGGCCGTCCGGCCCGAGCCGACGCTGCGGCCGTCGCGGATCACCGTGTAGTTGTCCGAGATCTCCTTCACCTCTTCCAGGAAGTGGGAGATGTAGATGATGGAGATGCCCTGGGACTTGAGGCGGTTGACGAGGTTGAACAGGAGGCGGATGTCCTGCCGCGTGAGGCTGCTGGTCGGCTCGTCCAGCACGAGGACGCGCGATCCGACGGCCAGCGCCCGCCCGATCTCGACCAGTTGCTGGGCCGCGATGGACAGGCGGCCGACCGGGACGTCGACGGGGATGTCCGGGCGGCCCAGTTGCCGCAGCGCCTCGCTCGCGACCCGCCGGGCCTCCCGCCAGCCCATCACCGGGCCGGTGCCCGGCTCGACGCCCAGCACGATGTTCTCGGCAACGGACAGATGCCGGGCGAGCGAGAGCTCCTGGTAGATCATCGACACGCCGGCCCGGCGTGCGTCGAGCGGGTGGCGCGGCTGGTACGGCTGGCCGTCGAGCCACATGCGGCCTTCGTCGGGCTGGTGGGCGCCGGAGAGCACCTTCATCAGCGTGCTCTTGCCCGCGCCGTTCTCGCCCACCAGGGCCAGCACTTCGCCCGGGCCGACGCTCAGGTCCACCCCGCCCAGCGCGATCGTCGCGCCGAACCGCTTGTGGACGCCTTCCATCCTCAAACGGGGCGACGACGATCGACTCGGGGCGTTAGCGCTCTCCAACATGGCGTTTGCTCGACGACGAAGGACGCGACGCGCGATCAATGAGCCAACAGGTTCTGGATCTCCGGCGTGTTCACGTTCTCCGGCGTGATGACCTGCACGCCGGTGTCGATCAGTGGGTCCACCTTCTCGCCCTTGATGTGCTGCATCATGGTCTTGACGCCCATGTAGCCGATCTTGAACGGGTCCTGGGCGACCAGCGCGTTGACCTGCCCGTCCTTCATCGCTTTGATCAGCGGCTGCGTCTGGTCGAAGCCGACGAACTTTACCTTGCCCGCAAGGCCAAGCTGTTGAAGGGCCAGCAGCATTCCAATCGTGGCCGATTCGTTCGGGCAGAAGACGCCGTCCGCTTGCTTGAGCGTGTCGACCATGTTGAGGGCCGAAGTCTTGGCGGTATCGACGGTCGCGCCGGCGTAGCGGTCTGACGAGATCACCTGGATGTCGGGGTGCTTTTTGATGGCGTCGAGGAAGCCGGTCTCGCGCGCCTCGGTGCTGGCTGATCCGACGGCATACCGGAGCAGGACGACCTTGCCCTTGTTGTCCAGCAGCTTGGCGAGTTGCTCGCCGCCCAGTTCACCGCCCTTGTGGTTGTCGGTCGCGACGAAACTGACGAAGTCCTTGCCGGGCGTCCCCTTCAGGGCCGAGTCGATGATCACGACGGGTATGTTTTCCTGTGCGGCGGCGCGCACCGGGTTGGCCAGCGCGTTCTCGTCCAGCGGCGCCAGCACGATGCCGGCCACCTTGTCGGCGACGAACTCCTGAACGACCTGGATCTGGCTGGCGCGGTCGTCCTCCTTCACCGGGCCCTTCCAGATGATGTCGGCATTGAATTCCTGGCCCGCCTTCTGCGCACCCGCCTGCACGGATTTCCAGAACTCGTGGGTGGTGCCCTTGGGGATCACCGCGATCTGCGGCTTGGCATTGGACGAACTCTGCGAGTTCGAGCTCGCGTTTTGGTTGGTCGACGTCGACTCCTTGCAACCGGCCACCAAGGCCAGCGCAACGCATACGGCCAGGAACACTCGGGGCATGGATCCTCCGCGGATACTGGGTTCTGGGCCCGGAAAGTCGGGCGATGCTAAGGCGGCCGGGGCTCGGCCGCAATATCGCCGGGGCGTCAAACGAAAGACGGAATGTCGCTTCCGCGACGCACCGGCGCTCCGTCCGCGGCATTGTAGCGGAAATCCAAATCGATGCATCCGCCGCGAACGCGTCCAACAGCCAAGCCGAATGCCGCGGAGTTTTGGGTGGCATGGGCATGTACTCATGCCCGTGTCTTCCGAGCGGAAAAGACCACGGGCATGAGTACATGCCCATGCCACCCGACCACTCGACAACGGTCGGGGCTATAGCTGCGACGAGTCGAGTGAGTTGGTGAGATTGATGCCGCACTCGACCTTGCCGGCGTCGGACCAGCGGCCGGCGCGGGGGTCTTCGCTGGCTTGGATGGCGCGGGTGCAGCTCAGCGGGTTGCAGCCGATGGAGGCGTACCCCTTCTCGTAGAGCGGGTGGTACGGCAGGTCGTGCTTCTTCATGTATGCGTAAATCTCCCGGCCCGTCCAGTTGAGCAGCGGGGAGACGGCATAGCACTTGTACCGCTCGAACCAGTTCACGAACCGGGCGTCCTTGCGCGTGTCCGCCTGGTTCCTGCGAATGCCGCGGAGCCAGGCTTTTGGCGCGAGGTCCTTCATCGCCCGTTCCATCGGCTCGTTCTTGTTGACCGCGCAGCAGGCGTTGACGTCGTTCCGCCAGGTGGGGTTCTCTTCCCCGGCCTGATGCAGCCAGGCGATCGGGTCGTTCTTCGTGCGATAGACCCAGACGTTCAGGTCGAGCCGACGGCGCAATGCTTCCATGTGCTGCCAGGTCTCGGGGAAGAGATAGCCGGTGTCGATCATGATGACCTTGATGTTCGGCATCGCGCGGGTGGCCATGTGCAGGAACAGGGCGGACTCGGCGCCGAAGGAGGAGGTCATCACCAGCTCGCTGCCGAACTGTGCGGACGCCCAGTCGACGATCTTCGACGGGGCGGCGGTCTCGAAGAGCTGATTGAGCTGGTCCAGCGTGGAAACGTCAAGCTGTTCGGCTACGGCGTTCATCTACGGCATCTCGCATCTGTGTGCATCTGTGCCCCATCTGTGGCTCAAACGCATTTTTTCTCTGTGTTCTCCGCGCCTCTGTGGCTCCATTTGTCTGTCATCGATCATCAGGCGACGTGCGTGACGGGAGGCGTGCCACGAGCGCCTCGAAAAACTCCCTCGGGATGCGGCGGCCGTTGGCGGTGCCGAGGGAGATGTCCTCTTTGTTGGTGCCGTGGAAGTCGCTGCCGCCGGTCTTGAGCAAGCGGTACTTTTCGGCCAGCGCGGTGTACTTGGCAATCATCGCATCGTTGTTGTCGCTGTGGATCACTTCCAGGCCGGCCAGTCCAAGGTCGACCAGGTCCTTGATCGTCCGTTCGAGCTGCGCGTCGTTTTCGGTGCGGAGCTGAGACGGGTGGGCCAGCACCGGCAGGCCGCCGCTCTGGCGGACCATGTCGATCGCCTGCGTGGGGGACACCCGTTCCTTGTCGAAGTAGGCGGCGCCGCCGGGGGCGAGGTACTTGTCGAAGGCGTTCTTGATCGAGCTGACGTACCCCTTGCGGAGGAGGATGGCGGCGATGTGCGGGCGACCGATGACGCCGCCCTTGGCTTCGGCCTCCAGCTCCTCCATCGTGATCTGCACGCCCAGCTCGTTGAGCCGGCGGATGATCTTGGGGTTGCGGTCGTTGCGGCCCTCGATCAGGCGCTTGGTCAAATCGAGCAGGATCGGCGACTGCGGGTCGACGCCGTACCCCAGCAGGTGCATCGTCGCCGGCTTGGGGACGTCGCAACTGATCTCGATGCCCGCGACGAAATCGACGCCCGCCTTGCGCGCCGCCTCCGCCGCCTCAAGAACGCCCGCAACGGTGTCGTGGTCGGTCAGCGCCAGGGCGGACAGTCCGTTGCGAACGGCAAGGGCCACGACCTCTGAGGGGGGCAATGTCCCGTCCGAGGCGGTGGAGTGACTATGGAGATCGACGAACGACATAGTTCCCTCCGTGGCACGAACCGCCCCCGCCGTGTATTGCCGGTGCCATTCGATGCCTCGTGTCACGGGCGAGGTTCCTCCGACATCGAGCACGGGCGAGGCGC
>DASXMX010000509.1:0-7676 GCA_036495445.1 Tepidisphaeraceae bacterium
ACGACGACATCGACGAGCAGGCCGACGAGGCCGAGCGATGGGTTCTGATCCTCAGCCCACGCGAGGCCAAACGCAAAGCAGGCATGTTGTCAAAGAACTTTTGGCTACTTACTTAGGTGCCCGCATTTTCAATCAGCAATCAGCAATCCGAAATCAGCAATTTGCCTTCCCTTCCCCCATCCCTCTCCCCTCCCTACAATCCGGGGTGTGACGGAACCGGCCGCGGCAAATGGGTTTCTCGATGTCGAGCGACTGCTGGAGAGCAGCCCCGCGCGGCCGCGGTTCAACATGGGGTGGGGGCTGGGCGTGATCCTGTTGGCAGCGTTGATCATGACCGCGCTGGCCGGCGGGGCGCCGGCGGAGGCACGGCAGGCCGTGGCCGTCCTGTCCGGGCTGGTGATGCTGGCGGCGATCGGCGGGATGTGCGCCTTCTCCGTCTACACCGTCCGGCGACTGCGAGCTGAACAGCAGCGGGTTGAACAGATTGGCGAGCTGGTGCAACTGCGACGCTGGCCGGAGGCGGCGATGGCGCTCGACGCTTATCTGTCCCGCCCGGCGGGGACGCCGCAGCTTCGCGTGCAGGCGCTGGCCTACCTGGCTCCCGTCTTGGCCCGGTTGGAGCGGTATGAGGACGCGATCACCGTGCAGACGTACCTGATCGAGCAGGCCGGCCTCGACCCGGCGGGAGCTACGGCCATGCGAATCGGCCGGACGATGGCGATGCTCCACGAGGACCACCTGTTCGACGCCGACCGCGCCATCAGCGAGCTGCGCCGCAGCCCGGCGGCGGGCTCCGCGGCGCTGGCCTTGGTCGAACTCTATCGCGACGTGAAGACCGGCCATCCGACCGAGGCGATCGAGCTGTTCGAGCAAAAGCTCACGACGTTTCGCGACCAATTGGGCCATCGCGCCGCGGATGCTTATGCCCTGGCGGCCCGCGCGTACGACCTGCTCGGCCGCGAGGCGGAGGCCCGCGCCGCGTTTTGGAACGCGACGCTGCTTGCCCCGGCCATCGAGCTCTTCCGCCGATATCCCGAAGTGAAAAAGTTGTCCGACCGATTCCACCCGGCTCCCGCGCCCCCGGAGGCCGCGTGACCATGCTGCGCGTTGACGCTGCCATCAGCCGCGTTCGTCGGGACATCACGCTCAGCGTGTTGCTGAAGGTCGTGCTGACCTGCGCGGCGATCGCCTGCCTGATCGGCGGCGGGAGCGAGAACGTGCGCGTCGTCGCGCTGCTGGGGATCGGGTCGCTCTGGTTCTGGCTGAGCCTCAACAGCGCCCGCTCGTCGCGGACCTCTGCGGAATCCCCGTTGCTGATCGCGGCGGGGCAGTTCGAGGAGGCGGAGCGGAACATCGAGCGTGCCGTCCGCACGTTCTCCCTCTTCCGCGCCGCCAAGCTCCAGGCGCTGCACCACCTGGCCCTGCTGCGGCACGCGCAGCGGCGTTGGCAGGAGGCCGCCGCCGTGGCCCGCGCGCTGCTCGGCCAGCGGCTCGGCCCGCTGCAGCCGATTTCCAAGTCCACACTCCTGCTTCTGGCCGATTCGCTGCTGGAGATGAACGACCTGCGCGGCACGTACGAAGCGACGTGCGCCCTCTACCGCGAGCGGCTCTCGCTGACGGAAGTGTTGAACCTGCTGCCGATCCAGATCGATTACTCGGCCCGGATCGGCGCGTGGCCGTCCATGCTCGATCACGTGATGGACAAGGTGCAACTGGCGGAACTGATGCCGCCAGCGCTCAGCGCCCGGACGCAGGCGTTCCTCGCGCTTGCCGCGAAGAACGTGGGCCGGCCCGACATGGCCGACTGGCTCCGCGCCCGGGCCGAGTTGCTCACGGACGCCCAACGCCTGGCCGCGGAGCGGCCGGCGCTGAAGGAGTTGTGGGAATCGTAGGGGCGAACCTTGTGTTCGCCCTCTGCTGCTGCAGGGGCGAATCTTGTATTCGCCCCTTACGTGACCCGAGAAAGAAGAGGGTGAACACGAGGTTCACCCCTACGGGGAGGGCGAACACAAGGTTCGCCTCCCTACGTGACACGGAGGTCTGAATGCGAACAACGTTGACCATACAAGCGGTCGTGGTTTCTGTCGCTCTGGTCGTGGCTGTACTGTGGGCGTGGCAAGGGGCGCAGGACGTGGTGCTGGATCATTGGGTGGCCAACCGGCCCGACCTGGCCGAATGGGCGGTGCGGATCGCGGCGATCGCGGCGATCGCGCTGGCGCAGATGATGCTGGCCGCGTTCGTGGCGGGCCGTGTCTACCGACGGGGGATCCTCGACTCGGTCCTTACCGTCACGGCAGGAATCGTCTTCGCGCTCGCCTCGATCGGCGCGGTCGCCTGCGGGCTGGCCGCGCGGTAGGCGAACAAATAATCAAATAAATGAATTCATCTGGGGTGACACGGACAGGTATGCTTGTCCGTGGCGATCACAACCAGACGCCATGGACATGAGTACATGTCCGTTGCCACCCGTCGGAATCCGCGGGGGTGCGTGATCCGGTCTCGTGGAACGAGGGAAACAGATGTCCCGATGCGTGACGTCGGCGTTGTGGGTGTTGCTCGCGGCCCTTTGTGCGTCGTCGAGCGTGATGGCGCAGAGCGTCGAGCCGACCGGCGAGGCGGCGATCGCGTGGCGGCTCGACACAATCGCCCGGGCGCAGCTGGGGCCGGATCGGCCGGCCTCGTCGTTCCGCCAAAGCGCGGCCTTGCTGGAGGCGGCCCAGCGATTGGTCCCGCAGGAGCCGCGGTTCCCTCGCCTGCGCATGCTCGCATTCGAGCAGATCGGCGACACCGACGGCGCGATCAAGGCGCTGACCGACTATCGAAAGCTGGAAGGGGGCGACACCGTCGCTCAGGTCCACCTGATCGACCTGTACGCGTCGCGCCTCGAGACGTTGGATGCGAAGCTCAAGTACCTGACGGACCTGGTGAACAACCCCAAGGTGCAATTGCCCCCCGAGGTGCGGGCGCACCTGGCGGCCGAGGCGGCGACGCTGCTGGCGGAAAAGTCGCCCGAGCAGGCGGCGGCCATGGCGGCGCAGGCCGTCAAGCTCTACCCGCTCCCGTCCGCCACGAGGCTGTATTACCGCTACGTGGGTCGCAACAAGCCCTTCGCCGAGCGGGCGGCGGCCCTCATCGCCGTCATCAGGGCCAACCCGAATCAGCCCGCGTACCTGAGCGAGCTTGCGAACCTGCTGGCCGAGAACGGGCTGGCCGAGCAATCGCTGCTCTGGTACGACGAGGCCGTCTACACGATCCTGGCCAGTCACGCGCCGGCGCCCCCGTGGTACCACAACCTGCTGGTCGACTACGCCGCCCAGCGGGTGATCGCCGGGCGGATCGCGTTGGCCGACCAGATGGTCAGCCAGATGCTCAACGAGCAGCCGCTCGATGCCGACGCGTGGTTCCTCAAGCTGACGGTCGACAAAGCCTCCAGCGAGCAGATGTTCGCCCAGACGCTGGAGCTGGCCCGCACCGCGTTCGTCCGCCGGTGGAACCAGATGCGCGAGGAGGTGCTGACCGGCAAGGCAACAACCGAGCCGGTCGCCGCATCGCAGCCGGCGGCGGGGGGCAAGGAGCACGCGCCGGTGAACGTCGAACCGCTCGACCCGGCGCCGCTGGTCGAGAAGGTGAAGGGGGCGCCGGCCGACTCGATCCAGCGGGCGGCCGCGATCTCGGTGATCAGCGACATCGCCTGGTTCGAGCTCTACTACGCCCGCAAGGCCGACGCGGCCGCGCGATGGATCGATCTGTTGCGGCAGCTCCAGCCGGCCGATTCGCCGATCCTCCAGCGGCTGGAAGGGTGGCAGGCGCTGGTCGCGGGCAACGCGGCCCAGGCGCGCGACATGCTCGCCAAGGTGCAAGCCAACGACCCGTTGTCGGCGTTGGGCGTCATCACCGCCGACCGGCAACTCAACCGCCCGGTCGATCCCGCGACCGTTCGCAAGCTGCTCGACGAGAATCGCGTCGGCCTGGTCGCGGCGATCTTGTGGACGACGTTCAAGAACGACGCGGCCCGGCCGGCCAGCCGTCCGTCGGCGCAGGCCGTTGACGCGCAGCTCAACACCCTCTCGGCGGCGTATCTGCTGGTGCTCGACCCGCGGCAGGCCACGCGGATTTATTCCGTCATCTTCGAGCCCGTGCAGACGACGTTCGGGTTCGGCACGGCGGTCCTGGCCCGCATTACGATCGAGAACATCAGCGACATCGACCTGACGCTCGGCACCGATTCGCTGATCCACCCCGATCTGTGGATCGACGCTCAGATGCTCGGCATGGGCCAGCAGACGTTCCCGCACGTCGCGTACGACCAGCTCCAGGGGGCGATCGTCCTTCGCCCGCACACGCGGGTGAGCCAGCTCGTCCGCCTCGACGAGGGGGCGCTGCGCAAGGCGCTGTACGACTCGCCCGGCTCGCAGGAGACGACGGTGAACGCGCAGCTCGTGCTCAACCCGATCCCGATGCAGGACCCGGCGACGAAGCAGGAAATGGCGCTGCCCGGCCCCGGAGGGACGGTCGCCAACTTCTTCCGCACGTTCACCTACGCGGGGGTGCCGCTCACGCTGCCCTCCGGTCAGCGGGCCATGCAGGATACGCTGAACGGGACCAACGTCGTTGACAAGATCCACCTGACGGACCTGCTGGCCGCCTACATCCGCGTGGCGCAGACGCCCAAGGCCGATCCGGATCTGAAGAAGGTCGCGGCCGGCCTGCCGGGCGAGCTGGCCAAGCTGCGGCAGGACAAGTCGCCGCTGGTGTCGGGCTGGGCGAATTACGTGTCGGCGGGGCTGGCGCAGGCGGACGAGGCGCAGAAGCTCGCATCGGACATGGCGGCATCGCCGCAATGGACGACCCGGCTGCTGTCGCTGTTCGCGGGCGAGCCGGCGGTCCCCGCTGCGGCCCGGCGTCAGATCGCCGCGAAGCTCGCGAATGATCCCGACCCGACCGTGACAGCCGCCGCGGCGGCGGCCGTCGAGGTGTTCAATGAGGCGCCGGCCTCACAGCCCGCGGCGAAGTGATGCACGCAGTTAATTTGAGTTGAAATCTGAAATCTGAAATTCGCCGTCCCCGCCTACCCGGCGGCGGCGGCGGCGGCTTGCGATTCGATCGCCCGCCGGAGCATAAACAGCGCCTCGATCCATTGCTCGCTCGCCTCATTCGCCTCGTAGGTGAGGATGTCGCAGAGCGTGACGAAATCGCGGTGCTCGAGCGCCGTTTTGATCTGGCGGAGTTGTTCGGTGAATTGCCCCAGCAGGTCCGTCAGCGGCTGGCCGGAGATCCGCAGCGATTCGAGATCGATCCGCAGGAGCTGGGCGACTTTGAGGACCGATTCCTGGGCGTTCTGCCACGTGCTGAAGCACCCGCTGAGTTTCTCCATCGCCCGGTTCGCCTGCCCGCGCTGAAGCGCGTCGACGGCGTCGGACCGCAGCCGGTCGGTCTCGCGCAATTGTTCCTCGACTTCGCCCAGGGCGTCGAGGGCCATGATGGCCGGGTCGGCCGTCTCGATGAACAACGTGTGCCCCCGCAGCATGGCCTGGCGGACGGCGCCGATGCGATCGAGGTCCGGCTCCTCGCCGTCGATCAGCAGCGTGGTGACCAGCCGGTTCTCCCGCTGCACGTGGGCCAGCACCTGCCCCACCGTTTGAAGCCCCATCTGCTCGGCCGCCAGCGGCTCATGATCCACGGTAACGGACATCATTCTGCTCCCGTAAGGCGTCTGCCGTCTCTATCGACCGGGGGCGGGGGGAATCTTCAAAACGTCCGATAATCCGATTTGACGCAACCACGTGAAATCCAATATTGCGAGTAGTGCAATTCGGGGACGTAGGTCCAGGGAGCGGTCATGTTGCTCCGACAGAGTACCGTAATCGAGTCACGCATATCCCGCTGTAGTCAACAGCAGCGAAATCCGACGGTTGAGGCCGCACGGTGGGCCAATCGGAAGCCACCGTCCCTTAACGCCCAAGCCGGCTCAACCGGAAGGACACCTGCGATAACGAATTTCCAGTGAATTTCGGAAAAATGAGCGCGGCAACATCGCCGAGTGCCCGTTAAGCTGGGAGGGCATTGCGAGGGCTAAAAGGGATACAGGAGGATATTCGCGGATCATCACCGCACCGGATCGTCAAGTGAACCCGGCGTGAGCTGCGATCATGCCGTATGTGGTTTTTGTAAGGATGTAAGACGTATGACACCACAGGTCGCGCCGAAAGGCGATCGCGTTGGCGGAAACGTTCCGATCGAATTCCTGGAATGCCGCGTCTTGCTGAGCGTGAGCAGTGTCTGGCGCGCCGACGCGATTCACACATTCCAAGTGCTCCACACGGCCGCCGCCACCCCATATGTCGGCGCCGCCGCCAGCGGCATCACGCCGGCGCAGATGACGCAGGCGTATGGCGTCAATCAGATCCGCTTCGGCACCGTCGCCGGGAATGGGGCCGGACAGACGATCGCGCTCATCGATGCCTTTGACGATCCCAACGCGCTGGCCGATCTCACCGCGTTCGACTCGTACTACGGGCTGCCGAACCCGCCGAGTTTTCTGAAGCTGAATGAGTCCGGCAGCGCCACCTCGCTGCCGGGTGTCGATCCCAGCCCCAAGGGCAATACCTGGGAACTGGAAGAGTCACTCGACATCGAGTGGGCGCACACCATCGCGCCGCAGGCGAACCTCATCCTGTACGAAGCCAACTCGCCCGCGTGGACGGACCTGATCTCCGCCGTCGGCACGGCGGCGAGCAACTCGGCGGTCACCGCCGTCTCCATGAGCTTCGGATCGCCCGAGCAGACGGGCGAAACGTACTACGACGGCTCCTTCAACGCCGCAAACGCGACGTTCCTCGCCTCCACGGGGGACACGGGCGGGGGTGGTTCCTACCCGGCGTCGTCGCCGAACGTCGTCGCCGTTGGCGGGACCGGGCTCTCGGTTGACTCGTCCGGCAATTACCTGGGCGAATCCGCATGGAGCGGTTCGAACGGTGGCATCAGCACGCAGGAGGCTGAGCCGGCGTGGCAGCAGTCGGTCCAGTCGACCGGGTGGCGGACGACGCCGGACGTCGCCATGGACGCCGACCCGGCCACGGGCGTGCCCGTTTACGACAGCTTCGACGGCGGCGCGGCGACGCCCTGGTTCACGGTCGGCGGGACGAGCCTGGCGACGCCGATGTGGGCCGGTCTGATCGCCATCGCCGACCAGGGCCGTACGATCAATGGCCTTGCGCCGCTCACTTCCACGCAGGCGCATCAGATGCTCTACAGCGCGCCGGCCGGCGACTTCCATGACGTCACCGCCGGCGGGAACACGGGCTTCGGCGCCGGCCCGGGGTACGACGAGGTCACCGGCCGCGGCAGCCCGGTTGCCAACCTCCTCGTGCCGTACCTGGCCGGCAGCGCCGCGACGCAGCCGTCGCCCCCGGCGACCGCCTCCTTCACGGGGGTCGATTTCGCCACCCAAGGCACGTGGGGCGGCACCTACGGGGCGGACGGCTACGACATCTTCAACGACTCGGCCAGCCTGCCCGCCTACGCACAGCTTTCGACTGCCGGCGCGCAAAGCTGGACCTGGGCGAGCCCGACCGCGAACCCCCGCGCCATGCAGAACTCGCCCGGGGCCAGCACTCGTACCGCCTCCTGCCTCTATTCCGGCTCTTCCTTCAGCCTCGACTTGAACCTCACCGACG
>DASXMX010000510.1:0-8001 GCA_036495445.1 Tepidisphaeraceae bacterium
GTCTCAAGGACATGCTGACGCGCCCCGTCGTACTCTGGCCGATCACGATCGGCGGGATCGCGTTCCTGTTCTACCTCGCGTTCCTCTCGCTGCGGGGCGCGGCGAGGGATTGGCGGGCGGACCCGCTGGCGCAGCCCGCCCCGGCCCCCGTCGCTCGCGCCGGCGGCGCTTACTTGACCGGGCTGCTCATGACGCTATTGAACCCGATGACGCTCGGCTTCTGGTTCCTGGCCGTCCCCGCGGCGGTGGGCGCGATTACACAAGATCCGACAAACGACCTGCCGATGATCTGCGCGGGCGTTTTTATCGGCACTTTGGCCTGGGTGGTGACCTTTGCCGGGACGCTGGCGTGGGCCGGGCGATGGCGCCGGGCCTGGTGGCTGGCCGCCGCCGACGCGGTCGGCGGGTCGGTTCTTTTTTGTTTCGGAATGATCGAACTCTGGCGTGCAACCCGCCTCCTCTTATAATTCGGCCCCCGATTCCGGGTTGGAGGCTGCTTCGGCCTCTTAGAGCAGGGAGCGCGATAATGGGCAGAGGAGTTGCGGTCGCAGGCGCATCGGTTCTCTCGTTGGTTGTGTGGGGGTGCAACCTCGCCGAGCCGCCTCCGTTTGATCCCCGGGAGATCACCCGCGCCGAGCGCGAGCGGTCGGCCGAGGTGCGTTCCGGCACGTTGCCGGCGCTGCCGACGACGATGGAGTCCTACACCGCCGACGGGACCGGCACGACCGGGGCATCGGGCATGCCCGCAACCGGCCGATCGATCGCGCCGGGCGAAATCGTGCGGATGCCGCTCCGCGAGGTCATGCAGCGGGCCGCCGCCAACAACGCCGAGGTGCGCGTCTCCGCCTATGACCCGGCCATCAACGCGACAAAGGTCGTCGAGAACGAGGCCCACTACGACCCGATCTTCTTCACCAACGTGAAGTGGGACAAGCAGTTCGACCGCACCCCGGGCACGGTCATCCCGAACCCCAATAACCCCACCTCGGCGCAGAACATCCTGATCACGGTCGAGAACAACGACATCTACACGATCGAATCAGGCGTGAAGGAATACCTGCCCAGCGGCGGGCAGATCTCGTTGAGCTACCAGACGGTCCAGAGCCGCTACAACCCCGTTCGCTACGTCCTGAACAACTACTGGGACAACGAGCTGAAACTGCAGCTCACCCAGCCGCTGCTCCGCGACTTCGGCTACGAGGTGAACTGGGCCCGCGTGACGATCGCGAAGAACGACCAGCGGGTGAGCATGCTCGACTTCCGCAAGACGCTGGAAGACAACACCAACGAGCTGGAGAAGGACTACTGGAACCTCTACGAGGCGCAGCGCGAGGTCGAGATCCAGGAGAACCTGCTCCGCCAGACCCGCGACCTGGCCAACCTGCTGTGGCAGCAGTCGATCATCGGCGGGAAGGCCACGCACGTCGAGGCGTCGCAGGGCATCGCCGCGGTGTATTCGCGCGAGGCCGTGCTGGCCCAGGCCAAGGCGCACGTGCTGGACATCTCCGATGACATCAAGCGTCGGATGGGCGACCCGGAGTTCGCCATCGCCGGCCCGATCCAGGTCCTCCCGGCCGACGCGCCGGTCGAGGAGCCGGTGACATTCACTTTGCAGGATCAGGTCGAGACCGCCCTGCTCAACCGCCTGGAACTCGGCCAGCAGCAAATCCGCATCAACTCGGCCGAAGTCGCCCGGCAGGTCGCGATCAACGGGCTCTATCCCAAGCTCGACCTCGTCGCGTCGGCCTCCGTCCAGGGCTTGTCCACCAGCTTCGGGGCCGCCTTCTCGGACCAGTTCGACAAGGGCCACGGGATCTACTCGCTGGGCCTGCAACTGGAAGTGCCGCTGGGCAACCGCGAGGCCCGCGCGATCTACCAACGCGCCCTGCTGCAGCAGTTGCAGGCGCAGAATTCCTACAAGAACATCCGCGACCAGATCATGGAGGACGTGAGCCAGGCGGTCCGCGACATCAATACGACCTGGATCCAATTGGACAGGGCCCGGAAGTCCCGCTTCCGCCAGGAGGACGTGCTGGGCGGGCTCGAACAGCGCCGCGCATCCGGCGTGCAGGTGCTGGACCCTTCGTTCGTCCAGTTGGAACTCGACCAGCAGGAACGGCTCGCCGAGGCCCAGCGCATCGAGGCGCAATCGCTTGCCAACTACAACATCTCCCTGGCCAAGCTCGAAAAGGCCAAGGGAACGATCCTGCGATACAACAACATCATCATGGAACAGGACTGGTACCCCCGCCCCTACGCCCCGACCCGGCAGCGGAACACGCAAGTCAGCGCAAGTCGTTAAGCCGCACGGATGACAGCCGTCGGGGCGGGATCGTTTCAGCCCGCTTGTCCCGAACGGTTTTTGTCGGGTAAACTGACAGTCCCGTGCTGACCCTCCTGGTCCTGCAAGGCCCCGACAAGGGCCGCCGATACGAATTGCCTGACGCGCCGGCGCTGGTCGGCCGCGAGAGTCGCAGTCTGCCCTTGTCCGACAACACGGTGAGCCGCCGGCACTGCGAGCTGATCCCGGTGAACGGCGACTGGATGGTGCGCGACCTGGGCAGCGCCAACGGGACGTACGTGAACGGCGGGCGGGTGACGAACAGCGCGCCGCTGAAGATCGGCGACCAGCTCCGCGTCGGCCGCACGCTGATGGTCTTCGGCGCCCAGCCCGGCGTCAGCCGAACCAGCAGCGGGAACGTCACCCTCGAAGGCGTCGAAAGCGGGATGGACAGTGCGATCATGCACACCGTCCCCTCCTCCGAGGACTCGATGGTGCTGGCCGTGCCGGAGCCGGCGGCGGCGGCGATGGGGAACCTCAAGATCCTCTACCAGCTCTCCGCCGCCTTCGGGTCCAGTTTCGACGTCGATCAGGTGCTCGAAGTCGTGATGGACCTGGTCTTCGAACACGTGAAGGCCGACCGCGGCTTCATCCTCCTGGTTGACAGCAAAACGCAGGAACTGGTCCCCAAGGTTGCCCGCACCCGCGACGAGCAGGACCGCGCCGAGCCCGGGGACACGACCCGACCGGCGGAGAAGATCCAGGCGTCGCGGACGATCATCAACCACGTCCTCACCACCGCCGAGGGCGTGCTCTCCAGCAACGCGATGGCCGACAAGCGGTTCAGCTCCGGCAAGAGCGTCCACAACCTGGGCATCCGCTCGGCCCTCTGCGTCCCGATCAAAGCGCGGAAGCTGAACGACAAGGGGGGCGACGAGGTGATCGGCGTCATCTACATCGACAGCTCGGTCAAGAACTACACCTACTCGCCCGACCAGCTTCGCCTGCTGACCGCCATCGGCCTGCAGGCCGGGCTGGCGGTGCAGAACGCCAAGCTCTATCAGGCCGGCCTGCAGGCCGAGCGCCTCGCCGCCGTCGGCGAGACGACCGCCGCCCTCTCCCACTCGATCAAGAACATCCTCCAGGCCCTCCGCGGCGGCGCGGACGTCGTCGAGATGGGCCTAAAGGGGCACAACCTCGTCCAAGCCTCCAAGGGCTGGCGGATCGTCGACCGCAACCTCGACAAGATCTACCACCTGACGCTCAACCTGCTCGCCTACAGCCGCCCGCGCGAGCCGAAGCTGGAGATGGTCAATCCCAAGGTGCTGATCAACGAGTGCCTCGAGCTGATCGCCAACTCGGCCAACGAGAAGGGCGTGATGGTCGTCGCCGACGTCGATGAGACCCAGCCCGCCGTCCCGCTCGACCCCAACGGCATGCACCAGGTGTTCATGAACCTGTTGAGCAACGCGCTGGACGCGGTCGAGATGCACAAGGGGTTAGTCCAGGTCACCTGCCGCTACGAGCCCGAGGACCGGGAGACGATCATCGAAGTGATCGACAACGGCGTCGGCGTCGACCCGGCGATGATGCGGCACATGTTCGAGCTCTTCCACTCCACCAAGGGCAACCGGGGCACCGGCCTGGGCCTGGCCGTGGCCAAGAAGATCGTGGACGAGCACGAGGGGACGATCACCGTCCGCAGCACGCCCGGCGAAGGAACCACGTTCACCATCCGCCTGCCCGTCTCCCACGAGAACCTCGCCGACCCGTCCCAGACGCACGGGCCGGCGCGCTAAACCTCTGCTGAATTGAAGCGCGCGGTGCTTTCAAGGAGAGCCGGCCCGTCCTCGGGCGGTATATATCCCTCGATAGGGAAAACCCCGACCCCGCATCCGCCCCACCACTATTCCTTAATCCTGACATCCGCCAATGGCCGCCCGGCGCCGCCGAAGCAACGATCTGTGTGAGAAGGATCGTTGAAAGGCGCCGCGAATGTCACTCGATACTTTGGCCAAGGCGACGCAGGACTACCTGGACAAGGAGCGCCAGTTGGCCCAAACCCTCGAAGTGCTGGAAAAGCCGCGACTGCGCGAGGAATTGGCTCAGGCCGCAGAACGTATGAACCAGGAACTCAAGGCAAGTGCCCCGTCGCAGCAGAGGGAGGGAATCCGCAGCATCTTCGTCGCCGTTGATTCCAGCGACCCGGCCAGGTGGGCGGTCGAGCGCGCGATCGAACTCGCACGCGATCTGGGCGCCAAGATCACGCTGGTTCATGTCCTGGAGGTCCCGCCGATCCTCGACCCGGCGTTCGGGTTCGATGACACGCTGCGGCGTTCCAGCCTGATCGAAGCCGGGCGTGAAACGCTGAAAAAAGTGGCCGAACTCGTCCCGCCGGAGTTGCTGGCAGACCAGTTGTTGCGGGAAGGAATCGCCGACAAGCAGGTGGTGTTCGCCGCCGAGGAACTCCATGCCGATCTGATCGTAATCGGCACGCACGGCCGCGGGCTGATCGGCCGATTCCTGCTGGGCAGCACCGCCGAGGCGGTCGTGCGGCATGCGACGTGCCCCGTCCTGACTGTGAGCCATCCCCGGCAAGCAACCGAAGCCGGGCCCGCCCCGGCCGCGGTGCAAATCGCCCCGGCGGAAGAGGCAATCGAGACGGTGTGAACGATCGCTCGTTCGCGACGAGCGGAGGCCCGGCCAAGGAAGCCGCCATGAAACGCATTCCGACCCTCCAACACCTGCAGGGCGTGATCCGGGCAAAGGTGTGCGCCGACTGCCCCTATCGCACGCCCGGCGGCAGCCCGTTCGACACCCGCACGCCCCGCGAATGCGAGGAGACCTGCCCCATGTTCGTCCATCTGCCGGTCGTGCGCGACGTGGCCGGCCGCACCGATCCGATGGTCGGCCACCGTCGCCGCCGGATCGAAGATCTTCTTCTCCGCCTCACCAACGGTCGTTCCCCTCATTCGAAATACGTCCGCGGCCACGCCCGGTCTTTGGCCGCCGCGATCGATCGGCTGCTGCGGTATTGACGCGATTCGACTTTCGCTCGATTTCGGAACGCGCCGGCCCCCTACGGGTGGCACGCGCCAGCGCAATGGGGTCATCACTTTCCCCCAGTAATACCGGGAGTACAGTGTGGCCCGGTCTCACGACGCGGGAGGCGCCCATGAACGTGCTCGTTCTGAACGCGGGAAGCTCAAGCCTGAAGTTCCGGCTCCTTCACATTGAACGGGCCGACGCCGGATCCGCGCACGCGCTGGCGGACGGGATCGTCGAGAAATGGGGCACGCCCGACGCCGCCCTGCGGCTGACCGTGGAAGGGCATCCGCCCGAGCACCGATCCGTCGCGGCCGAATCGAGCCGCGACGCGGCCGAGCACGCGATCCAGGCCTGCCTCCCGTTCGGCATCGACGCGATCGGCCACCGCGTCGTCCACGGGGGCGCCAGATACGAACAGCCCACCCGCATCACCCGCCAGGTCATCGAAGGCATCCGCGAGGTCTCGCACCTCGCCCCGCTGCACAACGCCCTGGCGATCGCCGGCATGGAGGCGGGGTGGAAACTGCTGCCCAAGGTGGCGGCGGTCGCCGTGTTCGACACGGCGTTTCATCGCACGCTCCCGCCGGTCGCGTTCCGCTACGCCCTGCCGCTCGAATGGGCCGAGCAGCACGACCTGCGGCGGTTCGGGTTTCACGGGATCTCCCACCGATACGTCTCGGGCAAGCTGCTCGAATGCCTCGGCCGCCCCGCGGCCGGGACGCGGCTGATCACCTGCCACCTTGGGAATGGCTCGAGCCTCTGCGCGGTCCGCGACGGCCAGAGCATCGAGACCAGCATGGGCCTGACGCCGATGGAAGGCCTGATCATGGGCACGCGCAGCGGCGACGTCGATCCGGGCCTGGTCCTCCATCTCATGGACGAGTTGAAGATGACGGTGCGGGAAGTCGACGACCTGCTGAACCGCCGCAGCGGGTTGCTGGGCCTTTCGGGCCGGAGCGGCGACGTGCGCGACATGGAACAGGCCGCCCAATCGGGCGACGCGCGGGCGGAGGCGGCGCTGGAAAGCTTCGCCTACCGCGCCCGCAAGTATCTTGGCGCGTATGCGGCCGTGCTGGGCGGCGTCGATGCGATCGCGTTCGCCGGCGGCATCGGCGAACACTCCGCCGGCACGCGCCAGCGGATCGTCCGCGGGCTGGAGTTCCTCGGGATGTACCTCGATGCGGCGCGAAACGCAGCCGTGCCGAAAGACGACCCGGCCCGAATCAGCACCCGTGACAGCCGCGTCGCAATCTGGGTCATTCCCACCAATGAGGAGTTGCAGATCGCCCGCGAGGTCTTCGGCCTGTTATCGGACCCACCCAGAGAATGAGGATCCGGCCCAACGGGCTGCCAGCGACCACCATGGAAAAGTTGTGACACCTGCCGCCCGGCGGCTTTGGTTCGGGCGGGGATACTGCTATCCTTTGCGTCCCCTCGCCGGGGTGCGGTCGCGTGGGTCGCACGCACCCGCGGCGCGCGTGCGATAGGCAGGCAGGAGTGATGGTGAAGGAAGGATCTCGTATGCGAAGCGTTTTGGCGGGACCCCGGTTGCTCGGCCCGCGGTCGGCGGTGGCACGTTGGGTGATCGGACTGGCGCTGCTGGGCCTGACCGCCGGCGCCGCCGGCGCGGCGGAACAGGCACAAACCCCGGCGGCCACGGAAACGCCCGCCGCCACCCCCGCGCCCGCCACAAGCCCGGGCAGTTCTGAGTCCACGCCGGCCGCCACCGAGCCGGCCAACGCGTTCGTCCCCACCGTCACCAGCAACGGCGCCGAACTGATCGGCCCCACCGGCCAGACGATCCGGGCCGAGGGCCCGGCCGAGCAGCCGGTCGAATTCTCCTTCACCGGCCTTTATCTCTACGGCAGCTCCCGCGGGTTCGCGCAAATCTCCAAGGGCGGGAAGAACGGCACCTCCAACTACCAGCGGCCGCAGTTCCACAGCATCGGCCTCAACACGGCCAACATCGCCGACCTGGAACTGAGCGCCAAAGTCGGGCAATACGGCGAGTTCTATGTCGGTACCCAGTACATCCCGCTCAGCGGCTCGGCCTTCATCGGCCCCAAAACGCTGACCACCGCAGGCATCACTTACCCGGCGAACTCCCACGTCGCGTCCGACGTTGACCTGAGCTGGTGGCGCTTCGGTTACCGCTACCCGTTCGTCATCACGACGGCCCGCAACGGCATGCCAGAGATCGTCCTCACGCCCTACTTCGATGTGGTCATCTGGACGTTTGATTACAACCTGACCGTCCCCAAAGCCCATACCGCCAACCGCTCGTTCGATCAGGTGGGCTTCCAGTTGGGCGGCACGGTCGCCTGGCGCCCCGGTGGCGGCCCGCTGTCGCTGGAGGCGACGCTCGGCAGCTTCCCGATGTTCGACAACTTCGTCACGATCTCCATCGAGCAGCTCAACCTCCGCTACACGTTCTACGACTGGCGGCGGTTCCACTTCTCGGGCGTCCTGGGCGTCACCTGGGAGCAGCAGGATTTCAAGGACAGCCAGGCCCTGCCCAACCATATTTCCGCCGACTTCGGCCCGCTGCTGACCGTCGGACTGCAAGCGCAGTTTTAATCGTTCCCCGGATGCTCGACCACTCGATCCACGTCAACGCATTTCTGCTCGGGTACCTCAAGCGGGTCGTCGCCGAGCTTCCGGACGAGCAACTC
>DASXMX010000511.1:0-13329 GCA_036495445.1 Tepidisphaeraceae bacterium
CGATTGCTCGACGGCCACAAACTCTGGCCACACCCAGGTTTCGTTTTCCGGCGGGTGTGGCGTCGGCAAAGGGGGAATTCGTACTTGCCGCTCTCAAAAGCCGAAAAGGGGATAAAAGCCGAAAAGACTGCCATGGATGAATCGGGGAGTCAGAAGGATCGCGGGGACTCGTCGCGGCCGTCACGCGACGGCAAAGAGAGATCGCACTCAGGGGTGAGGCACGGAGGCCTCAGGAGCCACCTCTCTCGTTACGGGTGGTCACGTCTCGCCATACTGGTACATCAGGGGAGTGACCCCACGCTGCCGTATCAGACGTTGGTGACCCGAGAGAGCGCCAGGGGGTACTCGGGGGGGGGGGTACTCGGGGTCAACTCTTGACAATTGACACGCTTTTCAAGAGTCAAGAGTTGACCCCAATTGCCGCCCAATTGCCGCCCCCAATTGCCGCCCCAATTGCCTGGCCGGCAGTCGTCGCGTCACGCATGGCAGTCATTTCGATTTGTGCAACGTCACATGGAGTGGCCACTTCCTCGGGTAGTCCACTTGCGCCCACTCGTAGCCGCCGTGTAGGACCGAAACCCATTGCGGCGGGTCAATGTAGATTTGCCGCCGCAGGAGGACCCCGCCGTCGTCGCCGGTGAGTTGGTCGGGGAGGAAATCCATGTTCGCCGACACCACGTGTACCGCGCACCCGGCGAGCGGGCGACCCGCTTCGTCGGTGACGATTACCTTCCTGGGCATGTTGTAGATTTTCACCCATTCCGGCCTGCCCGCGTCCGGGTCTTCAGCAGCCTGCGATGTTGCCGGGGCCGATTGTGGATGCGAGCGGCGGTCGGCCGGCGGTTTTGGTTTGGGATCAGTCGCCGTTGTGTTGCAGCCCGCAATGCACAGCAGCAGCAGCGGCAACGCAGGCAGGACGGTAGGCAGGCGCTGGATCATCCCGCGGGATTGTACCCCGCGGGATTGTACCGCCACAATGCTTACATTCGTATTCCCTCAGCGCGTCCGTTAGCCTGCCGGCGCCCACCGGGCCGACGGCATGTACTCGGGGTCAACTCTTGACAAATGACGCGCTTGTCAAGAGTCAAGAGTTGACCCCAATCTGGCCCAGGAAAGCCGCGTTCCGCTTCGTGCTTCTGCAAGCTGTACGCTTTAATCGCCCAAATGAGCAGCACGAACGCACCGCCCCAAATGATCGCGAAGAGCGAAAACACACCGAGTGCGTGGACGACGTACGTCCATCCGCCGTTGTGAACGGCCCGTGCGATGTTCAAAACCACCACGACGCCAAAAACAGCGACAAGCGGGAATACTCCAACGCAGCAAACGGAGAGAATGAGAATCCTTGCCACAGCACTCTCCGACTCGGGGACGCTGAAAACGTGCGTGACATCCACCTATTGCCCGTTCGCCCGGCGGACGCTACGCTGCCCGGATGCCTCGAACAGCACGGGCGGCGGCCGGCGGGGTAGTGTACCACGTGCTCAACCGCGGCAACGGCCGCATGGGGGTTTTCCGCAAGCCGGGGGATTACCAGGCGTTCGTCGAGCTGCTGGCGCTGGATCGGATCGATTGAGCCGCGAAACCACGGGCAACGCGCGCTATTCCTGCTCGTGGATCAGCGCCCGGGCGGCGGTGGGGTTTTCTGCGGCGATCTCGCGCGGGCGGCGGTGGCGGGGGGCGATGTAGGGGTAGTTCTTTTGCAGGCCCTCGGTGGCGTCGTTGACCACGATGCCGACCACCTGCGCGCCGACGCTGCTCAGCCCGCCGCGGGCGACGTCGCTCACGCGGCGGGTCGATTGCCCGGCCCGCAGCACCAGCACCGTGGCGTCGCAGGAGGCGGCGATGATCCGCGAGTCGGCCAGGCCGACCACCGGGGCCGAGTCGATCACCACATGGTCGTACCGGTCGTAGACCATGTCGAGCAGCTCGGTGAAGACCGGGCTGTTGAGCATCTCCGCCGGGTTGTGGGCCTCGGGGCCGGCGGGGAGGAGTTCCAGCCCGTTGACCTCCGTCGCCTCGACCGCTCCTTCCAGCGTGGCCCCGCCCTGGAGGATCGTGGACAGGCCGGTTTCGTTGGCGGCGCCGAAGATCTTGTGCTGCATCGGGAGACGCAGGTCGGCGTCAATGAGCAGGACGCGGCGGCCCGATTGGGCGAGCGTGATCGCCAGGTTGCTGGCCAGCGTGCTCTTGCCTTCCCCGCTGGAGGGGCTGGTGATCAGGAGCGTGCGGCGGTGGTGCTTGGCGGCGCCGAAGTGCATCGCCGTGCGGATCATCCGGCACGCCTCGGCCACGGGCGACATCGGCTCGAGCAGCGCCTGCTGACCGACGATCGACGGGCCCAGCGCGTCCGGGATCTGCGGCACGATGCCCAGCACCGGCAGCCCGGTCGCCGCTCGCATCTCCGCGATGGTGCGGAACCGGTCGTCGAACCAGTCGTGCAGGAACCCGACACCGCTGCCCAGCACGAGCCCCAGCAGCAAGCCGACGCCAAGCACGACCGACCGCTTGGGCTCGGACGGCTTGAGCTGCGGGGTGGCAGGGTCGTACGGGTCGATGTTGAGCATCCCCAGGTCGCGGGCGAGTTCGACGTCGCGGCGGCGGTTGTCGATCTGCTCCTCGATCTTCCGCGCCGCGTCCACGTCCGCCTGCAGCCGCATGTATTGGGCGGCGGCCGCGCTGACCTCGATCGCCTGCTTCTGCTGGGCATCAAGGTTGATTTGCAGGTCGTGCTCGCGGAGCTGGCAAATGCGGTACTGCTGCTCGACGGCCCTCGCGTAAACGCCGCGGAGCTGCGCGATCTTGCGCTCGACCGCCTTCACCGAGGGGTGGTCGGACATGTAGTGCGTGCGGAGGTCGTCGAGCCGCGCCTGGTAGAGGAGGATCTCGCTTCGGATTTGCGTCTGCTGCTCGCCCGAGAGGGGCAGCGTGTCCGCGGGATCGACATCTGCCGCGGACACACCCATCGCCCGCGCCGCCGTCGACGCCTCCTGGTGCTCGGCCTGCGCCTTGAGCGTGTCGAGGTGGGCGGTGGCCAGCTCCTGGGAGAGGAGCGTCAGTTGCCGCTCGGCCAGGCTCCCCTGCGTGCCGGCCTGGGTCAGCACGCCGTAACGCTGCTCCAGCGCTAACATCTGCCGGCTCTTTTCGCCGATCGATGTTTCCAGCTTGCCGCGCTCGTCGGCGAGGCGGTCCAGTTCTGCGGTGTCGGCCGGCTTGGGCTTGATCTGATACGCGGTGTAGGCCTTGACGATTCCGTTGGCGATCGTCGCCGCCGCCTGACTGTCCGGCGACGAGAACGAGACCGACAGGATCGTGTCCCGCTTGCCGACTTCCACGTCCAGGTACTTCTGCAGGAACAGGATCGGGTGGGGCTGGCCGGCCACCAGCGGTTTGACGTCCGGCATCTGCAACGCCAGCGACAAGACGGCCGGCGACTGGATCAGTTGCTGCTCGGTGTAGAGGTAATTGCCAGCGGTCGAGTCGGTGATGGTCTGCGTCTGGCCGGTCATATGCGAGCCGGCCGGTGTGATCTTCATCCGCGCGGTGCTCGTGTACATGCGCGTGGCGAAGGCGAGGAAGATCGTCGCCAGCAGCAGGCACGCCAGCGTGCATCCGCCGATCACGTAGCGCTGGCGCCACAGGACCAGCAGCAAGCCCTCCTGCCCCGCGCCGTTTGACATGGAGGACGTGGATTCCTCGCCCGCGAGCGGGTCGATCAGTCCGGGATTCGAATTAGGCTGAAAAATGGTCGTCTCCCGCTAACGCGCCAGCACGGCGGAGATGTTGATGTCCCACAAAGTTGAGCCTCACCACGAAAGCTATACCGCGAAAACCACAAAGCACAACCAAAAAATTGCGGGCGTTGCGGCCGGGAGGCGGGCTGGAGCGTCCGGATAATGCGCCGGGTCGGGCGGTGCGTGCACTTTGCCCAGCGCCACCGCATCGATACGCCGTGCGCGATGCGGACGAACCAACTTTTTCGGCGCACGCCATTGGGAATCGTGTAAGATTGTCCCGGCCGGCCAGCCGATCCGGCCCGCGCGCCAGGGGACAATCGACATGGGCTTACTGACGGTTCAGATTTGGGACGCCACCGGGAACAAGCGCCAAGAGGTGCAGATGCCGGACGACGCGCCGGTGAGCCGACTGCTGGTCGTGCTGTTGGAGAAGATGAAATTCCCCCAGTACGCCCCGGACGGGCAGCCGCTCAGCTACAAGTTCCACCACCGCGCCACCGGCAAGCAGTTGCTGGACGAACAATCGCTGGCCCAGGTCGGCGTCAAGGACGGCGACGTCCTGCGCCTCCAGCCTGAAATCACGGCCGGCTAAGGGAACCCGTGTAGCCGGCGGGCTTGCCCGCCGTCGACCGCGAATACGGGGAGCAAGCTCCCCGGCTACACGGGGGTCTGACTCGGGGACATGCGCGTGCACCAGAAGGCTCACGACGACAACCTCGAACCGCCCGCGCTACGGATCACTGCCGAGCAGGTGGCCGCGGCGCGGGACGACCGGTTCCACCGCTTCGGCCTGATCGGGTGGTGGGATCAGGCCAGGCTCCGGGCCGCCCGCGTGCTGGTCATCGGCGCCGTGGCGCTGGGCAACGAGATCGTCAAGAACCTGGCGCTGCTGGGCGTGGGCCACGTGCTCGTGGCCGACATGGACCGGATCGAGAACTCGAACCTCTCCCGCTCGATCCTCTACCGCGCCGCCGACAACGGGCAATACAAGGCCGAGGTGGCCGCCCGCGCCGCGCGCGATGTCTACCCGGACATCCGCGCCCACGCGTTCGTCGGCAACGTCGTCTATGACCTGGGCCTCGGCGTCTTCCGCTGGGCCGACGTCGTCCTGGCGGGGCTCGACAACCGCGAGGCGCGCCTGGCGATCAACCGCGCCTGTTGGAAAACCAATCGTCCCTGGATCGACGGCGCCATCGAGCAGATCTCCGGCACCGCCCGCGTCTTCGCCCCCGACGGGCCGTGCTACGAGTGCACGATGTCCGAGACCGACTGGAAACTGCTGCGCCTGCGGCGGTCGTGCAATTTGCTCTCGCGGCCCGAGATGGAGGCCGGCAAGACGCCGACCACCCCTACGATCAGCTCGATCATCGCCGGCGTGCAGTGCCAGGAGGCGGTGAAGCTGATTCACGGGATGGATGCGATGAAGGGCCGCGGCATCGTCTTCGACGGGCTGAGCACCGACTGCTACGGCGTCGAGTACCAGCGCAAGCCGGGCTGCTACAGCCACGAGATCCTCGACGCGATCGTTCCGCTCGATGCCGGGGCCGAGTCGATCACGGCCGGCGCGCTGCTGGCCGAGGCGCGCCGCCATCTCGGCCCCGAGGCCGAGGTCGAACTGGCCCGCGACGTGCTCGAAAAACTCGTCTGCCCGAACTGTCGTCGCGCGGAGCCGCTGTTCGCGTCGCTCGGCAAGGTGAAGGCCGAGAAGGCGTTCTGTCCCGATTGCCCCGGCGTGCGGCGCGAGGTGTTTACGTTCTACAAGCTGCGGGGCGACGAATGGTTCCTCGACCAGCCGCTGTCGGCGATCGGGGTCCCGCCGTTCGACATCCTCGTCGCCCGCGCGGGCGGGCGGGCGATCGGCCTGGAACTCGCCGGCGACGCGCCGCTGGTGCTGGGCCCCTTGAGCGATAGCGAGGCGCTGCAATGGGAGTGAAAACCCGTCAACGCGAGATGCCGGACGAAGAGGCCGGCCTCGCCCCGTGGCTCGACGCCGATGCGCCGCCGGCCGGCAGCAATGCGCCGGCCCTCCACGTCGTCTTCGCCCAGGACGTGATCGACGACATCCGCGCGCACGGCCGCGCGACGCCGGACGTCGAAGTGTGCGGCGTGCTCGTCGGGAACGTCTACCAGGACGACGATGGCTCCGGCTGCTACGTTGCCGCCAACATCCGCGGCAACGGCGCCGAGGGCCGCAACGCCCAGGTCACGTTCACCTCCGACACCTGGGCGCACATCAACACGATGATGGACACCAAATACGCCGACGAGCGGATCGTCGGCTGGTACCACACGCACCCGGGCTTCGGCATCTTTCTCTCGGAGATGGATTTGTTTATTCACCAGAACTTCTTCGGCGAGCCCTGGCAGATCGCCTACGTGGACGACCCGCAGGGGGGCGACTGCGGCGTGTTCGTCTGGGAAAAGGGCGCCCTGGTCCGTCGGCCGCTCCGGATCGAGCCCCGCGCCGACGAAGGCCCGAAGAACGCCCGACCGGCACGCTGGCGGCGAATGACCTTGTGGGCGGTGCTCGTGCTGTTCGTGCTCGGCCTCCTGATCGCCGCCGCTTTGGTGTGGGGCCACGATACGTATTTCTCCCTCCCTCGAAATCCCGGTGGCGGGCCGGGCCATTGAGGCGGTTGTTATGGCGAAGGAACCGTTGACGATTTCGTGGGACGAGCTGAACACCCGCAAGGTGGACCAGCGGCTGCGCGAGCAGCAGGCGCTGACGCGGAACCGCGCCTATGCCAGGCTCGACGCTGACCAACTTCCCGTCGCTACGCCGCGGCGGCAGAGCCTCCGCAACAGCACGACCTTCTGGATGGCGGCGATGGGCCTGCTGGGCGGGCTCCTCGCCTGGACGTGCGGGTTCCTCCCGCAGATCCAACCGGCCGAGCAGCAGGCAATCGAGCTGTACGACGGCATCCAGCGCGTGGAGGTCCAGCGCGGGGCCCATATCATCCCCGACGACCAGGCGAAGGCCTCGATCGCGGCCCAGCGACTGATGGGTGAATCGAACCCGTATTTCGAGGCCATCGCGGACGAAGACCTCACCCCGACCGCGCGCGACCAGAAGTTGGCCGAGACCCGGCACCGAGCGGCGATGAAGCATGCGGTGCTCAACACCGTGAGCTTCGGCCTCTGTGGCATGTTGCTCGCGATGTGCCTGGGCCTGGCCGAGCCGCTGAGCGAGCGGAACCTGCCGCGGGCGGTGCGCAACGGCGCGCTGGGCGCGACGCTCGGGCTGATCGGCGGGATCGCGGTGTCGCTGTTCGTCGATCGCATCTACCGCGCAGCGGGAGGCGGCGGGGGCGCGGCGGACCCGCAGCAGCAGTTCACGCTGCGCGAGGCGCTTGCCCGCTCGGCCGCATGGGGCGTCCTGGGGCTCTTCCTTGCCGCCGGGCCGGGGCTGTTGTTGGGCAACGTCAAAAAGGTCCTGATCGGGCTGGCCGGGGGATTGATTGGCGGAACGATCGGCGGGGCGCTGTACCAACCGGTGACCTCCGCCGCCGGGCCCGACGCGGCCCGGCTCGTCGCGCTGGGCGCGATCGGGCTCATCGCCGGTCTCGGAACCGGGCTGATCGAAAACGTTGCCAAGACGGGCTGGCTCAAAGTCACGACCGGCCTGATCGCCGGCAAGCAGTTCATCCTCTATCGCAACCCGACCTACATCGGCTCGGGCCCCGAGTGCCAGATCTACCTGTTCCGTGACCCGAATATCGGCCGGCGGCACGCCGCCCTCCACCTGGTCCCCGGCGGGATCGAGCTCGAAGACCTCCCGCTCGGCAAGGCCACCCTCGTGAACGATGCCCCCGTCACCCGCACGCGCCTCCATCACGGTGACAAGATCAGCATCGGCGCGACGACGTTCCTGTTTCAGGAGAAGGTGAAGAAAAAGTAGAGGAGCAGGCCAATGCGGATTTCGGATTGCTGACAAAGCAGAGCGCGCGTGAAACGTGATGAGTGAAACGTGACGCGCGGGCACTCGTCACGTTTCACTCATCACGTTTCCGAATCATGGCGACGCTGATCCTCGAACAAGACGGACAACGCCGCGGCGCGTTGGTGCACGGGCGGACGGTGATCGGCCGGCGGGCGAACAGCCACGTCGTGATCCCGGACCGTGCGGTGTCGCGCGTTCATGCCTGGATCGGGCGGGCGGGCCATGCGTTCTTCATCGCCGACAGCGGAAGCCGGACTGGCACTTTGGTCAACGGGCAACCGGTCGAGGGCCGCCACAGCCTGCGGGACGGGGACGAGATCCGCATCGGCCCGGCGACGATCACGTTCTTCGAAGCCGCGACGCTTCCGCCCGGGATCGAGCCGCTGCTGACGCCGGCCGATTCGACGTCGGAGGACGGGATCTTCGTTTACTGCGAGTGCGGCGCGCCGATCTGGGCACCGTGGGACTACGGCGGGCGGACCGCCCGCTGCCGCCAGTGCGGCGGCCACGTCGCACTGCCGAAACGGCCGAATGGCGTCGCGCCGTCTGATCCGAACAACGACACCCTCGCCGACGGGGCGCCGTCCCCCTTTGCCTCGACTGAGACGGGCGGCGTGAAGCTCGTGGCGGAGGCGCCGCCAAAGCCGAAGCCGAAGCCAAAGCCGCGGAAGCCGGCTCAAATTTCGCTTAAAAAGCGTCCCCAGAATGGCGCGGCGAAGCCCGTACCGCAGCGGGTCCTCGAGCCCGACGAGCCGCCGCGCACCGACACGATCTGCGGCGCGTGCCAGTCGCCGATCAGCATGCTGGAGCCGACGACGACCTGCCCCGACTGCGGCGTCGCGTTTCACGCGGACTGCTGGACGGAAAACCGGGGCTGCTCGTCGTACGGGTGCAAGCAGGTCGGCATCCTCGACCCGGCCGCAAATGTTGGCGACACCGCTGCCCTGCACGAGGAGGGATTGGAAGCCGAGCATCCCGATGCGATGGGTGCGCGACGTCGTGAGATCTTGGCGAAGCTCGATCCGCTTCGGGTGAGATTCGCTCCGATCTGGACGAGGCTGGCCCCGCTCTGGGCGAAACTCGACCCGATCTGGACGATGCTTCGACTGATGCGGGCGAGGTTCCGTGCGGTGGATTGGGGCCCGGTCCTGCTCCCGGGCTCGGTCCTGATCGGTTTGGCGGGGGTGTTCGTATTCGGTGTTCCCTCGCTGGCAATGGCGATCGGGCTGGTCATTGGGTCCCGTCGTCGCACGCCGAGGAAGCCAACGCTCGTCGCCGCCGCCACGATCGTCTCGACTGTGATGGCGGCGGCCGGCTCGGCGCTTTCGACCTATTGGTGGTTATGTTTATGATCAGCTTCGCCTGCCCGGGCTGCCGCCGCTCGTTCTCGGTGCCCGATACCTATGCGGGCCGCCGCGCCACGTGCAAGGCGTGCGGCGGGCCGATCGTGGTGCCCAGCGAACAGCCCGAAGCGAAGTCTGTCCCACCCGGGGCTGCGGACGCGCTCCCGAAGATCCCGCTGCGTATCCGTCGCCTGCAATCCGACGCGAAACAAATGGCGGAGGCGTTCGCCGGGTTTCCGTTTATCAAGATCCTGAACGCCACCGGCAACCCGCCCGACGTCTACGAAGTCGAGTATGCGATCAACGGACTGGAACGCGGAAAGGACGACCAGCCGGTCCCCCGCGACCTGCACCGGGTGGAGATCCGCCTGACGGCCGACTACCCGCGGGTCGCGCCCGTCTGCCGGATGCTGACGCCGATCTTCCACCCCAACATCGACCCGGCCACGATCTGCGTCGGCGACCACTGGGCCGCCGGTGAACGCCTGGCGGCACTCGTCATTCGCATCGGCGAGATGATCGCCTACCAGGCCTACAACATCCAAAGCCCGCTCGACGCCGAAGCCGCGATGTGGTCGGATTTAAACGCGGAGAAACTCCCCATCGACTCGCGGAGCCTACACTCGGCCGACCTGTAGGGGGCGTCTTTCCCCCTCTCCCTCTGGGAGAGGGTAGTGGTGAGGGGGAATTGCGAGCGCGTTTGCGTTGCTGAATGCCGAGCCCTTGTCATCCTGAGCGGGCGCGAAGGATCTCTGCGACGATTGAGTCTCTTGCGTCAGAGGCCCTTTGCTTCCGCTCAGGATGACAGGTGCGGTTGATTGCGCTCAGGCGAGTCGTTCGAAATCCCCCCTCACCCCAACCCTCTCCCGGAGGGAGAGGGGGCAATGCGCCCACACGGATAGGTATTCGATCATAGCGTCAGGTTCGTCAGCATCCCCGTGCTGTCGCCGAATCGGTCCTGCTTGACGCCCATGCGGTCGAGGATCGAGAGATAGAGGTTGCACATCGGCGTGTTCGGCGCGTATTGGACGTGGCGGCCTGGGTTGATCGTCCCGCCGCCGCGGCCGGCGAGGACGATCGGCAGGTTGTTGTGGTTGTGCCGGTTCCCGTCGCTGATCCCGCAGCCGAAGAGGATCATGCTGTGGTCGAGCAGGGTGCCGTTCCCTTCCTTCACCGACTTCATCTTCGACAGGAAATAAGCGTATTGCTCCATGTGGAAGTGGTCGATCTTGGCCAGCGCTTCGAGCTTCTCGGGCTTGGAGCCGTGATGGCTGAGGGTGTGGTGGCCGTCGGAGAGACCGAGCCAGCGGAACGTGCGCTCGGACCCGTCGCGGGCGACCATGCAGGTGCTGACGCGGGTGATGTCCATTCGGAACGCGAGGACCATCAGGTCGCACATGAGCCGCATGTACGCCTGGAAGTCTTCCGGCACACCGTCCGGGCGGGCCATGCCCGGGTTCATCGGCCGGGCCATCGCAAGCCGCATTTTGTCGACCTGCACCTCCACTTCGCGGACGCTGGTGGTGAACTCGTCCAGCTTCTGCTGGTCGCCCCGGCCGAGCTTCGACGCCAGCGACTTGGAGTCGTCGGCGACGTAGTCGAGGATGCTCTTGCGCTGGGCGAGGCGGCGGGCGCGGTTCTGGGCGTTGGCGAGGTCATCGGCCGACCCGAACAGCCGCTCGAACACGGCAGCCGGGTTGGCCTCGTGCGGCATCGGCGCCTCGGGGCTGCGCCAGGAGATGTTGGTGACGTAAGCGCAGGAATAGCCGCTGTCGCACTCGCCGGCGGTCTGGCCGCGGTCGAGGCCTAACTCGAGCGAAGGCAGACGCGTCGCGCCGCCGATTCTGTTGGCCGCGGTCTGGTCGACGGAGACACCGTTGTGGATGTCGGCCCCGGCGGTCTTGCGCGGGTGGGCACCGGTGAGGAACGCGGCTGCCGAGCGGGCGTGGTCGCCGCCGCCATCGCCCTGGGCGCGGGCGCCGTCGAGGGCGAGGTTGCTCAGAACCAGCAGATCATCCTTGTGCTCGGCAAACGGCTCGAGCGTCGGGCTGAGCATGTAATCGGAGCCGGTCTCGGTCGGGAAGAACTGCCTGACGTTCATGCCGTTGGGCAGGAAGAACATCGCCATCCGCACCGGCGGCGCGGCCGCGCCGGCGGCCTTGGCCACAGCCCCCGAGACGATCGACGGGGCCATCGCATCCAGCCATGGGAGGGCGATGCTCGCCCCAAGTCCCCGGAGCATCGTTCGTCGCGAAATCGGCCTGAAGCTCATCTTTCTTCCCGTAGGGGCGAACCTTGTGTTCGCCCTCCTAATTAGGGGCGAATCTCGTAATCGCCCGCATTTCCACCGTCGAGCAGGGAAGGGTGAACACAAGGTTCACCCCTACATCAGGGCGAACACAAGGTTCGCCCCTACAGGGATTTGGCTCGCCGCTTGAGGAAGGCGTCGCTGCGAACGATCCCACTCATAATACTGCTGAATCGGCAATTGTTGTGCTCGGCGTTCCGGTAAATCTGGCGGATCGACATCGCGTCGGCCGGCGTGGTGCCGCGGCCCAAGGCGTAGGTCATCAGCTTCGAGACGAACGCCCGCAGGAACTGCTCCTTGTGAGCCAGCAGGACCTGGCGCAAGCCCGCGGCCCCGTCGATTTCCTCGCCATTAGGGAGGCTGCCGGTCGCGTCGATCGCATTTCCGGCGTCCTTGTCGCGCCATCGGCCGATCGCGTCGAAGTTCTCCAGGGCAAAGCCCAAAGGGTCGAGTTTCGCATGGCAGGATGCGCAGGCGGGGTTCGCCCGGTGGATCTCCAGCCGTTCACGAACCGTCTTCGCCCTGGCTTCCTCCCCGTTCTCCGCCAGCGGCGGGACGTCGGGCGGCGGGGGCGGGGGCGGTGTGCCGAGGATCTGGTCGAGGATGAACTTCCCCCGCTTCACCGGCGACGTGCGGTTCGGCAACGCGCTGAGCGTCAGCACGGCACCCATCGTCAGCACGCCGCCCCGACGATTGCGCTGTTCCTCGGTGAACGTCACCTTGCGGAAGGCGTCGCCGGGCACTCCGTCGATGCCGTAGAACTTCGCGAGCCGCTCGTTCAGGAACGTGTAATCGCAGTCGAGCAGCTCGAGCACGTTGCGGTCGTCCTTCACCAGGTTGGCGAAGAAGAGCTCCCCCTCCTGGCGCATCGCGTCGCGGAGCGAGGCGTCGAACTCGGGGAAGAGCTTCGGGTCGGGCGGCGTGCCGTTGGTGAGGTTCCGCAATTCCAGCCATTGCCCGGCGAAGTTGCGGACAAACGCCTCGACCTTCGGGTTGGCCAGCATCCGCTTCACCTGGGCATCGAGCACGGCCGGCTCGTGCAGCTGCTTCTGGCCGGCCAGTTCGAGCAGCATCTCGTCGGGCTTGCTGCTCCAGAGGAAATACGACAGCCGGCTGGCCAGCTCGTAGTCGCTGACCGGGTGCGGGGCGGCCGAGTTGGCCGGGTCGGTTTCGATCCGGTAGAGGAACTGGGGCGAGACGAGGACGGCGGTGAGCGCGAACTTGCACGCCGCGTCGAACGAATCGCCCTGCGTCCGGCTCGCCTTATAGAGCTTCAGCAACCGGCTGATTTCCTCGCCCGTGGCCGGTCGGCGGAACGCACGGTTGGCGAATGCGCGGAGGATCTTCCCTGCCGCGGCTTCGCCGGCGTCCCCGTCGGCCGGGCCACAGAAGAGCAGCCGTTTCTGAATCGCTGAAGGCGGCGGTGGGCCGAGGCCGAACGGGCCCTCGATCTCAAGGACATCGATGTACAGATTCCGGTCGCGCCGTTTCGGATTGGTTGCGTGCTCGTCGTAGAAGTCGTTGGTGAACGCCATCACGACGTCGTGCCGGCCCGATTCGATCTTGGTGCGGAACGTGTAGGTCTTGGGCCGGCCGCGGCGGTTGGGGACATCGAACGTCTTGACCTCCTCGCCGCCCACCGACACCTTCATCTTCGCCGCCTCGTCGCCGGCCTGATCCTGCTCGGCGTCGATGCGGAACTCGTACTCGGCGGTCGCCGGGAACGTGTGCTTCTGGACGATCTGGCCATTGCTGTAGAGCGCGCGGGCGCCGCCCGCCATCTCGCCCCCCTTCATCGCCTCGACGTCGTGTTTGGTGATCTTTGGCTTGTTCGGATTCTCCAGGACGATCGCATTGTCCATCACCTGCTCAGCCGCGGCCAGGTACTTCTCGGCCAGCAGGGGCGACATGCTCAGCACGTCGGCGATGTTGTCGAACCCGTACCCGGTGTCGTCGGCGGGGAAGTCGTCGGCCGGATGGAAGTCGACGCCGACCAAGTCG
>DASXMX010000512.1:0-6248 GCA_036495445.1 Tepidisphaeraceae bacterium
CACAAGATGATTGGGCTCTCGTCCAATCACCCTGCCACCCCCTCACCTTGTCACCCTGTCATCTAAGCGTTTCCATCACCCATTGCGGCGCGATCGGCTTCCCCTTGGTCCCGATCGGCTTTTCCCCGCTGACGAGCTGGAGGATCGCCTGCATGAACGCGGGCAGGTCGTCGGGGCAGCGGGCGGTGATGATCGGGCCGTCCACGACGCACTCCTCGTCCACCCACTTCCCGCCGGCGTTGACGACGTCGTGGACGATCGACATGTAGCTCGTGCACCGCCGGCCGCGGAGCGCGTCGGTCGAGCAGAGCATCCACGGCCCGTGGCAGATCGCGGCCATGGGGATCTGTTTGGCCGCCGCGTCGCGGACGAGCTTGACCATCCCCCCGTCCCGCCGCATATGGTCCGGCGACGTGCCGCCGGGGATCACAATCAGCGCATAATCCTCCGCCCGCACGTCGCTCGCCGCCTTCTCCGATTTCTGTGGGTAGCCGTGCTTGCCGACGTACGTCTCGCCGGCCTTGGGGCCGATCACATCGACCGTATGGCCGGCTTCCTTGAGCCGCAGCCGTGGGTATTGGAGTTCGAGGTCTTCGTAAATCTTCTCGACGAGGATTGCAGTTTTCGCCATGTCGGTTGCTCCTGCTCGGGGCTATTCATCCTTCGGAAACTCTTGTGGCCAAATTCGACCAGCTGTCGGGCTGTAGAAGCCGGTCCCGTCAAGGCTCTTGGAGCGGATCAAAACCTTTAGTTTCTGCTCAACCGCATTGCGCGCGGCTTCTTCGGTGTCGCGTGATTCACCCGCGATGCTTTCTTGCGCTGTGACACCGCCGGGGACAGCATCCGCCGGATAGATGTTCATGTCTCGGTCGTAGGCGAAGAAGCTCCATGCGTGCCACTTCCCCGAAAGCTGATCGCTGGCCTCTTCGTACAGCGCTTCCGTGCAGATCAGAAATGATCTTCCCTCGATCAACGTCTTGCCAGGGCTGCCGGAATGATGCTCTGCGTTCATGCCGTGGTCTTAAATCGGTCTAGGCCGTGCCGCGCAAGTCTACCATCTGCCGGCACCCGTCACTATCGCGCGGATTCCGAAGAGGCGGCGGATGCAGGGCTGATCCTCTTCCGATCTCGCCCCTCGGTCAAAAACGGTTGCATCTGTCGCATGGGACCCCATTCGATCGCGGGATAACTGCTTGCCCCCACTCCGCTTGCCCGGCGGCACGTCTCGCAAGGACGTGCGACGCCGCGCCGGCCGTCGCACGGGTTGTCGCATCGTCGGATCCCGCCTGCCGGTTGCGACGGCCCGGCTTATCCCCCGGCCAGCCAAGGGGTTCCCGTATCACCCTGTATGCCCGGCGGAACTCCGCGTGCGACGGGCACCCATAGAAATCCGTCGAGTGTCGCATCGCACGGCCGTTCGGTTGCGCCGAACTGATGGGGCCCTCACGCCGCTTGCTCGAAATATCTGCTCCCCCCCTATATAGGCGCAGACTTTAGATTTTGCTCTTCAACCCAGCGTGGAGACAGGGTTTAGCGTTTCGTTGCGCGCTTCTACGTTTTGGTGCCGGACCGGGCCTCCAACCTATTGAATCGCCGCCGCGGGGCGAGGGACGCCGGCCCGGCCGACGAGGGCGGCGATGACGGTGACGAGTTCGGCCGGTTCGAACGGTTTGACGACGTGCATCTGGAACCCGTGCTCGATCGCTCGCACCCGGTCCTCGGGCCGCGCGTAGGCCGTCAGGGCGACGGCGGGCGTGTCACCGCCGTGATCTTTTCCCAAGGCACGTACCGCGCGGATCAACGCGTAACCGTCCTCTTGCGGCATCCCGATGTCGCTCACGAGCACGGCGGGCGGTTCTTTACGGATCAGGTCCAGCGCCTCGGCGGCGGAGGCGGCGGTGAGCACGGTGGCCCGGCAGTCCTCCAGCAGCCGCCGCACCAGTGAGCGGGCATCGGGTTCGTCGTCCACCACGAGGACGGTCACGCCGTCGAGCAAGACGCGTTCGCCCTCGCCGAGCCGTGGCGCCGGGCCGTTGGCGGATTGGGGTCGCATCGGGTCCGCGCCCGCACCGGGGTCGGGCTCGGGGTGCGGCGCGGTCACGGGCAGGGAGACGATGAACGTCGAGCCCCGGCCGGCGCCGAGGCTCTCGGCCCGGATCATCCCGCCGTGCAGCTCGACGAGTTGCTTGACGATGGCCAGCCCGAGCCCCAGCCCGCCGTGGCGGCGGGTCGTCGAGGAATCCGCCTGCCGGAAGCGGTCGAACACGTGCGGCAGGAACTCGGGACTGATGCCCTCGCCCGTGTCGATCACGCTAACCTCGACATGGGATGCGACCCGCTCCACGCGCACCTGAACGCGCCCGCCGGCGGCCGTGAACTTGACCGCGTTGGAGAGCAGATTCCAGAACACCTGCTGAAGGCGGCCCGGGTCGCCCGAGATGCTGCCGCCGCCGCCGCCGCCTTCGACCGGCGGGGCGAGCACTGTCTGGATGCGGATCCCCCTGGCCTCGGCCGCCGGCCGGACCGTCTCCAGGGCGGCTCGGATCGTCGCCGGCAGGTCGATCCGCTGCACGTCCAGGCGGATGTTGCCGTTGATGATCCGGCTCATGTCCAGCAGGTCGTCGATGATCTGCGCCTGCGCGCGGGCGTTCCGCTCGATCGTCCCGAGGCCTTCGGAGAGGTCCGGCTTCGAAGGGGCGGGGGCCGCCAGCAGTTGCGACCAGCCGAGGATCGCGTTCAACGGCGTCCGCAGCTCGTGGGAGAGCGTGGCGAGGAACTCGTCCTTGATCCGGCCGGCCCGCTCGGCCTCGGCGCGGGCGGCGCGCTCGCCGGCAAGCAGGTCCTCCCGCTCCCGCAGGTGCTGGCGGATCTGGTACTGCCGCCGGCGGGAACGGATCAACGTCCGCACGACGCTGGCCAGCGACGCCATCTGTACCGGGCGTTCCAGCACGGTGACGTTCCCGAGCGACTCCATTGCCTCCCGGCCGACGGCCGAATTCGCGCCGCCCCCGGCCAGCACGACGACGGGCAGGTCGGACCAGGGCGGTTGATGCCGCAGCAGGTCCGTGAACCGTCCGATCTCCCGCAGTCCCAGGGCGTGTTCGGTCAGCACGACCGCGCCGGCGCCGCGGGCGACCTCGTTGCACAGCCCCTCGGCCGTCTCGCAGGGCGTACACGCGATGCCGATCCCGGCGAACACCTGCCGCGTCATCGCCGCGTCCTTGGGCGTCGGCGCCAGCAGCAGCACCCGCTCCTCGTCAGGCTGGGCCTCGGCGCCGCTCATTGCCGCTCCGGGCCTTGGGCGCCCGCGTCACGGTCGAAGCGGGGAACGCCGGTCAGGACTCCGTGTAACGCTTCCAGCGGCTCGCCCACGCGGATGCCGCCGGTGTCCAGCCGCAGTTCGCGGATCGTCTCCTCGTGCGAACCGCTGCGTTTTTTCACGACGGAGATCGCCTTCTTCACGCGGCCCTTGTACTCGAAGTAGCGGGTGAGGATCACGCTGTCCGCCAGGTAGCTCACGTCAACCGGCGACTGCATCGTGCCGCCCACCAGCCCGTGCTGGGCGACGACGAGGATCGTGGTGACGCCCTTTTGCCCCAGGTAGGTGAGCAACTCGTGGAGCTGGATGGAGAGGAACTTTTCCTCGGGCATCGCGTTCATGTACCCGTTGAGGCTGTCGATGATGACGAGCCGGCAGTCGCAGGTTTCGACCTGCCGCCGGACGGCGTGGACGAATTCGCCAGGCGACAGCTCGGCCGGGTCGATCTGTTGGACCACGATTCGCCCGGCATCGATCTGCGACTGCAGGTCCATCCCCATTGCGGCGGAGCGAGTGAGCAACGTCCCGCGGCTCTCGTCGAAGGCGAAGAGGGCCGCCCGCTCCCCGCGCGCGGCCGCCGCGCAGGCATACTGGACGGCCACGGAGGACTTGCCGGACCCGGCCGGCCCCATGATCAGCGTGCTGGTCCCCCGGTCCAGGCCGCCCCCGAGGAGCCGGTCGAGCGGTCCCACGCCGCTCGTGACCTGGTCGCGGGCGAAGGCCTGGTGGTGGTCCGCCGCGACCAGCCGGGGGAACACGTCCAACCCGCCGCGGACGATGGTGAAGTCGTGGTACCCGCCCTTGTAGGCCTTGCCCCGCATCTTGACGACCCGCAGTCGCCGCCGCTCGGCCCCGTACTCCGGGGAGAGCTGCTCCAGCGTCAGCACGCCGTGGGCGATGCTGCGGACCTGCAGGTCCGATTCCTCCGACGTGCGGTCGTCCAGCAGCAGCACCGTGCAGTTTCGCCCGGCGAAGAACTGCTTGAGCGCCAGGATCTGCCGCCGGTAGCGCAGCGGGTTCTGCGCCAGCAACCGCAGTTCCGACAGCGAGTCGAACACGACCCGCGTGGGCTTGAACCGCTCGACCTGTTCGAGCACCGCCCGCGTCGTCTCGCCCAGTTCGGTTTCCGACGGGTGGTACATCGTGTATTGCGAGTCGGGCGTCAGGTTCTCCTCGGACGCGACCAGTTCGACGACGTGGATGGGATCGAGCGACCAGCCGTGCGACTCCGCCACGGCGTTGATCTCCTCCCTGGTCTCCGAGAGCGTCACGTACATCCCCCGCTCGCCCTGCTTGGCCCCTTGCAGCAGGTAACAAAGGGCAAGCGTCGTCTTGCCGGCGCCCGGATCTCCCTCGATCAGGTAAAGGCGGTTGCGCGTGAACCCGCCGCCGAGGATCTGGTCCAGCCCGGCCGTCCCGGTGGCAGACGGGGCATTGCCGGGAAGTTCCGGCTTCGATGTGAGGCGTTCCCTGTCCATTTTCGCGCCTAGTCTACCACCAACGCGAGGCGTCCCGGAACGGTGTAATGGGCGTCACGTCGGGCGCTGACAACCTCTGGTGGGGGTTCCACCACGTTCAGGGTCACACCTTCTTAGTCTGGCGAGCAAAAGAATGACCACGGATGACGCGGAAAGCGCGGATGGGACGAAGATTCTTCTCTTTATCTGCGCCACCCACGTAATCCGCGGTCCCTCGTCCCCTTGCGCCGTATTTGCGACCGCTATCGTCCCGATTTAAGCAGATATTGCGGTGTCTCTGTCGCTTGGATCATCAGGCCGTTTGCATCCGCGGTCGCGTCCTTTCCCTGCTCCTGTCCGGGCGCAATCACGCGATACTTTCCCGGCGGGGCGGGGAGCTTCACGTCGTGCGGCTTCCCGGTCGTCCAGACGGCGAAGCGTTCGCCATCGTCTGCCTTGAACGCCAGCACCCAGTCGGCGTTGCTGCCGACGTCGAGCCGCTTCTCGAACGTGCTGCCCCTGAGCGCATCGGCCATCGTCTTCATCGCGACGTAGGCCGGCTTCGGGTCGTACACCTCTTCGCGGCCTTTGTGATATTCGTAGTGGACGGTGCCGAAGTGGTGTTCGCCGTCGCTGGCGTTGGTGCCGTCGTCGTGCCAGTCGTACCAGATGGAGATCGGCAGGCCGCTGGCGACGTTGGTCAGCAGCCCGCGCGGGAGGTATTTGGCCTGGCGGGCTTCGTCGAACTTCTTCCAACCGGCCGAGTAGCCCCATTCGCCGGAGATGATGGGGATTTGCTTGCCGGCGGGGGCGTACTGCTTGATCAGCTCGCGCAGCTTCGCGTAATCGGCGGCGACCGTCTCCGGGTCCTTCTGCCGGTAGGGGTGGACGGAGACCGCCGACCAGTATTCGAGGCACCCGGCCTTGAAGCAGGCATCGAGGAACTTGAAGTCCATCGTCGAGCAGGCCGGGCCGATGTACGGCTCATCGGGCGTCGCCTCGCGCAGCGCCTTGCCGACGGCCAGCGCGAGCTTCGCGTAATCGTCGACGTTGGGCTTGGGTTTCCAGAACCCGATGTTCGGCTCGTTGTACATTTCCCAGATCACGCCGCGGCCCTTGAAGTGCGTCGCCGCCGCGGCGGCCCACCTGGCGAACGCGGCGCGCCCTTCGTCGGTGTGCGGCGACTGATCGTCGTCGTAGTTCCGGTTCGAGTAGTCGAGGATGAAGATCGGGTGGATGTGGTATTCGTCCAGCGCCGACAGGAGCCGGTCATACGCGGCAAAGTCGTATTCGCCCTGCTTCCGCTCGGTGGCGCCCCAATTGAAGTCCATGCGGACCCAGGTGAAGCCGGCCTCGGCCAGCATCTTCATCTCGCCGGGACGGGGGTCGGCGAAATGGATGTTCACGCCGAGTCCAGCGGGGAATGGGCCGATTCGGTTCGCGATGCCGGAGCCTTCGGCGCCGAAACCGAT
>DASXMX010000513.1:0-10457 GCA_036495445.1 Tepidisphaeraceae bacterium
ATCCTCTGCACCCCCACCGGCATCAGCAAGGGCAACCTCAAGCCCGAGGACATCTGCACGGTCGACCTCGAGGGCAAGCAGGTCGCCGGCAAGCGGAAGCGGACGAGCGAGATCCTGCTCCACCTGGCGATCTACAAGGCCCGGCCCGACGTGCGGGCGGTCGTCCACAGCCATCCGCCGCACGCGACGGCGTTCGCGATCGCCAACGTCGACCTGCCGACCTGCATCCACCCCGAGGCCGAAGTGTTCCTGGGCGCGGTGAAGACCGCCAAGTACGTCACGCCGGGCGACACGCGCCTGGGCGAGTCGATCCTGCCGTACGTCAAGGACTCCAACACGATCCTCCTGCAAAACCACGGCACCGTCACCTTCGACAAGGACCTGGAGCAGGCCTACTACAAGCTCGAGATCGTCGACGCCTACGCCCGCATCCTGATCCTCGCCAAGCAGATCGGCTCGATCCGCCCGCTCGACGGGGGCGAAATGAAAGAGCTGCTGGAGCTGAAGCAGAAGTTCGGCATCGACGAGCCCCGCCTGCGCGATGGCGCCAAGGGCTTCTCCTGCAACGTCGATTTCATCAGCCGAGTTGCCGGCGACGTCGGCACGAAGGGCCGCATGGCCACCAGCGCAGGCGGCACCGCCCCCGTCCCCAGCGGCTCGGAGCTTCGGCCCGCCACGGCCGTGCAGACCTCGCCGACGGCCCAGGCCATCGAATCCATGATCCCGCAAGGCTACACCGAGCAGGACATCGAAACCCTCGTCCAAACGATCACCGACCAGATCATGGCATCGGTTTAGGTAAGAAAGATGAACCCACAGAGGCACAGAGAACACAGAGAAGCGCACAGAGGACCAACAGCTCGTACCTGCATTCGTTCTCTGTGATTTCCTCTGTGTTCTCCGTGTCCTCTGTGGTTAATCAGATTCAGGTGTTCCATGAAAGTCAGCATCATCGGTGGCGGCGGGCGGGTCGGGTCGAACGCGGCGTTCGCGTTGCAGTGCGCGGGGATCGTCGCCGAGATTCACCTGCTCGACGCCAACGAGCAGATGGCGGCGGGCGAGGCGCTCGATCTGCTCCACGGCGCCAGCATCGCGGGCGACCAGAAGATTTACGCCGGGAACTATGAGAAGTGTGCCGACAGCGACATGGTCGTGATCACCGCCGGCCTGCGGCGGAAGCCCGACGAGAGCCGGCTCGAGCTGATCAACCGGAACGTGTCGCTCTTCAAGCAGATCCTCGACTCACTCAAGGGTGCCGGCCTGCCGAAGGACGCGATCGTCTTCGTCGTCTCCAACCCGGTGGACATCCTTACGCGCCTGGCGATCGATTACCTCAAGCACGACCCGGCCCGGACGATCGGCCTCGGCACGCAGCTCGACACCGCCCGATTCCGCTCCCTGATCGCGCTGGAAACCGGCCTGCCGCCGAGCCAGATTAAGGCGCTGATCCTGGGCGAGCACGGCGACAGCATGGTCCCGATCTGGTCCAGCGCCACCGCCGGCGGCATCCCGCTCGTGAAGCTCGACGGCTTCAACGCGGCCGCTCAGCAACGCGTCTTCGAACGCACGAAGGGCGGCGGCGCGGAAGCGATCAAACTGAAGGGCGGCGCGGGTTGGGCGGTCGGGCTTTCGATCGCGGAAGTGATCCACCCGATCGCGCTGAACCAGCCCAAGGTGCTGCCGATCTCGACGCAGCTCACCGGCGAATACGGCATCCGCGGCACGTGTACCAGCGTCCCGACATTGATCAACCGCTACGGCGCCGTGAAGCGGTACGAAGTCGAACTCTGGCCTCGCGAGGTTAGCGCACTTCAAGCCGGCGCCAAGCAGTTGGACGCGACGTACGCACAGGTGCAGAAATGACTCGCGCCCCGCTCCTTCTTGCCCCCTCTCCCTCCGGGAGAGGGCTGGGGTGAGGGGAGATCGGGGAAGACATCCGAACAGCAGGTGAGGCGCCCTTAATTCCCCCTCACCCCGACCCTCTCCCGGAGGGAGAAGGGGAAAAGGGCCGACGGTCAATCCAATGTGCTGCTCAACCCCGGTAAACGTCGTGCCGCCGATTCGGTCGGGGCGGTCGCTGGACCAGAAGCTGGCGAACCTCCACGCCGACCCGCACGGCGCGAGGGACTTCATCCTTGCCGACGCCAAGGACGCGGACATGGCTTCCGGCCTGGCCGCGACGGGCGTCGACCCGGTCACCGGGAAGATGCGATCCTTGGCGGAATACCGGGACCAGATGCGGGAGATCGTCCGCCAGGGGCTCGTGGACATCATGCTGATGTCCGCCAGCACGAGCGATTTGCTGACGATCAAGGAGCGGCTGTTCGAGAATTCGCGGGTGACGCCCGCCGTCCGAGCCAATGACACGACCGACATCCACCTCCCCGCCGGCGGCACCTACGCCGCCGAACCGTCGCGGCCCTTCCGCACGGCGACGATCGAGCAGATCCAGAGCGGGACGGCGAGCCCGTCGCCCGCCGAGCGGCTGCTCGGGGCGGACCTGGGCCTCTATTCGATCACGCCGAACAACAAGCTCGAATTCGATTACGCGACGCTCGAAGCGTACAAGCAGTTTCGCATCGAAGCCGAGCAAAAGGGCTTCCGGCATTTCCTCGAGGTATTCGACCCCAACGCCTGCGGCGACGCCTGCCCGCTTGACTTGGGCCGGTTCATCAACGACCTGATCGTCCGCACGCTGGCCGGCGTGCCGAGCGGCGGCAGGCCGGTGTTTTTGAAAATCGCCTACCACGGTCCCAAGGCGATGGAGGAACTCGTCGCGTACGACCCGACGCTGGTCGTCGGCGTGCTGGGCGGATCGAGTGGGACGACGTACGACGCGTTTAAGCTGCTGGAGGACGCCAAGCGGTACGGCGCGCGGGCGGCCCTGTACGGGCGGAAGATCAACAACAGCGAGCATCAGCTCACGTTCGTTCGGTTCCTGCATGCGATCGCAGCGGGACAGATCGGGTCCCAAGAGGCGGTCCGCGCCTATCACGGAGAGTTGGCAATGCTGAAGATCAAGCCCTGGCGGGCGCTAAAGGATGATCTGCAGTGCACCGTCACGGCGACGAGTTATGCGGGCACCGCGCCGTCCGTGAGACCGCAAGCGGCGAAACCTCCGGAATCAAAGTCTTCTCCGGCGACTGCAGTGATCGCGGCGCCGGCGGTGTACCCCAAGTTGTCGAACGGCGCGATCGACTTCAAGAAGATGACGCCCGCGCAGAAGGTCGCCTATTCCCGCGAGCGGATCCGGTCCGACACGGTGAAGTCGAACGGGAACGGGAAGACGTAGTTCACGTGGCACGGGCGTCTCGCCCGTGCGAGGTGCTCCGCACGGGCGAGACGCCCGTGCCACAGGAATCATGCTCATCGCCGAACGACAATCTCGACTGCGGGACCTGCTCAGCCGGCGGGGCATGTGCGACCTGGACACGCTGGCAGCCGAGCTGAACGTGTCGCAGTCCACCGTCCGCCGGGACATCGAGATGCTCGAGCAGTCGGGCGTGGTCGAGCGGACGCACGGCGGCGTGATCTGGATCGGCGACCGCGTCGCGGCCCAATCGAGCGCCCCCGCCGCCGGGCCTTACGCGTTTCACCAGCGGATGAACTACCGGGCCGAGGCCAAGCACCGCATCGCCCAAGCCGCGTCCCGGCTCGTGCAGACCGGGCAGACGATCCTGATCGACGGCGGCACGACGACCTTCTACCTCGCCCAGGAACTGCTCGGCCGCCCGCTTCAGATCGTCACCAATTCCTTGCCGATCGCGAACCTGTTCCTCAACGACGAACAGGTCGAACTCGTCCTCACGGGCGGCGTAATGTACCCCCGCCACGGCGTGCTGCTCGGGCCGATGGTCGAGAGCGCGCTGGCCTCGATTCACACCAAAACGCTGTTCCTCAGCGTCGCCGGCATCCACGGGGCGACGCTCTACAACCAGAACATGCTCCTGGTCCAGGCCGAGCAGCGGATGATGGAGCGGGCGCAGGAAGTCGTGCTCCTGGCCGACTCCGGCAAGTTCGGCCAGCAGGCCCTCTCGCGCCTCGGCCCCTTGAGCGAAATCGACGTCGTCGTCAGCGACGACGCCCTTCCCCCCGAACACCGCGAGCAGATTCAGGCTGCGGGATGTCAACTCATCATCGCCGACTCAGGCCACGACGGCGATCCCCGGCGGAATCCCTGAAGGCGGCGCAAACCCACCGCAACGCATAAGGGCGTGGAACGTCAGCAGACGTTTCACGCCCTTTCGAATATGCCAGGTATTCCCGCCCCTTCAGGAAACAACCTTAGGTCGAAGCCGGTTCGATCGCCTGGAGCGCGAGCATCGCGGCGGCCTCTTCGGCTTCGCGGTGCATGCGGAACAGGACATAGAGGCTGGAGAAGCCGACGTAGTAGTACCCGCCGGCGAAGATCATCAGGAACGGGATCGTGCTGTAACCGAAGGCGTACCAGAGGCTGATCAGGATGCAGCTCGCCATGTACGTGCCGAACGCGATCTCGAGGATCGGCAGCCAGAGCTTCTTGGCGGTGAAGACGCGGGCCTGACGCCACTTCTGCTGGCCGTTGGTGACGCCGTACTTGGGGGTGCGGACGAACTCGCTGGGCTTGCGGCGGATCGCGGACCAGATCGCCTCGAACACGGCCTTGGCATTATTCAGGCCGACGCCCACGCCCAACGCCATTAGGAACGGGAGATAGAGGATCGTTTTCCACCCGGCGTTTTTGCCGAGCAGTTCGCGTTGGCCGAAGACGAAGAACGTGCTGGCGGAGCAGGTCGCCAGGACGAAGAGGCTCGCGCTGAACAGGTAATGGCCCCAGAGGTGCTCCTTCAGCGGCGCGTTGATGTGGTGGTAGTAGCCGAAGAAGACCGGATACATCAAGAGCGTCAGCAGGACCATCAGCGGGTAGACGATGGTGTTGGACAGGTGGAAGAAGGCCTCGGTTTTAATGCGGTACGACAGGTGCTTGGACCGGAGGATGCGCGGGAGCAGCTTGATGGCCGTCTGCATGCTCCCCTTGGTCCAGCGGTGAGCCTGCTGCTTGAAGCTGATCATCTCCGGCGGGAGTTCGGCCGGGGCGCAGAACTGGGGGCAGTAGACGAACTGCCAGCCCTTGAGCTGAGCGCGGTAGCTGAGGTCGAGGTCTTCGGTGAGGGTGTCGTGCTCCCACCCGCCGGCGTCGTCGATCGTGGTGCGGCGCCAGACGCCGGCCGTCCCGTTGAAGTGCATGAACCGTCCGCTGCGGTTGCGGGCGGTGTGCTCGATCACGAAGTGCCCGTCGAGGAAGATCGCCTGGCAGTTCGTGAGGACCGACGCGTCGCGATTCAGATGGTCCCAGCGGACCTGGACCATCCCGATTTTGTCGTCGGTGAAGTATTGGATAACGTTCTGCAGGATGTCCCGCGGCGGGACGAAGTCGGCGTCGAAGATCGCGATGAAATCGCCCGTGGCTTGCGGGAGCGCATCGGCCAGTGCGCCGGCCTTGTAGCCGGTGCGCTTCGTCCGGTGGACGCACTTGATCGGATACCCCTTCGCGGCCCACTGCTCGCACGCCTGACGGGCGATGTCGGCCGAGTGGTCCGTGCTGTCGTCGAGCACCTGAATTTCGAGCCGGTCCAACGGGTAATCGATCTGGCAGGTGGCGCGGATGATCCGCTCGGCCACCGTGTCCTCATTGAACATCGGGAGCTGGACCGTCACCTTCGGCAGCATGTCGAACTTGCCCTTGGGCAGGTAGACCCGGTTCCGGTACTTGATGTAGAGGTAGACCAGAACGTAACGATGAAGCCCGTAAAACGCCACGGCGACGAGGATGGCTACATAGACCGCCATCACCGTGTGCTGAACGAAGGTGGGCTGCTCGAACATGTTGCTCGTATTCCGTTCCGGGCCGGCCGAACGCCCTGTTGATCCCCAAGGGACATAAACCGCGGCGGCCCAAGGCGCGTGGAGGTCAAAGCGACCCCGACTGTTGATGCCGCGGGATTGTAAAGGCCGTGTGAGCCAAGTCAACAACAGCCTGAATTCCCGTCACTTACCCCGCCGCAGGGGTTGTCACTGCAATCGGGTGGCCTGCCGCGGGAAGCACGCCCAGTATGACACAGACAGGCGGGCGCGGCTAGAAGGAAATCTGGCATGGACGTCGCGGCGTGCGTACAGCCGGGCCGCTTGCTCCCCGTATTCAACTCGAAACGGGAAGCAAGCCCCCCGGCTGCGCGGCACGGTAGAAAGCAGAACGGGCCGGTCGAATCGACCGGCCCGTGTTCCTGGCAATGTGAAGTTGCGAAGGCTGTTACTGCGACGCAAGCGCGTTCCCCTCGGCTGCAGCCGCGGCCTCGCCGGCGGGCTGCTCCTTGCCACCACGGGCGGCCTTGAGCGCACGGCCGGCGAACTGGTGCCGTCGCTCGTTGCGCTTGCGGCGCAGCCCGGCGCTGCGGCGGGCGGTGCCGGTCGGCTTGCTCTCTTCGGTCAGGAGCTGCAGCAGCACCAGGCTGCCGCCGTCCCCGATCCGGTAGTCGCTCAACTTGATGATGCGGGTGTAACCGCCCTGCCGGTCGGCGAACTTCGGCGCGATATCCGAGAAGAGCTTCTGAACCACCGTCTGCCCGGTGAACTCCTGCTCCTTGTCGACCAGCCGGCGGTCCTGGATCATCGAGATGACCCGGCGGCGGCTGTTCAACGAGCCGTCCCGCGCCAATGTGATCATCTTCTCCGCCAGCGCACGCACTTCCTTGGCCTTCGGGAGCGTCGTGCGGACCTTCCCGTGCTCGAACAGGCTCTGGACCAGGTTGCGGCGAAGCGCCTTGCGGTGCTCGGTATCGCGGCTGAGCTGACGGCCGCGGATCATGTGACTGCTCATCGTTCTTCCTCACGTAGGGGCGAACCTTGTGTTCGCCCTCTCCTGACTTTCCAATTCCGTGGACGGGCGAACACGGGGGTTCGCCCCTACGAAGCGTTCTCGCCCGAGGCCGCACCGGCTTCTTCGGTTTCCTCGTCCTCGCCCTCGTCATCGGCGCCCAGCGCCTGCGACGGGTTGGGGACCGGGGCGACCTGGTTCAGGTCCATGCCGAGGCTCAGGCCCATATCGGCCAGCTTGCGCTTGACTTCGCGGAGGCTGGTCTTACCGAAGCTGCGGACCTTCAGCAGGTCGGTATCGGTCTTTTGCACCAGGTCGCGGACCGTCTGGATCTTGGCCGATTCCAGGCAGTTGTTGGCCCGGACGGACAGGTCCAGTTCCTGGACCGACATGTTGAGCTTCTGCTGAAGCTCGGGGTCGATCATCGCCTTGTTCGCGTCGCGGAGGGCGGCGACGGCCTCATCGTTGGCCGTGTCGGTGCCCAACTCGAAGTACTGCACGAACGGGTTCAGGTGCTTGCGGAGGATCTTGCTCGCCTCGACCAGCGCCATTTCCGGGCTGATCGTGCCGTTGGTCCAGATCTCGAGGATCAGGCGGTCGTAGTCGGTCTTCTGGCCGACGCGGGCGTCCTCGGTCGCGTAGCGGACGCGGGTGACCGGCGAGTAGAGGCTGTCGACCGCGATCAGGCCGACTTCCTGCTCCTCGGTGTCCATGATGTTTTCCGCGGCGGTCACATAGCCGCGGCCCTTGTTGACCGACAGGGTCATCTCAAAGGGCATGTCCTCGGTCAACGTCGCAATGACCATGTCCTTGTTGATGATCGTGATGGCCGGGTCGGCCTCAATCATCCCGGCGGTGATCGCGCCGGCCTTGCGGGCGGTGAGCTTCATCTCCTTGGGCTCGTCGGAGTCGAGCTTCACGACCAGGCTTTTGATGTTCAGGATGATGTCGGTGACGTCCTCCATCACGCCGGGCAGGCTGGAAAACTCGTGCTCCGCGCCCTTGAGGCGGATGTGGGTGACCGCGGCCCCTTCCAGCGACGAGAGCAGGATCCGCCGCAGGCTGTTGCCCACGGTCGTCCCGAACCCGCGCTCGAACGGTTCGGCGGTGAACTTCGCGTACGTCTCGGTGGAAACGTGCTCGTCGCGAACCACCCGCGAGGGCAGTTCCAGGCCACGCCATCGGATTCTCATGTCATTTCTCCTTGCGCCCGGTTCCCGAATTGCGGAAGGTTCCCGCCCCCACCGTTGGGGGCCATCTGTCTTCCACCTCGTCAGGAGGGGCTCTTGTAGATTTTCGATTTTAGATTTGCGATTGAGGGCCAAAGCGGCACTCCAATCGCATATCGCAAATTTGGCAATCGCAAATTGCCTTACACCCGTCGCTTCTTGGGCGGGCGGCAGCCGTTGTGGGGCAGCGGGGTGACGTCCTCGATGCCGGTGATCTTGAGGCCGGCGTGCTGGAGCTGGATGATCGCCTGCTCGCGGCCGGCGCCCGGGCCCTTGACCTTGACCTCGACCTCCATCATGCCCGACTTCTTGGCGATGCTCGCGGCGTTTTCCGCGGCGCGGCCGGCGGCGTAGGGGGTGCTCTTGCGGGCGCCCTTGAAGAACCCGCCCTTGCCCGCCGACGCCCAGGCGATCGTTTCGCCGTTGGTGTCGGTGATCGTGACGATCGTGTTGTTGAACGTCGCCTTGATGTGCGCGATGCCGCGCGTCACGCCCTTGCGAATCTTCTTCTTCTGCCCGGCCTTGGCGCCGGTCTGTTTTGCTGCTTCGCCCATGGTTTCCTCTTCACTGCGGATCGACCGGACTTTGCCGTCCCCGCTGATCTCGAATAGCTGGTTGTGGGTTGAAGTTCGTGGGTGGGGTCCAATTCGACTCACCACCAACGACAAACAACCATCAACGTTCCTTTACTTACCAAGTTCCTTCACGCCCTTCTTGCCGGCGACGGTCTTGCGCGGGCCCTTGCGGGTGCGGGCGTTGGACCGGGTGCGCTGGCCGCGGGTCGGGAGCGAGCGGCGATGACGGTGGCCGCGGTAGCTGCCGATGTCGCGGAGGCGGGCAATGTTCTGCTGGATCGACCGGCGCAGGGCGCCTTCGACGAGGAAGCCCTTGTCGATCAGGCCGATGATCTTGGCCAGCTCCTCTTCGCTCAGCTCCTTGGCCCGCCGCTGCGGGTCAATGCCGGCTTCCTTGAGGATCTGGCGGCTGTTGGTCGGGCCGACGCCGAAGATGTACGTGAGGCTCACCCACGTGGGCTTGTCGGCCGGGATGTCAACGCCTGCGATACGAGGCATGTGGTGCTCCGAAAAGTTGCTGGTTGTTTGTTGTAGGTTGTTAGTTGCCGGTTGTCCGCTTCTTAACGGTCAACGTGCAACAATCAACCCACAACACTCTACCCTTGCTTCTGCTTATGCTTGGTGTTCGTGCAGATGACCCGCACGATGCCTTTGCGGCGGACGATCTTGCAGTTTTCGCAGATCCGCCGGACGCTGCTTCGAACTTTCATGATCTCTCTACCTCTTCTCTATCCAAAACCGGCTCAGCGACCGGCGAATCGGTCTTTATAGCAGCAAAACGCTGCCGACTCAAGTCTTGGAAGCGACCTCAGGCCATGCAATTCGCTTAGCCGGCCCGCAGGCCGGGCCGGCTAAATGCGTTTTAAGGTAATCCTCAAACCCGGGCTTCGACCTGCTCGTCGGTCAGGATTTCGACCCCGGTGGTCGTTACCGCCACGGTGTGCTCGAAATGCGCCGCCCGTTGTTTGTCCTCGGTGACGACGGTCCATCCGTCCTTCAACAGCTTCACGTCGCGCCGGCCGGCCACCACCATCGGCTCGACCGCCAGGGTCATGCCGGGGCGGAGCAGGAAGTCGCCACGGAGCTGCTCGAAGCTGACGAAGTTGGGTACCTTCGGGTCCTCGTGCATCGTCTTGCCGATGCCGTGCCCGACGAACTCGCGGACGACGCTATATCCGTGCCGTTCGACGTAATGCTGCATCAGTCGGGCGACGTCGGACCACCGCCGGCCCGGCTTCATGTTCTGGATCGCCAGTTTCAGCGTGCCGGTCGTCACGTCCAACAACCGCTGGGCGGCCGAGGCGATCTTGCCGACGCCGACGGTCACCGCCGTGTCGGTGCAATACCCTTCCAGGGACATCGCCAGGTCGAGGGTGACGATGTCCCCCTCCTGCAGCACGCGCTTGCCGGGAATGCCGTGGACGACTTCCTCGTTCACGCTGATGCACGTATGGCCCGGGAAGCCCTCGCCGGCCTTGTAGGTCGGGTAGTTCTTGGAGAGGGCCACGCCGCCGATCTTGTCCAGCTCTTCGCGGGCGAGTTCGTCGAGTTCGCCTGTAGTGACGCCGGCCCCGGCCGCGTTGCGCATCTTGCCGAGGATCTCGCGGGCCGCCTGCCCGGCCCGGCGCATCATGGCAATTTCGCGGCTGCTTTTCAGGACGATCGGCATGGCTGAGTGCTGGGGACCGAGTGCTTAGGACTGAGTATAGGAAGCATTTGCTTCTCAGTCCTCAGTCCTCGGCCCTCATCACTTTTCCTAGTACTGCCGTCCCTTGATCCGCTTGCCGCTCTCCCCGCCGC
>DASXMX010000514.1:0-4511 GCA_036495445.1 Tepidisphaeraceae bacterium
CCAGTTACCCAGGCGGGGACGATCCATTGCCGCAAGGTGCGGTGGTGGACGTCGGCGGTCATGTACGGCTGCCAGTCACCAATCTCGAATTGGTTGGCGATGATCCGCGAGCCGGGCCGCAGCTCCGCCAGGAGTTTGGGCCGGAGCTTGATATTGATGCTCGGCAGCAGGTAGAGCATCAGCACGGTCGCGTCGCGGACGTCGGTGTCGAAGAAGCTCTGGCAGAGGAACTGGACGCGGTCGCCGACACGCGCCTTGGCGGCGTTCTCGCGGCACTCCGTGATGCGCATCGGGTCGATGTCGACACCGACTCCCTGAGCACCGCAGTGCTTCGCGGCCGCGATGACGATCCGGCCATCGCCGCAGCCCAGGTCGTAGACGACGTCGTGGGCGGTGACACCCGCGAAGCGGAGCATCGCCATGACGACGGGCTCGTCCGTCGGTACGTAAGGCACGTCCCGCTTCGGCGGCTCGCGGTGGACCTGCAGGCGGCGCAGATCGGCAACGCTTTCGAGCGAATGTGATACCTGGGTTTGCACGGCGGCATCTTAAACGACGATTTCGCTGGCGATGGAGGGGAGAAATCACGAAGGCGTTAGGCGGGCCGGGGGCAACGAATTCAGCCGTTGCATGGGGCACCTTACGGCTTGCGAGCCAGCAGGCTTGAGAAGAACCGCTCTTCCCGCTCGACCGCATCGCGGGTGGTCAGGATTTCGAAACCGGCGAAGGCTTCGGCCAACTCGCCCGTCTTGAGGAGATGGGCGGCGTTCTGCGGGCGGCGGCCCGTTGCGAGGTTCCGCTCGTGGAAGGTCTCGCAGATCACGTACCCGCCGGGTGCGATGGCCTCCCGAAGCAGCGGGAAAAACGGGCGGTGGAGGAATCGGAAGACGGTGACGAGATCGAACGGTCCGGCAGGAAGTGACGGCCCGCGTTCGACGTCCATCGCAAGGGTATGAAGGCCGACGCCGCACCGCCTGGCCAGGTCGGCCGCGCGTTCGAGCGCGTCGGGGAGCAGATCGACGGCCAGCACGTCATAGCCCTGCATGGCCAGATAGACCGCGTCGCGGCCGTTGCCGCAGGCGACGTCCATTGCCCGACGTGCGTTGGACGGGCGATCGGTCGCCTGCGGCTCGATCCGCGCGAGTGCCTCGACAAGAAATGGATTGGGTCGCCAGAGCATGGATCGTGACCGGCCCGGTTCGACGGCCAGCAACGGTTCCCAAGGGACCAGATCGACCGGATGGCCCCGGGTGCGAAGGAAGTCCGCCGCTCTGGCGGCCCGGGTGGGATCCGCGTCAGCCACGCGCAGAGGTGCGCTTGCGGCCGGAAGCTCGTGGGTTCGCGCCGGAAGTTCCTCAAGGGGGATCGACACGGCACCCTGCAGGTGCCCCGCCAGGAAGTCGGCTTCGGCCCGGACGTCGAGCAACGGAACGCTCATCAACTTGATGCTACGCGGTGGCGAGGAACGTGACGAACATGAGGATCCAGATGACGTCGAGGAAGTGCCAGTACATGGCGGTATGGCGGACGGGCTGGTAGTGCTCGTGGTCGTAGACGCCGCGGCGGGCCTGCCAGCGGACACGCACCAGGGCGACCATGCCGCCCAGCACGTGCAGGGCGTGGAGCAGGACCAGGACGAAGATGAAACCGTAGAGGAACAGGCCGGCGCTGCGGTAATCGCGGTGCGCGATCAGCAGGCCGATCATGGCGGGGGTCTGCACGACCAGAAAGCCGATCGCAAGCACCAGGGAGGCCGTGAGCCAGAACAGGAAGGATCTGGCGCGTTCCCGCCGCACCGCGGCGACAGCGCGGCCCATCGTGAAGCTGACGCAGATCACGAGCAAGGTGCTGAGCCAGAGGATCGGCGGCAGGTGGAGCGTGCCCGCCTGCGGGCTGCGATGGCCGGCGACGCGGATCACCGCGTACCCGACCATCGCCGCCGCGAAGAGCATCGACAGCGAGGCGAGGAACAGGAACATCCCCACCGTGCCGGTGCCCGGAGGTGTCGCCGGGGGCTGCGGCCGGCCCGGCCGCCCGTAATCCGGCGGGCCAACGGGAGGCGGCGGTGGAGTGGGCGGGGTCGGCGCGTCAGAGGCCATTCTGGCTGCTCATCACTTGCCGCGTCCCCGGCGGCCGATAGTTCTGCTTGTACTGCCCGCTGTCGATCATCGTGATGGCGAGGAACGTCGCAACGAATGCCAGGGCCGTGATCAGGATCACGCCGTTGAACAGGTTGTCCCACCGCAGGTGCATGAAGTAAAGGATGACCAGCGCCGCCTTGATGACGGCGATCCCCAGCGCGATGAAGACGTTCATCGCGCCAAAGTCCACGTAGGTGACGGCGACGGTCAACACCGTCGCGAACACCAGGGCGAAGTAGACGGCAAGCAGCACCTTCGGGGGGACGACGTGCACGTGAACGTGCCCGTGCTCGTCGACCCTGGGGGTCATCGTGTCGTGGGCGTCATAGTGCTGGGTGGGGTTTTCGGCGGTCGTCATGATGTTTTTCTTAGTAGGAGCAGGCCCCTGCGCCTGCCCTGTCATTTCGAACGATTGGGCAGACACGGGGGTCTGCCCCTGCACAGCCTAGTGGATCAGGTACAGCAGCGGAAAGAGGAAGATCCAGATCAGGTAGACCAGGTGCCAGTAGAGGCCGACCAGGTCCACCGGGGTGAAGTAGGTCGGGCCGAATTCGTCGTTGCTGGCGCGGATCGCGATCCACGTGATCAGGCCCATGCCGACCAGCACGTGGATCCCGTGCAGGCCGGTCATGCAGAAGTAGATCGCGAAGAACGTGTAGACGCGCTGCCTTTCGATCGGACTCAGCTCACTGTACTGGAGCGGCGCTTCACCCGTGCTGCGTTCCTGCGAGGGGGCCAGGCCGGCGGGCGTAACGTTCGGCGGGACGATCTTCGCCTCGTCGGCGGTGCCGGCGTTGGGGTCGCGCGGTTCGGGCGTCACCTTCGTCACCGGCTCGGCGGCCGGCTTTTCGCCCTCGTGGATGTGAAACGCCTCCTCTTCCAACTCCTGGATCTTCGCCTTGTTCTTGGTCTCCGCGGCGTCGCCGCGGTAAAGGTTGTTGTCGCCGACGAAGATGTGCTCGCGCCACTTGCGGCTGTACTCGATCGTCTTGATGCCCATGAACCCGGCCCCGCCGAGGATCGTGACGACGAGCATCGAGATCAGCAGTTTCTTCTGCCCGAGCTGGGCGGCGCGGACACCCCAGGCCATCGTCAAGCTGCTGGTGATAAGCACCAGCGTGTTGATCCCGCCGAGCACCTTGTCGAGGTAGCGATGGGCGTACTCGAAGACCTCGGGATGGTTGTGGCGGTAGACGCTGTAGGCGCAGAACAGCCCGCCGAACATCAGGATTTCGGTCGCGAGGAACACCCACATCCCAAGCTTGCCGGTCTGGGCCTGCTGCTCGGGCGTGTCAAAGTGGTGGGCGAGGTTCGGGTCGTGGTGGTCGTGCTCCGGCTCGCCGTGCGATTCGCCGGCCACCGCGACGTTCGTATCTACTGTGCTCATGCCAGATCCAAATTCGGGATTCGAGATTTCAAATATGAGCGAGACGTCAAATTCGGGAACTCAGATTTAGTGCTCGGCATAGGCCTCGAACGCGGCGGCCTTGGCGGCGTCGTAGGTCCACTCGCCGGTCTGCTTGTTCTCGACCCAACCGCCCAGGTTGTACGGGTCGTCGGCGACGGGCGGGGTCTTGAAGTTGTCATGCGGGGGCGGGGACGACGTCCGCCATTCCAGCGTGTTGGCGCCCCACGGGTTGTCCGGCGCCTTGGCGCCGCGGCGGAGCGAGTGGATCCAGTTCAGCGCGACCAGGATCAGCCCCGTCGCCATCGTATACGCGCCGATCGTGGACGCGCGGTGGTAGGAGACGAACTGTGGCAGGTAATAGGCATACCGCCGCGGCATCCCCTGGGTACCGGCGATGAACTGCGGGAAGAACGCCAGGTTGAACCCGGTGAAGATGACGATGAACGCGACCAGCGCCCACCGCTCGTTGTACATCTTTCCGAAGATCTTCGGCCACCAGTAGTACATCCCGCCGATGAACGCGAAGAGCGTGCTGCCCATCGCGACATAATGGAAGTGGGCGACGACGAAGTAGGTATTGGTGAGGGCGACATCGACGGCCAGCGTGGCCAGCGGCAGACCGGTGAGCCCGCCGATCGTGAACAGCAGGATGAACCCGAGCGCGTAGAGCATCGGGGCCTTCAGGCGGATGTCGGCCTTGTAGAGCGTGGCCAGCCAGTTGAAGACCTTGATGGCCGAGGGGATCGCGACCGCGAAGGTGATGAGGCTGAAGACCGCGTCCGTCAGGGCCGACTGGCCACTGATGAACATGTGGTGGCCCCAGACGAAGAAGCTCAGCATCGCGATTGCCAGCGAGCTCATGGCAATGAAGCTGTAGCCGAAGATGTGCTTGCGGCTGAAGGTGACGATCAGCTCGGAAATCACGCCCATGGCCGGCAGGATCATGATGTAGACCGCCGGGT
>DASXMX010000515.1:0-22655 GCA_036495445.1 Tepidisphaeraceae bacterium
GCAGGTCCGCCAGCAACCGGCCGAGTCGAAGCACCGCGTATTCCTGTTCCAGTTGCTCTCGGTCATGGGGCAGTGGGACCGTGCGCTGACGCAACTGAACGTGGCGGCGGAGCTGGACCCGTCTTGCGCGATCCTGGCGCAAATGTACGCCCCGGCCCTGCAATGCGAGGCGCTTCGGGCCGAGGTGTTCGCCGGCCGAAGGACGCCGCTTGTGTTCGGCGAGCCGGAGCCCTGGATCGGCGAGATGATCCAGGCCAACCAGTTGTCGGCCACCGCCCAGCATGCAGCGGCCCAGGCACTGCGGGCCCAGGCGCTCGAAGCGGCGCCGGCGACGCCCGGGATGATCGACGGCCAGCCGTTCGAATGGCTCGCCGACGCCGACAGCCGCCTCGGGCCGATGCTCGAGGTGATCCTCAACGGCCAATACTATTGGACCCCATTCAACCGGATCCGCGCGATCAATACCGAAGTCCCCGCCGACCTGCGCGACCTCGTCTGGCTCCCCGCCCAGTTCCAGTGGACCAACGGCGGGGAGGCGTTCGCCCTGATCCCGGCCCGCTATCCGGGCAGCGAGGCCTCGAACGACGATGCGATCCGCCTGGGACGGAAGACCGAGTGGGTGGCCCACGAGCAGGATGTCGAGTTCGGCCTCGGGCAGCGGCTGCTGGCGACGGACGCCTCCGACTGCCCGCTGCTGGCGACGCGGGCGATCACGCTCGGCGACGCCGCCGCCGCGGCGCCGGCCGCGGGCGTCACCTATCGGGAGGCGGCCCATGCCTGAGCTCGCGCCCAAGGCCCGGCTCCAGCCGTCGCTGCTCGACCGGCTGCTCGACGACGAGCCGGGCGCCGTGCAGGAGAGCCGCGACCGCCGCGTGCTCTCCCTGCCCCAGCTCCGCACCGCCGTGCTCCGTGACCTGATCTGGCTGCTCAACACCTCCTGCCAATCCCCTGCAGACCTTGACGGCCTTCGCGAAGTCGAGCGTTCCGTCCTGAACTACGGCGTGCCATCCCTGGCCGGGCGGATGCTGTCGGGCCTCAAGGTGCTCGAAATCGAACAGGCGATCACCCGCGCGATCGAACGGTACGAGCCGCGGATCCTCGCGCGGTCGTTGCGGGTCCACGTGGTCGCCGAGCAGGCGACCAACCGGCCCAACCAACTCGTGATGGAGATCGAGGGGGACCTGTGGGCCCAGCCGCTGCCCGAATCGCTCTACATCCGGACGGCGGTGGACCTGGAAACCGGGCACTTCACGCTCGAGGAGCGGCGTTGAACCATGAACCGGCGGTTCCTCAACTATTACGAGCGGGAACTGCGGCACGTCCGCGAGATGGGCGCTGAGTTCGCCGCCGAACACCCGAAGATCGCCGGGCGGCTCGGGATCGAACAGTTCGAGTGCGCCGACCCCTACGTGGAGCGACTGCTGGAGGCGCAGGCATTCCTCGCCGCCCGGGTGCAGTTCAAGCTCGACGCCGAGTTCCCTCGGTTCACACAGCACCTTCTCGAGACGGTCTACCCCGATTACCTATCGCCGACGCCCTCGATTGCAATCGTGCAATTCCTCCCGCGGCCGGACGAGGGCGCGCTGGCCGAGGGCGTCCGCCTGCCGCGGCAGACGGTGCTGCGAAGCCTGCTCGGCAAGGGGGAGCAGACCGCGTGCGAGTATCGCACGGCCCACGACGTGACGCTCTGGCCGCTGCAACTGGTCGAGGCGCAATACCACACCCAGGACCTGCAATCGCTCGGGCTGCCCCAGACGCCGGTGCTTGCAAAGGCGGCGGTGCGGTTGCGGTTGCGATGCACGCTGCCGGGCGTGAACGTCGCCGCGCTGCCGATCGACGCGCTTCAGGTCTACCTCCGAGGCGCCGCCAGCGAGCCGCTGCACCTGTACGAGCAACTGATCGGCCAGCCGGTCGGCGTCGTCGTCCGCCCGGCGGCCAAGCCGCACATAAATGGGGAACTGATCGCGCCCGGCAATGTCCGACGCGTCGGGTTCGAGGATCACCAGGCGATCCTGCCCCCCAGTCCGCGGACGTTCGAAGGGTACCGGCTCCTCCGCGAATACTTCGCATTTCCCGAGCGGTTCCTGTTCGTCGAGATCGCCGGATTGCGGGACTCGCTCCGTCGCTGCAACCAGCCGGAGATCGATCTGCTGGTCCTGGTCAGCCAGTTGAACCTGAAGATGGAGAACGCCGTCGCGGCCGAAAACTTCGCGCTGTTTTGCAGCCCGGTGGTCAATCTCTTCCCGAAGCGCGCCGATCGTATTCACCTGACCGACCGGTTCAGCGAGCATCACGTTGTGCCCGATCGCACGCGGCCGCTGGATTTTGAGGTGTACGAGATCGATTCCGTTACCGGTTACGGCGTGGGGCAGGAGAACGAGACGGCGTTCAAGCCGTTCTACGCGGCGCATGACTTCGACCCCGACACGGCCTCCGGCGCTTACTTCGCGACGACTTGCATCGCCCGCGCCCGCTCGGCCCGTGAGCGGCAGCAGGGGCCGCGGTCGCAATATGCCGGCAGCGAGCTCTACCTGTCGCTGGTGGACTCGAGAAACGCGCCGTACAGCGCCGACCTGCGGCAACTGGCCGTTACGACGCTCTGCACCAACCGGGACCTGCCGCTGCAGATGCCGCTGAACACCGGGAAGACCGACTTCAACATCGACGGCGGCCCGCCCGTGCAGTCGGCCCGCGTCCTCAGCGGCCCGACGTCGCCGAAGCCCTCGTACGCCGAAGGGGAGTTCGCCTGGCGGATCATCAGCCATTTGTCCCTCAATTACCTGTCGCTGATGGACAACGAGGGCGGTGCCGGGGCGGCGGCGCTGCGCGATCTGCTCAAACTTTATATCGAGCTCGGGACCGACCCGACGCAGCGGTCGGCGACGGACGCCTACCTGCGCCAGGTCGACGCGCTGCTTAGCGTGGCGGTGAAACCGGCCGTCCGCCGGGCGCCCAGCCCCGGGCCGCTGGCCCTCGTGCGCGGGCTGGAGGTGGCCGTCACCTTCGACGAGAACGCGTTCGGCGGGGCGGGCGTGTTCGTGCTGGGGGCCGTGCTCGAGTGGTTCTTCGCCCGCTACGTTTCGCTCAACTCGTTCACCGAAACCGTGGTCAAGACGCTGGACCGTGAGGAGATCATGCGATGGACGGCACGGATGGGACGCAAGCCGATCCTCTGATCGCCGGCCTGTCGGCCGCGCCCTACGCCGCCGAATTCCTGCAGGCGGTCCGGCGGATCGAGAGCGCGCGCCGCGACAAGCCGCGGATCGGCACGTCCGCGCGCGCCGCGGAGGATCCCGTCCGGTTCGCCCAAGACCCGTCGTTAGCGTTCGCCCCGGCGGAGATGTCGTCTGTCACGCCCCTGCCCGGCCGCCCGCCGCGGGTCGCAGTCGCCTCGGTCGGGTTCCTCGGCCCCAACGGCGCGCTCCCGCTTCACCTGACCGCCTTCGCTCGCGAGCGCCAGCGGACGCATCACGATTCCACGCTCGTCCACTTCCTCGACCTGCTCACGCACCGATTCACCAGCCTCTTCTACCGGGCGTGGGTGGTGAGCCAGAAGACCGTCAGCTACGACCGCCCGGAGACGGATCGCTGGCCCGCGTACGTCGGGAGCCTCGAAGGGCTGGGCCAAGCGACACTGCGGAACCGGGACGCGGTGTCCGACCTGGCAAAGCTGTTTTACGCCGGCCGGCTCTCGCCGCAGGCGAAGAGCGCCTCGGGCCTTCGCGCGATCCTGGCCGATTACTTCGGCGTCCCGGTCACGATCGAGGAGCTCGTCGGTCAATGGGTCGACCTGCCGCCGGATTGTCGTTGCCGGATTGGCAAGTCGCGCGCGAGTGGCGAGATCGGGCGGAGCATCGTCGTCGGCTCCAAGGTCTGGGACTGCCAGATGAAGTTCCGCGTGCGGCTCGGGCCGATCCATCTGGCCGACTTCGAGCGGTTCCTCCCCGGCACCCGCTCGCTCCGTCGCTTGCGCGACTGGATCCGTCTCTACACGGCCGGCGAGCTGGAATGGGACGCACAATTGGTCCTGCTGAAGGAAGAGGTCCCGCGCCTGACGCTCGGCCGCGCCGGGCGACTGGGTTGGACCACCTGGATCGGCACTCAGCCCCACGCGCGCGACCCAGATGACGTGGTCCTGTCCGCGAATGTGGCGTGATCGGAGAGACGTCATGGCCGACATCGAACTGGCAAACCTCTACGGGAAGCTCAACAGCCTCGGCTACCGCTCCGTCGAGAGTGCCACCACGTTCTGCAAGCTCCGTGGGAACCCGTACGTCGAGCTGCACCACTGGATCCACCAGATCCTTCAGCTTCAGGATTCCGACCTGCACAAGATCGTCGCCGCGTTCGGCCTGAACCCGTCGCGGCTCGCCGCCGACCTGACCGCCGCGATTGACCGCCTCCCGCGCGGCGCCGCCTCCATCACCGGCCTCTCCGACTACCTCTCGCAGTCGGTGAAGGAAGGGTGGATGTGGGCGTCGCTGCTGTTCAACGAGACCAAGGTGCGCACCGGCCACGTGATCATCGGGATCCTCAACACCCCTTCGCTCCGCGGCCTGTTCGTCGGCATCTCGGGCGAGTTCGGCAAAATCAAGGCGGAGCGCCTTGGCGACGAGTTCACCAAGATCGTCGCCGGGTCTCCGGAGGATGCGTTGGCGGCTCGCGAAGGGCCGGTCGGTGAAGGCGCCGCGCCGGGTGAGACGAGCGGCGCGATCGCGCCGGCCGCGATGGGCAAGCAGGAGGCGCTTAAGCGGTACACCGTCGATCTGACCGAGAAGGCCCGCAAGGGGGAGATCGACCCGATCGTTGGCCGCGACGAGGAGATCCGCCAGGTCGTCGACATCCTCATGCGGCGCCGGCAGAACAACCCGATCCTCACCGGCGAGGCGGGCGTCGGCAAGACGGCGGTCGTCGAAGGCTTCGCCCTGCGGATCGCGGCCGGCGACGTCCCGCCGATGCTCAAGGACGTGACCCTCCGCACGCTCGACGTCGGCCTGCTCCAGGCGGGGGCGAGCATGAAAGGGGAATTCGAGAGCCGCCTCCGCGGCGTGATCGAGGAGGTGCAGTCGTCGCCCAAGCCGATCATCCTCTTCATCGACGAGGCGCACACGCTGATCGGCGCCGGCGGCGCGGCCGGCACGGGCGACGCCGCCAACCTGCTCAAGCCGGCGCTCGCCCGCGGCACCTTGCGCACCATCGCCGCCACCACGTGGGCCGAATACAAGAAATACATCGAAAAGGACCCGGCCCTCACCCGCCGGTTCCAGGTCGTCAAGGTGGAGGAGCCGAGCGAGGCCAAGGCGCTGCTGATGATGCGCGGCATGGCCAGCGTGCTCGAAAAGCACCACCGCGTGCAGTTGCTGGACGAGGGGATCGAGGCGGCGGTGAAGCTGTCGCACCGGTACATCCCCGCCCGACAACTGCCGGACAAGGCCGTCAGCCTGCTGGATACTGCGTGCGCCCGCGTCGCGATCAGCCAGAACGCGGTGCCGGCCGAGGTGGACGACTGCCGCCGGACGATCCAGGCGATGGAAACCGAACTGGAGATCATCGACCGCGAAAGCTCGGTCGGGATCGACCACGTCCAGCGCCGCGCGGATGTCGCCGAGAAGCTCGCCGACGAGCGCAAGCATCTCGGTGAACTCGAATCACACTGGGCCGGCGAGAAGAAGCTGGTGGACGAGATCCTCGAACTCCGCGCCAAGCTTCGTGCGAGCGGCCGCCCCGCGGACCGACTCGCGGACCTGGAAAAGCCCACCGCCGCCGGCGTGGGTGGAAACGGTCACGATGAAGCAGCGGTTGGCGCCTCCAGAATCCCCTCCCCCGGTACTCCGGGGGAGGGTCAGGGAGGGGGTTTCCCCGATCACCGCTCGGCCGATCGCCCCCTCCCCAGCCCTCCCCCGGAGTACCGGGGGAGGGAGAAAGATTCGCAGGATCGGTCACCGAGGCGATCGTCCAGTTCTGCAACCGCAGTTGCGGAGGCCGAAGCCGATCGCGAGGCGTTGCTCAAGCGGATGCGCGAATTGCAATCGGAGCTCGCCACGCTTCAGGGCGAGCGGCCGCTCATCCTCCCGAACGTCGATGCCCAAGCCGTGGCCGCCGTCGTCGGCGATTGGACTGGCATTCCCGTCGGCCGGATGGTCAAGAACGAGATTGAGAGTGTCCTGAGGCTCGCCGACACGCTCGACCAGCGGGTGATCGGCCAGCGGCACGCGCTGGAGGCGATCGCGAAGCGCATCCAGACGTCCCGCGCCGGTCTGGAAAACCCCAGCAAGCCGATCGGCGTCTTCCTGCTCGCCGGGCCGTCGGGCGTCGGCAAGACGGAAACCGCCCTCGCCCTGGCCGAGGCGCTCTATGGCGACGAGGAGAGCGTCATTACGATCAACATGAGCGAGTTCCAGGAGGCGCACACCGTCTCGACGCTCAAAGGCGCGCCGCCCGGGTACGTCGGATATGGAGAAGGGGGCGTGCTGACCGAAGCCGTCCGCCGGCGGCCCTATTCGATCGTGCTGCTCGACGAAGTCGAGAAGGCCCATCCCGACGTCCACGAGATCTTCTTCCAGGTCTTCGACAAGGGTTGGATGGAGGACGGCGAAGGCCGGTTCATCGATTTCAAGAACACGATCATTCTCCTGACGACCAACGTCGGCACCGACCTGATCGCCAATATGTGCAAGGACCCGGACCTGATGCCCGACCCCGAGAGCATCGCCAAGGCGCTTCGCGGCCCGCTGCTGAAGGTCTTCCCGCCGGCCCTGCTGGGGCGGCTGGTCACGATCCCGTACTACCCGCTGTCGGACAAGATCCTCAAGCAGATCATCCGGCTGCAGCTCGGCCGGATCCAAAAGCGCGTGCAGCAGAGCCACAAGGTGCCGTTCAGCTACGACGACAAGGTCGTCGACCTGGTGGCCAGCCGTTGCACGGAAGTCGAGAGCGGCGGGCGAATGGTCGACGCGATCCTCACGCACTCGCTGCTGCCGGCGATGAGCAAGGAATTCCTGAACCGCCTGATGGAAGGGCGGCCGCTGTCCCGCGTCGAGGTGTCGGTGAGCGGTGGCGAGTTCGCCTACAAGTTTGAGTGAGCTTGCCGCAAACATCGGCGAGTCGAGGTGCACGATGGAAGGCACTCCAACTGAAGTCGCGGCCCCACCAGTCGCAACGCTGACACTCGAGGAGGCGGCGGCCACCGCCGTTCGACTGCTGCACGAACGGCGGCTGCCGCAGGCCGAGGCGCTCTTGCAAGCCGTCGTCGATGCCGACGCCGACAACGCCGACGCGTTTCATTTTCTGGGCGTGCTACGGGCGCAGCAGGGGCGGGGCGATGACGCGGTCCGGCTGATTCTTCGTGCGCTGGAGCTCGCGCCGGAATATGCGGATGCCTGGAACAATCTCGGCCTCCTCCTGCTGGCGATGCCGCGCTACGCGGCGGCGCTGGACGCCTTCGACAAGGCCGTGGAATATGGTCCCCACCTGCTCCAGGCGCACATGAGCCGGGCACGATTGCTCCGCGGTGCGGGACGGTTTGAGGAAGCGGCGGCGGCGTTCCGGCGCGCGCTGGAGATCGATCCCGCCCTCGCCGAGGCGCACGAGTCCCTGGGAATGGTGTTCCAACGCATGCGCCGCTTCGACGACGCCGCCGAGGTATACGCCAACTGGCATCGGATCGACCCGGATAACCCGGTCGCGGCCCATCTTGCCGCTGCATATCGGGGCGGCGTTGTTCCCTCGCGTGCGTCCGACGACTATGTCCGTGCCACCTACGCCCGCTTCGCACCCGGATTCGACCGGAACATGGAGGCGCTTCGGTATCGGGCCCCGCAGTTGATTGCGGCCCGGCTTGCCGTCTGCTGTGCGGCGGAGCGGAATCTGGATGTCCTGGACGCGGGGTGCGGGACCGGATTGTGCGGCCTGGAGCTCGCCCGTTACGCCCGGCGCCTGGTCGGCGTTGACCTTTCCGCGGCGATGGTCGAGCGGGCTCGCGAGCGCGGAGTCTACGACGAGCTGATCGTCGCGGAACTGACGGCGTACCTCGTCTCTGAGCCTGTCAAATATGATTTGATCGTCTCCGCAGACACATTGGTGTATTTCGGCGCGATCGACCGCGTCATCGACGCCGCGGCCGGGGCGTTGCGCGGCGGCGGCCATCTGGCGTTTACCGTCGAGCGACTCGAACCGGAAACGCCGGGCGCCGAGTCCGCTCGAGAGGTTTTCCTCAACCCGCATGGCCGCTACAGCCATGGCGAGGCGTACGTGCGACGGTGCGTTGCCGACGCGCGGCTGGAACTGGTCGGCGTCGATGGCCAAACGCTTCGCCTCGAGAACGACCTGCCGGTCGCCGGTTTGGTCGTCGTGGCGGCCAAGCCTTACGAGCAGTCGTCACCGGACATGGTCGGCATGTCAGCATGACCGACAAAGACTTCGCTTACGAATTCGAATCATCCTTGGCCCCTCATCGCCCGGAGTTGTCCGATGCCTGTACTTTATGCCGCCAACCAGAACTATCCGCTCTACTTGAAGCGAGAGGCCGCGCCCAACGGTTTCAAGGCCCTGAAGACGTCAAACTTCACGTTTCACCACATCATGCCATATTGCTACGCGGCGACGATCGGGCACGTGGTGGACACGGTGATTCGCGCCGGAATCCCCAACGCCGAGGACGCGACCTCTCGCAAGATCGTCGATCAGATCGAGGATATCTGCTCCCGGGTTCTCTCCCGCGATTATCCGCACGTCAATCTCTCGCACGTGAACCCTGGCGACCCCCGCCAGTCGTTCGTTCACAAGTTCGCATGGATGGGCGCCAATTTATTCATGGGACCCGAGGGAATGTGGCGGCTGGACGATCCGGGGCACGGACCGGAACAGAACCGGCCCTGCTCATTTCACAAGGCGTGCTGGGACGGGTTGCAAAACATCATCACGCTTCTGGAGAGGTCCTTCAAATTCATCGACACGGCGGGCCAAGGATATTCCGTCGTGCCCAAGATGGACCTGAGCTCCGACGGCCCGGGGAGTTTCCTCTCCAGCGGGCAGGGGCTGCTGGCGCTGCTCAAGACCATCCTCCACGGAAACAGCGGAACGCCCCATGATTTCCAGATGGATGACTGGCTGGTCGTCGATTCCGAGGACAAGGCCTGGAAACGCACGATCGTGACGCTCAGCGACGATGAGGTTTCGGCCGGCCGGGCGAAGACACAGCTCAGGGGCCTGGTCGCGGCCAACAACGTCATCCTGTACCGCCCGGTGGCCATCAAGGGGATCGAGCGGGAGTATCCCAACATGGTCAAGGATGCCCGCACGCGTCAGAACCAATACCGCGATGACAAGGCGCTGAACAGGGACCCGAACTCCGACCTCGGCCTGGGTGCGGTGCAATACCTGTTCAGCGATGCCAGCAAGAACCCGACCAGCGCGGTGGACGATTGGCGCGCGTTCTGGCGATTGCGCCAGGAGGCCGAATCGCTGGCGGATTTGCCCAAGATCAAGGCGAATTTCCGCATCGGCGGAAGCGTGACGCCCGACCGATACACGTGAGGGTTCGATGACGCAGATGATCCGAAACCGCACCCAGGCCCACCGGCCCGCCGCCGCGTACTCGCCGCTAGGCGAGGACGTGCTGCTGCTCCGCCGGATGACCGGCGTCGAGCAGCTCGGCCGCCTCTATGAGTACGAACTCGAACTGGTCAGCGAGCACCCAGATCAGGTCGACTTCGACAAGATCCTGGGCGCGCCGATGTCGGTGCGGCTCGATTTGGGCGACGGCTCGGGCACGCCGCGGGCGTTCCACGGGATCGTCAGCCGGTTCAGCCAGGTCAGCACCGGGCCGGAACTGCCCACCTACCGTGCCACGCTCGTCCCGTGGCTCTGGCTGCTGACGCGGACGGCAGATTGCCGCATCTTCCAGGACGACGAGCGGCAGAAGTGGACGGTGCCGAAGATCATCCTCGGCGTGTTCCGCGATTTCGAGTTCTCGTCCGGCTTCCGCGACGCGCTGTCGGGCACGTATCCGGGGCTGGAGTATTGCGTGCAGTATCGCGAGACCTCGTTCGACTTCGTCAGCCGGCTGATGGAGCGGGAGGGGATCTACTACTTTTTCGAGCACACCAGCGACACTCATACGATGGTGCTGGCCGACGCGACGACGCCGCACGAGCCGTACCCCGGGTACGCGGAGTTGATCTACCGCGGCCGCCGCCGCACGCACCCGACCGAGGAGCACATTGCCTCGTGGGAGGTCCGCCGGCAGGTGCAGCCCGGCACGGTCGCCTTGCGGTCGTACGACTTCACGCACCCGGCAAACGACCTGCAAGTGGCGAGCAAGGTGCAGCGGGCCAACCCGCAGTCCAACTATGAGGTGTACGACTTTCCGGGCACGTACTTCGAGCGGGACGTCGGCGAGCAGTACGCGAAAGTCCGGATCGAGGAGTTCCAGGCCGGGTACGAGGTCGTGACCGCCGAGGCGACATCGCGGGGCGTCGCCTGCGGGTACACGTTCAAGGTGGCGGGCATCCCGGAGAGCAAAGACATCGAATACCTCGTGACGTCGGCCCGGTACGAGATCTTCGCCGACGCCTACGAGAGCACGCTGAACCCGGACAACGAGCCGCTGTTCAAGGTGACGTTCACCGCGATCCCCACCACGCAGACGTTCCGCCCCGCGCGGGCGACGCGGCGGCCGCTGATCCGCGGCCCGCAGACGGGCGTGGTCGTCGGCCCGGGCGGCGAGGAGATCTACACGGACAAGTACGGCCGCGTGAAGGTCCAGTTCCCCTGGGACCGCTACGGGAAGGCCAACGAGGACTCGTCCTGCTGGATCCGCGTCGCCCAGCCGTGGGCCGGCAAGGCGTACGGCGTGTTCCACCTGCCCCGCGTCGGGCAGGAGGTCGTCGTCGAATACCTCGAGGGGGACCCGGACCGGCCGCTCGTCGTCGGCAGCGTCCATAACGCCGAGACGGTCGTCCCCTACCCCCTCCCGGGGAATAAGACGGTCTCCACGATCAAGAGCAACACCAGCAAGGGCGGCGCCGGCTTCAACGAGATCCGCTTCGAGGACAAGAAGGGGAACGAGCAGATCTTCATCCACGGCGAGAGGAACCAGGACATCCGTATCAAAAACGACTGTTTCGAGTGGATCGGCCGCGACCGCCACCTGGTCGTGAAGAACAGCCAGTTCGAGCACGTCGAGCTCGACCGGCACGAGGCGATCGACGGCAACCACCAGGAGCAGATCAAGCAGGACCGCCACACGAAGATCGATGGCAAGGAGGCCAGGGAGGTCGGCGGGAGCCAGTCGCTCAAGGTCGGCGGCGACGTCGCCGAGCAGTTCGGGGCCAATCATTCGGAGGTGACGTCGAAGGATTACTGCCTCAAGGCGGACAACATCGTCATCGAGGGGCTGACGAACGTCACGATCAAGGTGGGGCAGAGCTACATCGCGATCGAGGCGGGCGGAATCAAAATCGGCACGACCGGCACCATCGAGCTGGAGTCGCAGATGCAGACGAAGGTGAACGGCATGCTCGGGATCGAGATGAAGGGCCTGACGATCGAGGCGAAGGCCGATACCCAAGTGTCGGTCGAGGGCGGCGCGATGGCCAAGCTCACCGCGCCCATGACCCAGGTGAACGGCGACGGGATGCTGATGTTGAAGGGCGGCCTCGTGATGATCAACTGACCCGGCCCGCAGGGGCCGGAGGAGCACGCGCGCCATGCCCAGTCCCAAGAGTGGCAGCCCCTGCACGCTGGTCCCGCCCACCGCCCCTAAGGCGGCGCTGGACGCGGACGTGGCCGACCCCGGGGAGGTGGAGAAGGCCAAGGCGGACCCGCAGCAAGCGGGCAAGGGCAAGTACGGATCGGTCCCCATCAAGCCGTTCCGGCCGGGCCCGCCCGGGACAACCGGGCAGGAGCCGACGCACTGGGTCGAGATCAAACTGGTCGACTCGCAGGGCCAGCCCGTTGCCGGCGAGCCGTACCGCATCGAGCTGCCCGACGGCCGCACCGCCACCGGAACGCTGGATGGCAAGGGGCACGCCCGGATCGACGGGATCCCCCAGGCGGGCACCTGCACGGTCACGTTCCCGAACCTGGACAAGGACGGTTGGTCGGCGGGATGAGCCCCGCCGGGCGGCCCGCGGAGCACGCAAGAGATGAGCAGACGCCATACGGTTGTCGAGGGAGAGCACCTGTCCGCCATCGCGGTCAAGTACGGCTTCCGCGACATCGACAAAATCTGGAACGACGGCGGGAACGCCGACCTGCGGTCGCGGCGGAAGGACCCCAACATCCTGTTCCCGGGCGACGAACTGGTGATCCCGGACCTGGAGACCAAGTCGCAATCCATCGGGCTCGATGCCGCCCACCAGTTCAAGGTGAAGGGCAAGCCGCTGCACCTGATCCTCGTCCTGCACAACGAAATCAATCAGCCGATCGCCGGCGCGCCCTGCCGCCTGGAATTGGACGGCATTTCCGCCGACCTGACCACCGACGGCAGCGGAAAGGTCCAAAAGGTGATTCCGCTGTCGACGGGTTCAGGACAAGTCGTCACGCGCGACAAGAAGACCGACCTGGACGTGAACCTCCAGTTGCAGATCGGCGGCCTGGACCCGTTGGACACCCGGCGCGGGCAGGTCCAGCGCCTGAACAATCTCGGGTACGATGCGGAGGACCTTGATGCCGACGGCCCGCCGCCGCCGGCGGCACCGATGGCCGCACCAGCGCCCGCGACAACGACGCCGCTGGCAGACGAGGCGGACCTCCGGTTCCGCTCCGCCGTCGAGGAGTTCCAGTGCGATCACGGGCTGACCATTGACGGCAAGTGCGGCCCGAATACTCAGGCGAAGTTGAAGTCGGTTTACGGCTGCTGAGACGCGGCAGAACGGAGCGCACGATCATGTCTGCGGCGGTGGGCGGAACGATCCACTTCGTGACGGCCGGCGCGATTGCGGCGTCCCATCCGGCCCGTCCGGCGGCCGCGATCCCCGTCGCCCCGACGAGCGACACCCGGTCGAACCTGCTCCGATCGGCCATCTTCCCGATCGCCTGCTGGCGTGTGGAGGAGCTCCTGTTCGACTTCGGGTCCTCGTTCGTCCATCCCGACGGGCAGCCGGAACTGCGGGCGCTGCGCGACCTGCGGGAGCGGCACAAGAAGGAGTCCGGGGGTAAGGTGTTGGCGCCGCCGCTGTCGGTCTTCGGCCACGCCGACCCGGTCGGGTCCGACGATTACAACAAAAAGCTCAGCGGCCGCCGGGCCACGGCCATCTATGCCCTGTTGGTCCGCGACACCGCCAGGTGGGAGACGCTGTTCAGCGACCCGCTGGGCGACGACAAGTGGGGCACGCCCGCGGTGCAGACGATGCTTGCCGCGCTGGGCGCGCTCAAGGGGCCGCCCAGCGGGAAGGCGGACGCGGCCACTCGTGACGCGGTGAAGAGCTTCCAATCGGCGAACGGCCTGGCGGTGGACGGCGACCCCGGGCCGGCCACGCGCAAGGCGCTGTTCAAGGCCTACATGGATTTCCTGTGCGGGCCGGATTTCGTGCTGGACAAGCACGAGGACTTCCTCGGCCGCGGCGCGGATGCGGAGGGCAAAGGAGACCTTCAGGGGTGCGGCGAGTTCAATCCGGTGCTCATGTTCTCCCGGGCGGAGCAGGCGGCGCTCGCCGGGCCCGCCAACAAGGAGGATCGCGACGCGGAGAACGCGCCGAACCGGCGCGTCGTCGTCTTCCTCTTCCGGCCGGGGGCGCGCGTGACGAGCGGGTTCTGGCCCTGCCCGCGGGTCTCGGAAGGCGTGGCGGGGTGCAAGAAGCGGTTCTGGTCGGATGCCGACAGCCGCCGCCAATTCAAGGAGAACCACCGCGCGTTTCCCAAGGACCGGGATACGTTCGCCTGCCGGTTTTACGACCGGATGGCGAACCGATCCCCTTGCGAGACGGTCTCGCCGGTCCTGATAATTCGGCTGTACGATCCGTCCGGCGAGTTCATGCCGCGAACGCCGTTTCGCCTGACGATCGACGGGCAGCCGGCTCGCAACGGGTTTGCCGACGCGAAGGGTGTCGTGACGGTCCGCAGCGTGCCGCCGCCCGGGCGTTGCGTGATCGAGTGGGGGGCCGCGACGCCGGGCACGACGTCGTCCGATGCCGCTGCCGCGGCCGGCGCTGATGCCGCGCCGCCCGCCGCGGATGCCGCCGGCAACGAGAGTGCCCAGGCCGGCGCCGCCGCCGCCGCCGCAACCGGGGCGAACGGGTTCCCCTTCCACCGCCAAGTCATCTTCGATCTCGCCGGCGACGAGCAGGCGGCAGCCGAACGACGGCTCCATAACCTCGGGTACGACCTGGCCGGTTCCCTTCCCAACAACGTCAGCGCGTTCCAGACGGATTACGGCGACCAGTTCGGCCTGTCGCAGACCGGCGCCCTCGACCCGCAGACGCAGGACGCGATCCGCCAGGTCCACGACAACGTCAGGGATAACATTCGGTTGAACAAGGACGGCGGCGGTGCGGCAGGTTGAGCCCCGCCGCCGCTGGCACGCGTACGCACGCGGAGTGGACGGTCATGGCAAAAAAGTTTCCGGCAGTCACGGCCGCCAGAATCGTTGCCACGGTGCGCACGCTCAGCACCTCGCCCGTGCCGGACAGCGAGGTCGAGGTCACCGGCGTCGAGATCAAGCCCCACGTGAACGGCCCGGCGACGTTCGTCAACACGAAGAAGATCATCGCCGGGGCCAAGCTCAACCTGAAAGCGCGCAAGAAGGGGTTCGGGCCCAAGCCGGCCGGCGACGGCCCGGTGACGCCCGGCGAAGACGCGGCGCCGACACTCGACGTCAAGCCCGGCACCAACAAGGTCGGCCTCACCCTCCTTGATGTCTCCCTCGCCCACCTGGTCGTCCGGGTGATGCGCAAGGACAACACGACGCCCGTCCCCAGCGCCCGAGTCGAAGTCGTCGGGCAGCGCGGGCCCGACCCGGTCGACGCGACGGGCAAGGTGATCTACAGCAACCTCCCCGTCGGGACGGTGCTCAACATCAAGGCGCGCGCGTTGGGGTTCGGGCGCCTCAACAACCTGACCAACAAGCCGATCATCGGGACCGAGGTCGTCGACACCCGATCGCTGCCGGCGGGCGTCACCACCGTGACGCTCATCCTCGAAACCGAGGGGGCGGTCACCAAGATCGACGGCACGGCCCCCGGCACCGTCAGCCTGCGGACCGCGGCCAACAAGCTGCCGGACACGGCGTTCTCCAGCAACAACGCCGCCGAGCCGCTCGCCTCCAACGCGCCCACAGTGCTGGTCCGAGGGTGCAACAAGGTGAAGCTGAAGGCGACGACGAACCCCGCCGGCCTGAACGTCGATTGGGAGGTCAAGCCGATCGGCCACACCGGCGCCGCCCCCGCGGCCAACCCGCAGTTCGGCGCGAAAGAGACGGTGGTGTCGACCGACAAGCCGGGGGCCTTCTCCGTCATCGCCCATCTTGGCACGACCAAGATCGTCTGGAACGTCGTTTTCGTGCACGTGAAGGTCCTGCCGGACACGACGGTGGTGATCCACCGCAAGACGGGGTTTGTCGACAGCGGTTCGTCGGGCAACTTCACCCAGTTCCGCTCGGGGGTCTTTGTAAAGGGGAGCGGCGCGATGGAGGCGACGGTGACCGTCGACCTGGCCGCCGGCGGGTCGCGGGACGCGGACTTGGGAAAGATCCAACTGCACTATCTCCAGAACGGCACGGCCGACACGCTGGGCGGAAACTTCCGGGGAGGCGGGCACGTTGCCGAAGTGCCTGCCACCGGAATGCCGATCCTCGACAACAACGGCCCGAACTTTCCCGCCGGAAACCCGAACGTCCCTGCGATTCCACCCCGGACCGCGGCGCCGCCCCAGGCGATTTCCTCCCCGTTCGTCGTGGCCGCCAGCTCGTTCACCGATACGAAGATCTCCGCCAAGCGGCACAAAATTTTCGCGCTGGACAGCCCGGCCGGCGGGTTCAGCAACCGGCACACGACCAAGAACGACCCGTTGAGTCCCGGGAGCCCCGGACCGCCGCCCGTTCCGCCCCAGCGCGCGCCGCTGATCGCGATCACCGGCGTTAACGCGTTCGTCGTCACGATCGCGTCGACCAGCACCGATGCGCCGGGCGCGATCGTCATTCATGCGAAGCTGAAGTGGACCGCGGACTTCTCCGGCAACGTCAATTATCCGCATCCCCCTGCGCATCATCCGGCCACCGAGATCCCCAACAACACGATTGGCAGCTATGTTCGGACGACGGCGCAGGTCACCGGGGATCCCAAATACGTCCTGGTCGGCGCCGCCACCGGCGGGCAGGATGCGAAGGACGCGGGCGTCGAGGTGTTCGAGCCCCGTTTCAATGGCGCCATCGGCAGCAACTTTACCTGACCCCCGATGGCGGGAGGCCCCATGAGTGCAGCGAAAGCAACGGATACGCCCGCCGCGACCGGACCCGCCGGCGCGGCGCCGACGGCCCTGGCCGCCGACCTGGTTCCGTTCATCGGTGATCCGTCCGCCTTCCTGATACTTGCCCGCGTGGCCGGGGTGGGGGCGGTGGCACAAGACGGCGGCGTTTGGGAGCAGGGGACGGTCCGGCTGACGGTGGTGGAGGTGTTCCGCGGCGAGCGCCTCCGCGCGGGCGATACGCTGGCGGTCCCCTTTGTCCGGATGGCCGGTCAGGAACTTCGCGCGCGCAACCCGGAGAACAACTGGAACAACCTGGACCTGAGCCCCGGGTCATTGATGATCATCGCCTGCCGGCCGGCCGCGCCGGCCCCGGCGACCGGCCCGGCCACCCGGCCGGCCGAGCCGCAACCCTGGGCGGCGGTTGCCGCCCAGCAGGTCGCCGCGGCGGATGACCCGGCCGTGGCAGACGTGCGGCGGGCCGTGCAGATCGAAGCCCTGCCGCCCGACCGACGCGTCCATCCCCTTCAGGATGCCTTGATCGAATCCGACGGGCTTCTGCGACGCTACGCGATCGATGCGATCGCCGCCCGGCACGTCGTCCCCCGGGCGGCCGCGGTTGACATGCTCGACAACGCCATCAATTCGCCCCGCGCCGACCGAGACGCCAAGCTGGCACTGGCCGAACCGCTGGTGACCGACGACCTGTTCCGGGCACCCCCGGCGGTTGACCCGGTGAACGTTCATGTCGTCTCGGTGCTGGCCCACGGTTTGGTGACCGAACCGGACCCGGAGCGGCGGATGATGTGGGTGAAATTCCTCTCCAGCCAGGTGATGCAGGAGTTTTCGGAAGATCCCAAGGCCGACCGCGCGGCGCGGCAGGAGCTGGTCCGCGCCGTCCGCACCCCGCCGCCCAAGCAGATTCTGGGCATGCTGTTGGTCCAGGCGGAGCACGGTTCGCCGGCGGAGCAGACGCTCACCCGCGACCTGAGCAACGTATGGCACGAAGCCGCCGCCGCACAGCGTTGATGGCCCAACACGAACGGCTCAAGGAAGCGATTTCAGATGAGCAGCGCGGCCCCACCAACGATCGAGTCGCTTGCGACGAAAATGCCCGATCGCAAGGGCGTGCTCTGGGCGGTGGAGAGTTGCAAGCTGGTGAAGTCGAAGATGTCGCCGCTCGATCAGCAGGCGTCTGCCGCGGCCGAGCAATGGGTGAAGCAGCCGACCCCCGCGAACCAGGCTGCCGCCGCAGCGGCAGCGAAGAAGACCGATTATCAAGGCCCCGGCGCCTGGGCGGCGCAAGCGGTGGCATGGGCCCCGCCCGGGGCCGGCGCTGCACCGTCTGCGTCGGTGCCCTTGGCAAGTGGAATAACGCCGAACGCCGCGGGCTCCGCCCGCGGGACCGCTCCCGGTGTCGTTCCCCTCAACGTGACGGGCGGGGGGCATTCGTCCGCGGCGCTGACCGGGTCGCTGGTGTCGGTCGCGGTCGCCGGCAGTGTGTCGATTGCCGCCGCGCTGTTCGCGGGGGTCAAACCTCCCGCGAACCAGCCCACCGCCGTGGGAACCGCCCCGCAACCCGCCGGGCCATCATCACTGCCCGGCGCGCCGAAGGTCCCGGCGATGCCGGGCGTCCCGAAATTGCCACCGATGCCGCCACCTCCGTCCCCCGCGGAGCTGACGAAGATCGCGCACGTACAGAAACCGTTTATTGACTTGGGTCAGAAGATTCTGCTGGACAAGAGCCCGCTATAACGCGAATGCTCATGTGACCTGCGAGGTTCCTATGCCGCCCGCCGCTCGACTGACTGATATGCACGTCTGCCCGATGGTCACGCCCGGCGTGCCGCCGATCCCGCACGTGGGCGGGCCGATCACCGGCCCTGGCGCGCCGACGGTGCTGATCGGGGGCATGCCCGCAGCCACACTGGGGGACATGTGCGTCTGCGTCGGCCCGCCCTCAACCATCATTCTCGGCTCCATGACGGTCCTGATCGGCGGCAAGCCCGCCGCCCGCATGGGCGACATGACCGCCCACGGCGGGACGATCGTCTTGGGGTGTCCCACAGTCATGATCGGAGGTTAGTGACGGGGAGCGATTGCAAGTTGCAAATTGCAATTTGCAAAGTGAGGGAGAAACGCCTCTCTCAATTCCCAATTGGCAATTATCAATTTGCAATTTGCAATGCATCCTCCCAAGTCAGGTTGAACTGACGCGGCGTTTATCGCTTCCGCGACGATCGGCCTGAAGCGGCCGCGACCAGCTTCCGTTGCGCACGCCCGCGCGGGGCGGCCTTGGCCTTCGCCTTTCGCGCCGCCCGCGGCTTCTTGCCGGTGAACGTCGCCTCGTCCTGTTCCCAGGCGGCGATGTTGCGCTGGAAGATATCGCCGACGATCCGGCGGACGTCCTTCACGTCACGCCCGCCGGCGCGGGGCATCATCATCCAGCAGACGACCATCGCCTGCCGCAGGAACTGGTCGGCCGCGTGCGGCAGCAGGTCCTCGAAGAAGGCGGTGGGCGTCGGCTTCTTGATGCGCGCCCAGACCGCCATGTTCCGGTCGAACACCTGCAGCGCCGCCGCGCGCACGGCGGTCAGCGTCCGCCCCTCGGCCGGCGACTCGCGCCAGCAGGCGTCGAGCATCTGCCGCACGAGGTGGTCCACCCCGTGCGGGCCGAGCGTCTGGTACAACTCCGACGGCGTCTTGGCCGTCCAGCGGTAGGCTTCCCAGGACATATGCGTTCGCGATCGCCTATTTGACCATGCGGATGTTGAACGGGTAACGATAGGCGATCCCTTCCTTGGCTTTCATCGCGCCCATGATGCTGAAGACGACGCTGCAGATCCAGACCAGAGGAATGATCAGAAAGCCGATGCAGAAGAACGACAACACGCCGCCCAAAACGTAGCCGATCAACATGACCAGGTGGAAATTCAACGCTTCCTTCCCCTGGTCATCGACGAAGGGGCTTTGGTCCTTCTTGATCAGCCAGACGATGAGCGGCCCAATGAAGCCGAAGATTCCCAGCAGATGGGCGAGCATGCCCATCGTCTTGTCGTCCTGGGTCGGCGCAGGGCCGGCATACACCGGCGCGCCGGCGGGCGTCGTCCCGGAGTGGTCGATTGGCGTGCCTCCGGCCGGGGTGCCGGTCGGGGGCGTGGGCGGAACGTCCGGGGTGCCTTCCGGAGGATGCGTCGGAATATCAGACATAAACCACACTTCCCTCTTGTGTAAATGCGTCCGTGGGATCTTCCCGCGTAGCGGTCGGACCGAAGGTCCACCTGTTTGCCACCCCGCGAGCCCAAGGACTTCTCTCAATACAAGTCCGCAATTAGTATGGTTTTGTAGATTATAATTTGCAATAAAAACTTGACGTGCAAGGACGAAATTCGGACAAATCCCTAGCCCCGAACGTCTTCCCACAAGCGGGCGAGCCGCGCTGCGGAAACGGGGCCCGCCGCCTTTAACTCCTGGGCGAACAGCGAGACGCGGAACTCTTCCAGCATCCACCGATACTGCTCCAACGCCCCGTCGCGCACGCCCCGCTCGCGGGCGCGGGCGGCGGCCTGCTTGTACTGATCCCAGAGCGGCCGGACCTCGCCCATCGCCTGCAGGTCGCGATTCAGCCCTGCGTTCGCGAGCTTCTTGAGACGGATTTCAATCCCCCGCAAATACCGCGGCACGTTCCGCAGCCACGTGAAAGGGGTGCGGACCACCAACCCGCGATAGACCAGGTGCGCAAGCTGGTCGCGCATGTCGCGGATCGAGTCGCTCCAGAGCGGGGGGAAGTCCCCCGTGAACTGCAGATCGAGCGCGTGATAGGCCTCTAGTGCCTGCGCGACGATGTCCGAGACTTCGTTCGCCGCGGCCGACAGCCGCCTCCAACCGGCCTCGGCTCGGGCGGCGAAGGCATCGCGGGTGCGCACATCGGGGTTCGCCTCGTCATCGAAGAATGCGCGGTCTGCGATTGCGAGCAGCAGGTTCTCGCGCAGGTCGTCGCACCGGCCGATCGTCGCGTAGTAGAGGCAGAGCCGATCGAGGTCGGGCAGGGTTCGCTCGATGTATTCCAGTTCGCTGGCGACCTGCAGCATGAACAGCCGCCGCAGCCCGCCGCGCATCGCCTCGGCGGCGGCGTCGGGCTGGTCGAAGAGGCGGATCGAAACCGAGCGGCCCGCGTCGACGATCGCCGGATACCCATTGAGCGTCATCCCGGCGTGGGCGATTTCCACGCGATCGGGCAGATGCCCGAAATCCCAGCGGTGCAGGCCGTCGCGGTGATACTCGGGCGGCGGGGCCGCGGCGAAGCTGGCGCGGGCCTGCATCCCGAGCCGCCGGCGGATCTCCACCAGGTCGCGCCCCATTGCGACTTCCTTCCCCTGATCGTCCACCACGCAGAAGTTCATCCGCAGGTACTCGGGGAGCGTTTCGGGTTGGAAATCGGACGCCTGTACGGGCCCGCCGCTCACTTTGCCGAGGTAATGCCCCAGCGCATCGAGCATCGGCCCGTCCAACGGTTTGAGTTCGGCCGCCGCCTTGTTCGCGTGCTCGGGCACGGGAACGAACAGCACGCGCAGCGACTTGGGCAGCGTGCGGATCAACGCGACAAAGAGATCCACCCGAAACCCGGGCACCAGCCACTGGAACGGCTCGGGCGGAAGTTGGTTCACGCCGGCGAGCGGGATGGTCACCGTGATCCCGTCGGCGCGGTCGCGCGGCTCGAATCGGTATTCCAGCGGGAACGTCGCGCCGGCGATCGTGATTGAATCCGGGTACAGCTCTTCCGTAACACCCAGAGCCGGGTGGAGCATCAGGTCCCGGCGGCTCATGAACAGGAGCCGGGGATTGTTCTTTTCCGCGACGCGGCGCCACTTCTCGAACTCGTCGGCGGTGTAGACCCGCTGCGGGACCCGGGCGTCGTAGAACGTGAACCGGGCCTTGGCGTCCACCAGCACGTCCCGCCGCCGGGCCTTGGCTTCCAGCGTCTGCACGCCCTGCACGAGTGTTTGGTTGTGGAGGAAGAACGGCGCGGCGGTCTGGTATTCGCCCAGCACCAGCGCGTGATGGATGAAGATCTCCCGCGCCTGCCGCGGCTCGATCGGGCCGAAGTGGACCTTCCGCCGCGGCACGAGCGTGAGCCCGTGGAGCGTCACCTTCTCGTACGCCAGCACGCGGCCGATGTCCGCCCGCCAGTGCGGGTCGGAGAGCGTCCGCTTGACCATGTGCGCCGCCGCCCGCTCCACCCACAGCGGGTGAACGCCGGCGACCGTGCGCGCGTACAGTCGCGTCGTTTCGACGAGTTCCGCCGCCATCGTCCATGGCGGCCGGTGCCGGAAGAGTGCCGAACCGGGGAACAGGTGAAACTTCTTCCCCCGCACGCCCGAATACTCATGCCCGTCCGACCGCGCCCCAACGTTGCCGAGAAGGCCAGTCAGCAGCGCACGGTGGATCGCATCCTGTTTCCGCGGCGGAAGTTCGTTGGGCGTTTCGGACACGGGCGATTGAAGGAGGATTGTCCCGGAGAATCAACGTGGTGCTACGGGAACATCATTCCATTAATAAAAACGCCTCATTTCACTCGAATCTGCCGTGCATTGGACGCAAGCGCCATTCATTCGTATATCCCCCTTGTGCCCGGATTGACGGCGGGGCCAAGTGGACGCCGGGGCAACCGGGAGGACGAAAGGGCCGGGAATTCGACGCCCGGCTTAGGCCATGGACATCCAACTTTCCGGGCGGTCGCGCGGGCGGTCGCGGGCGGTCGTTTGCATAAGCCGGCAGCGAGGCATCGCCTCAGTGCTGGCGATGCTCTATTTGGTGCTCTTCTCCACGCTCGCCATTGGGTTCTACGTGGGGGCCGGCATCCAGGGACAAGTTGCGCGCAACGACCGCATGATGCAGCAGGCCCAGATCGCCGCGGACAGCGGCATGAGCTGGATCCGCTGCCTGTTGGGCAATGCGCCGATCCCGGCCGGCCCGGCATCCGGGGTGATGGACGCGCTGGTCGCCCAGCTCGGCCCGATGCTGAACGGCACGCCGAACATGAGCGGGAACACCGTCAAGAACACCGGCGGCACGATCTGGGTCCCGGCTGCCAATCAATGGGTGACCATCGATCCCGCGGCCGGCACCGCCTTCCGCGCCAAGATCACCAGCAGCGGCATCAACCTGATCGTCATCGTCACCGGCCGCGGTAACAGCACCGGCGGCAGCGCCCTCGAGAAGGCGATCGAACTCCAGTACCAGCCGGCCGTCTT
>DASXMX010000516.1:0-6548 GCA_036495445.1 Tepidisphaeraceae bacterium
ACGAGGGCGTTCTGGCATATGCCGTTCAACGGGTTGAACTACAACGCCACCCACGGCGAGGCGGGGGCGACACGATGTGGCCAATCCGGCGGATCCGAGTGCGTTCGCGACCAACACATTGGATGTATCAGAACGACTTCCGTTCGTCGCGTGCCCGGAACAGGCCTACGATCGGGGCGGATGAATACCGGGCCCATCCAAGGGAGATCGGAAACCGCCGCGCACGCGGACCGGCTGGCGTACGCGGTCGAGACGATGCGGGAGCTGAGCCGCCAGGGCGACGCCGAGCGAATGGTCGGGGTCTACCGGCAGCGGATTACAAAGGTGGTCCCGACAGACCAGCTCGTGACGATCAGCCGACGCGACATGCCGGCGCCCTGGTACCGGATCACGCGCAGCAGCCACTGGACGACGCCGATCGACCCGTGGAAGGATTTCGACCGGCAGCCGCGATTCGATCGCGGCTTGCTCGGTGAACTGATTTATGGCGATCAACCCGTTATCATCGACGACCTTTGCGTCGCGCCAGACGACCCGGCCGCCGAGTATTTCGAGGGGCAGCGGTCGCTGATGGCAGTTCCGCTCTTCGACGGCGGCGTGGGCCTCAACATGGTCGTCGCGATGCGGCGGGAGCGGGCCGGGTTCAACCGAGAACGGCTGCCGGAGCAGGTCTGGATGAGCAACCTGTTCGGCCAGCTCACACAGAACCTGGCCCTCTCCGCCGACCTGCGTGAGGCTTACGACGCGGTCGATCGCGAGCTGCGGGCGGTCGCGCAAATCCAGCAGTCGCTGTTGCCCACGAAGCTCCCGCACATTCCCACGCTCGAGTTGGCCGCCCACTACCAGACGTCCCGCCGGGCGGGCGGCGACTACTACGATTTTTTCGAGCTGCCCGACGGCGAATGGGGCATCCTCATCGCCGACGTGAGCGGCCACGGCACGCCGGCCGCGGTGCTGATGGCGATCACCCACAGCATCGCCCACCTCGTCTGCGAGCCACCCGCTCCCGCGGCCAGGCTCATGGCAGCCATCAACGAGCGGCTCTGCACGCTCTACACCGCCGAAGGCGGGCAATTCGTCACCGCGTCCTACGTCGTCTATCAACCCGCCACGCGGCGGGTCAGCTACGCCACCGCCGGCCACCCGCAGCCGCGCATCCGCCGCCGGGACGGGTCGATTGAATCCCTCGAAGGTGCCCGCGCCCTGCCACTGGGCATCCTCCGGGACGAACGGTATTGCGAGGCCCACGCGACTCTCAATTCCGGCGACGCCCTGGTCCTCTACACCGACGGCATCACCGAAGCCCGCTCCCCCACTGGCGAGTTGTTCGACACTTGCCGGCTCGACCACACCCTCGCCCAATCGCGCGGCAGCGCGGACGGGATCGTCGCCGACGTCCTTACGGCGGTGGAAACGTTCACCGCCAGCCGCCCGGCGTCGGACGACCGGACGTTGCTCGTGGCAAGGGTGTGTCCTTGATCCCGCTCAGGATGACAGGCATGGGCGACAATGCTCACTTCGTCGAATCGCCCGGCAGCATCTGTTCCGGGCGGTCATGCCATTTCGCAGCTCCGTTGTCGTAATCGATCTCCCAGACACGGTCGAAGACGTTCGGGTCCCACTTGGCTGGAGCCTCGGCGGCGCCCAGCGCGCGGGCGAGGTCGGGGATCTTGCCGTGATGCCAGCAGATAAGCACCACCTTTCCGGCAAACCGCGGGTCGGCCAGCACGTCGTGGGCCACGGCCTCGAACTCGGCGTTCTTGTGTCCGGCCTCGATCCGCAGGTGCAACGATTTGGCCAGTGGTTCGACCGTTTCGACCGGGCGGTTGCTGTTCTTGGAGCGCGCCGTCGCGAGGATGAAGTCGGGCCGGGGGAACCGCTCGACGAACTGCTTCGCGATCGCCTCGGCCCGCTGGCGGCCTTTGGACGCGAGGTCCGGGTTTTCGGCGTCGTCGGGCTTTTCTGCATGGCGGATGATCATCACCATCCGCGGCCCGTGCCCGTCCGCGGCGGGCGCCGCCCGCCCCGCATGCGGCGAACCACACAGCAGGAACAACAGGACCGCAATCGCGATCGGGGATCGAGCGCTCATTCGTCTTCCACCTCCGTCGACCGGTGCCGCGGGCATCGGCATGGCGCCAATGCCCGTGGCCATTACGAATTTATCGACATCGTGTTAAGCCTCGATGAGCCCGCCGTAAATTGACCCACCCCGGTCCGGTCCTATAATGCCGGCCTCTTCTGCCCGGCGAACGGATTTGCGCGGGCGCGAAAGGAGTCGGTGCGTGGGTCGGAGGGCGGCGGGATGGAGTTCGCTGGTTCTGCCGCTGGCGCTGTGGCTGCTCTCGGCCGGGCCCGTCGTTGCGCAAGTTCAGTCGCCCAGCGAAAAGCTCCTCATCAACGCGAAATCGGCCTACACATGGTCGGCCGGCGGGTCGGACGTGCTGCTGCTCCGCGGGCCGGTCTCGATCGAACTCGATCGCGCGACACTCAACGCCGATGACGCCGTCGTCTGGCTCACGGCCGTGCCGAATGGCGCGCCGGGCGAGGAGCGCGCCGAGTTCCAACTGCTCGGGCATGCCCAGGTGAGGCACACGAATGTGGCGACGCTGACAGGCGGCGATCGGTACGTCACCGCCGCGGTGCTCGCCGGCGGCGTGAAGACCACGGCCGACCAGCGGGTCGCCCGCGACATGGGCGGCGACCCGCTCTACGTCCGCGCCCTGGCCCTGCGACGCCAGCAGGCAACGGCCGCCGCCCCGTCGCTTACCGCAACGCCCACAACGCAAGGCGCCGGCCCCGCCACGCGGCCCGGCCGCCGGCCGACCACCCGGCCTGTCCCCGCCGAGCCGGTCCAGATCGCGCACTTCGAAGCCGGGCAGTTCGACATGATCGACACCGACGACGGCACCGTCGCCCTGGTCTGCTGGAACGGCGTCTCGATCTTCGCGCGCCAGCCCGACGGCAGCACGATCGAATTGCGGGCGCAGCGGGCCGTCGTCTTCACGTCGCTGCACAGCGTCCGCGAAGCGACGAGCCGGTCCAGCAAGGAGAGCCAGGCCGCCGAGGCGAAGCAAAAGATCACGGCCGTCTACCTGGAGGGGGACGCCCAGATCGAATACGACCCGACGAAGGCCGGCGTCGGCGAGCAGCGGCTGACGGCCAACCGCATTTACTACGAGTTCGCCACCGACCGGGCGATCCTCGTCGACGCCGTCCTGCACACGTCCGACGTCAAGCAAAACATCCCGTTCATCGTGCGGGCCAAGGTGCTGCGGCAACTGGCCAAGGCGGAATACAACGCCGAGCAGGTGCAACTCACCAGCAGCGCGTTCTCTGTCCCGTCTTACAGCATCGCCGCCGACCGGTTGTACGTCCGCCAGGAAGCGACCGGGGACCCGCGGTACCCAAGCGTCGTGAAGTTCGAGGCGAACGACGCCACGTTCCAGGCGTTCGACGTCCCGTTCTTTTACCTGCCGTTCGTCTCGGGCAGCGTGGGCGACCGGCCGGGCGCGCTCCGCGGGATCGCGGTCGGCCATCGCAGCGACCTCGGTTACGCGGCGATGACGCAATGGGGCTTGTTCGAAACGCTCGGCCAAATCCCGCCCCGCGACCTCGACGCCGACTACCGCGTGGACTACTTCTCCGACCGCGGCCCGGCCGCCGGGCTCAACGCGTCCTACGGCGGCGGGTTCCTCACCGAGCCTGCCCACCAGCCGTGGAACTTTTTGGGCGATTTCAAGAGCTACTTTGTCTACGACAAGGGGACCGACCAGAACCTGGGCCGCCTGCCCGTGAAGCCGGACGGCGAAGATTACGTCCCCCGCGGCTGGGCGCTGTTCGAGCACCAGCACTTCTTCCCCGACCACTGGCAGGCGCAGGTCCGGCTCGGGTACGTCTCCGACCCGACGTTCCTGGAAGAATGGTTCCCCGACCAATTTTACGAAAACGGGCCGGTCAACGAGTCGGCGTACATCAAGCGGCAGGAGGACACCGAGGCGTTCACGCTGTATGCCGACGGCCAGCCGATGCGGCTGATTACCTACAGCGATGCGATGGCCAACCAGTTCGAGGTCCAGCATTTGCCGGAGGTCGGGTACCACCGGATCGGCGACAGCTTCGCGGGCGACCAGTTGACGTTCTTCAGCGACAACACGGCCGGCGGGTATCAATTCCAGCCGACCCGCGCCACGCTTCAGCAGCAGGGCTTCGCCCCGCCGACGCTCACGCCCGGCATGCCCTCGTTGGGATTGACCGGCATCCGTCTGAACCCGACCTGGCGGGCAGACTTCCGTCAGGAAATTGACTGGCCGTTCTCGACGGGGCACATCAAGGTCGTGCCGTATGTGGTTGGCCGGTACACGCAGTATTCCGATTCGCCCGACGGGGATGAGCAGCACCGGTTCTTAGGGGCGGCCGGCACGCGGATCACCACCGCCTTCTGGAAGACCGACCCGACCGCGCAGTCCGACCTGCTCGACATCCACCAACTGCGGCACGTCGTCGAGCCGGAGGTAAACCTGTTCAGCTCCGCGACGACGGTCGATCGGAGCATGCTGTTCCAGTACGACATCCCGGTCGACTCGATCAACGACATCTCGGCGGCCGAGGTGGGCCTGCGGCAGCGGTGGCAGACGCAACGCGGCGGGCCGGGGCGGTGGCGAAGCGTCGACGTCTTCACGCTCGACGTGGACGCCGAGTTCTACGCCAACAAGCCCGCGCCGCGGTTCCGGCAGCCGACCGACTTCCGCGGAATGTTCTTCACATCGCTGCCCGAGGCCTCGATCGCCCGCAACGCCCTAAACGCGGACGCGTCGTGGCGCGTCACCGACAACACGATCATCCTGGCCGACGCGCAGTACAACCTGGACCAGGACAAGCTCGCCACCGCCGCCCTCGGCGTGCTCTTGCGACGCGACCCGACCGAGTCGCTCTACATCGGCAACCGCTACATCGCGGACCTCAAGTCCAACATCGTCTCAGTCTCCGGCAACTACCAGATCAGTCCCAAGTACTCGCTCGGGTTCAGCCAGGCGTTCGACTTCGGCCTGGGCAAGGACGTCTCCTCCAGCCTGTCGGTCGTCCGCAACTTCGACCGGTTCGTGATGTCATTCAACTTCTCCCACGACCAGATCTCCGGACAAACCGGCTTCAGCTTCAGCATCGCCCCCCTCGGCTTCGGCCAGGGGATCGGCTCGTCGGCGCTGCAGGGGCCGTTCCAGCGGACGCACTAAATCGGCGCTCGCCCCGCAAAGTTTGCAGGGTTAGCCGAAAACCCGAAGCATTCTGTTACACGCACATCGGCCTGCCACGGCCGGCACCGCCTTTTTCGAAGTGGCAGGGCAACGGCAACACCGGGAGGCCGCCGATGGTCCGTAACCACTGGCTTGCGCTGGCAATCATGCTCGGATCCTGCGCCGCGTCGTTGGCGCAGAGCGGCGGGAACGCGGCCCGGCCGCTGACGACTCAACCGGCTCCAGCGGCCACTGCTCCGAGTGCGGGCGCGGGCGACGCGGCCCCCGTCACACGGGCAGAGTTTGAGGATCTGCAGGCGCAGATGCTCAAGCTCGAGGAAAAGGTCCATTCCACCCTCCCGGGCACCGAACACGTGGTCATCGTGGGCGACGGCTCGGTCACGTATACCAACCTGCAGAAGGCCTCGGCCCCCTCCTCGTTCAATGCGGTGGTCAGCCCGCGGATCCTATGGGAGCCCACCGATCGCCTGCTCGTCACCGCCGCCTTCGATCTGGCGTTCGCAACCGACAACACGGGCGCGTCGTCCAGCAGCGTGGACGTCAGCATCGCCGAGGCCTCGATCGTCGTGAACGATTACCTGATGGTCGGCGGCGGGCTGTTCGTCGTGCCGTTCGGGCAGTACCACAACCACTTCGACCCGCCCTGGATCGAGAAGCTCGCCGATGCGCCGCTGCCGTTCGGCGACAACGGGATCGCCCCCAGCAGCGAGGTGGGGATCTTTGCCCACGGCGCCGCGCCGCTGGCCTTTCTGCGGGCCCCCTTCAGTTCCCCCAAAATCGTGTACGACGCCTACCTGGCGAACGGCCCGCAACTGATCACCAACGACCCGGCGGCCGCGGGCATGTTGAACTTCGACGACTTCACGGACCTGAACAACGGCAAGGCCGTCGGCGGCCGCATCGGGTTCCTCCCCTTCCCCAGCATGGAGTTCGGGTATTCGTTCCAATACAGCCAGGCCGCGCCGCCGGGCTTTCACAAGACTAATGTTCTGCTGCAGGCCGCGGACCTGAACTGGGTGCAGCTCGTCCGTCCGCTGGGCGGCGTCTTCACTACGCGGGCCGAGTGGGTCTGGTCCAACGTCGAGAACGTGACCTACGACCCCACCGGCAAGCTGGGCTTTGGGCCGCTGAACTTCGGCAACTACCGGACCGGCGGCTACGCCGAGTTGGCCTATCGCCCGACGCTCTCCTCGAACCGGATCATTCGCAACCTTGAATTCATCTTCCGCTACGACAACCTCCGCTCCCCGCTCAATTCGCCTAGCGGGCAATACGAGCAGCGATACGAGTTCG
>DASXMX010000517.1:0-12773 GCA_036495445.1 Tepidisphaeraceae bacterium
CACGCCGCCGCCCTGGGCGAACACGGCCTGGCGCGGTTGCGTAATGAGCCCTCGATCAAGAACAAGATTGCCGACATCCGCGGCCGCGGCTTGTTCCTCGGCGTCGAATTGAAGGACGCTCCCGAAAAATTCGTCGAAAAAGGGCTGGAACGCGGTATCATCCTGAACCTGACGGCCAAGCGAGTGGTCCGCGTCGCCCCGCCGATCAACATCGATCGCAAGCTCTGGGACCAGGGCCTTGACTTGCTGGTGCAGACCATTGCATCCTTGTGACGGCACCCACGTGACACGGGTTTCCAACCCGTGCTGACGATCCTCGAAATGCGATGAAGCTGGACCTCGGTGAGATTTCTTCTCCATGGAATCGCAGGCACGGGTTGAAAACCCGTGTCACGGGGCCGCTGTCACTCGCATTTGCAGTGACGCTGCTCGCGGGCTGCGCCGCCAATCATCCAGCCTCGAAAGCCGCGCCGGTCGCGGCGGACGACGGGCTCCGCTCGGCGTCCGGGCACTCCTCCATGTCCGTCTCCAACGCGGGTGCGTTGGCGTCGGTCGTCAAGCCGGATCCGAAAGGCGCGCGGAAGATCATGCCGGTGGTGATCGCGCTGGACGTCTACCACCTGACCGTCCCCGCCGGCGCGATCAGCCGGAACGACGAATTTTGGAAGCGGGTGGACGAAGACCGGGTCGACATCGGGGTTCACGACCTGCTGCTCAAGAACGGCATCCGCATCGGCGTCGGCCGGGACCAAGAGTGGCCCTACTTCAAGGGATTGCTCGGCGCCTATCCCAGCAGCCGCTCGGCCCGCGGCCGGACCGAGCCAGGCAAGGAGGGGTACATCGAGATCGCGATGAAGACGAAGGTCCCCGAGCAGGTGATCTTCGGCCTCGACGACCAGGGCCACGACTGGGGCCGCCGGTTCGAGCTGTGCGACGACCTGCTCGGCATCTCCTTCATCGCCTCCACCCACAATCCAGGCGAGGCGACCGTGAAGGTCTGCCCGATCGTCCGCGGCCTCCGCCGCTACTTCCGCACGACGATCTACAACGAGGAATCGCAATTCGAGCTGACCCAGCCCGAACACCTGTACGACATGCGGCTGGAAGCGCGGCTCCCGCTGAACGACTTCCTGATCGTCGCCCCGTCGACGGACGCCAAGACGTCGACCAGCATGGGAAATGTTTTCCTCACGACCGAAGGCCACGCCGAGCCGGTCGAGCACTGCCTCGTGATCGTCCCCCGCGCCTATCGCACCGACGAACCCACCGCGCCGGATGGCAAGTAGCTCCGCGAGCAGGAGGAGCCCATTGATTCCTCCCTCTCCCGGTACTCCGGGAGAGGGCCGCCCTTTCGATGGCTGATTTTCCCGATCCCCCGTCGCGGGTGCGGCCCGGTATGCTCCGCCGGTCTATGGCGCGGCTCACGCCTCCGTCACGATTGCGCCAGATCGCCGCCGTTCGTGGCGAGGCGCCACCCGCGCGGGCGTGGCGGCCGAGTTTCAACCCGTGGCTGATCGCGGTCTCGGTAATGCTGGCCACATTCATGGAGGTGCTGGACACGTCGGTGGCCAACGTGTCGCTGCCTCACATTGCCGGCTCGCTGGCCGCCAGCACGGATGAGGCGACCTGGGTGCTGACCAGCTACCTGGTCTCCAACGCGATTATCCTGCCGAGCACCGGATGGATCACGAGCCGGTTCGGCCGGCGGCGGACGCTGCTGACGTGCATCGGGATCTTCACGTTCGCCAGCGTGATCTGCGGGGCCGCTACGAGCCTGCCGATGCTGATCGTCGCCCGCATCGTGCAGGGCGCGGGCGGCGGCGCGCTGCAGCCGATCGCCCAGGCCGTCCTGCTCGAAAGCTTTCCGCCCGAGCGACGCGGCCCGGCGATGGCCGCCTACGGCATGGGGGTCGTCGTCGCCCCGATCATCGGGCCGACGCTCGGCGGGTGGATCACGGACAACTACTCCTGGCGCTGGGTCTTCTACATCAACCTGCCGATCGGCGTGCTGGCCGTGCTGATGTGCAACGTGTTCGTCGAGGACCCGCCCTACCTCCGGTCGATCGGCAAAGTCCGCTTCGACTCGATCGGCTTTGGGCTCATGGCCATCGGGCTGGGGGCGATGCAAATCATGCTCGACAAGGGGGAGGAAGAAGACTGGCTCGCGTCGAACTTCATCCGCTGGCTGCTGGTCCTCACCGTCATTGGGCTGGCGGGGTTCATCATTCGAGAGCTATTGACGGGTCAGCCGCTGGTTGACCTGCGAATCTTCCGCGACCGGAACTTCGCCACCGGCACGGTGATGATCACGATCGTCGGCGGGATCCTCTACGCGCAAACCGCGATGATCCCGCTGTTCCTGCAGACGCTGTTGGGCTATCCCGCACTCAACAGCGGTCTGGCCGTCAGTCCTCGCGGCCTTGGCTCGTTCGTCGCGACGCTCCTCGTCGGGCGGCTCATCACGCGGTTCGACACGCGCCTGCTGCTGCTGATCGGGCTCACCACACTCGCGTACGCGACGTGGATCTTTGCCAGGATCGATCTTCAGATCAGCGCGTGGAGCATCGCCGGGCCGAACATCATCAGCGGCTTCGGGTTCGGGTTCCTGTTCGTGCCGCTGACCACGACGACGATGGGCACGCTGGAAAACGAGCAGGTGCGCAACGCGACGGGGATCTACAACCTGATGCGGAACATCGGCGGCAGCGTCGGGATCTCGGCGGCCACGAGCCAGATCACCCGCGGCGCCCAGCGCAGGCAGGCCTACTTCGCCACCCATTTCGGGCCGACCTCCCAGGTTTTCCATCAGCAGGTGCAGCAACTGACGGCGTACCTCTCCCCTCTTGTGGGCGAAGCCAACGCGCGGATCCGGGCGTACGCGCTGGTCTACCAGACGGTCGTCCAGCAGGCGCAGCTTGCCGCGTACGTCCGTATTTTTCAGGTGTTGACCGCGCTCTCGATCCTGTGCGTGATCGGGTTGCTGTTTTTCCAGAAAGTGAAACCGAAAGCGGGCGCGGTGGCCGCGGATTGATCATCCCAACGAGACACCGCTGCGGCCCGGCGCGTCGCTGGCCGGGAAGGACTCCATCGACTGCTCGTCCACCACGTCCGCCGGCGCCTGCGGCGCGCGGCGGGGCTCGTCGTTCTGGTAGGACGGGGTGAGGCTTGGGTCGGTGTTCGGGCCGCCGCGACCGAGGTGGTTGAAGAGCCACTGAAGCGCCGAGCAACTGGTCGCCCCGCGAACGACGAGCACCGAGCCTGCAACGCACGCGGCCAGGCCCAACCACCCACGGCGCGTCACGCCCATGTAGGCCAGCAGCGCGCCGGCCGCGAGGCAGGCGTAACGATCCACCCGAGGATACGAACCCTTCAGAACCGGCACGTACTGGTCGCCAATCCGTTTGACCTCGTAGGTGGGCGTTTGCATGTCAGGTCTCCTGTTCGAAGGCAGCATAGCAAACCCGCTGCCGAGCCGGACAGCCCCTTTCGAACGCAAACCTTCCGGAGCCGCCACGAATCGCGAGACGGCAAACGCCCTCGCATCCGGCATCGGATGCGAGGGCGTCGCGCTATCCTTGGGACGATCGCCGATTGGGCTCAACCGATCAGGAACCGCGAATCGGTGGCGGGATCGATCTTTTGTGGCAGGAGCACGTTGCCGAATGCGCCGGCCTCGAAGTGGGAGGCGCTGTCGGCCGTGGCCGCCCGGAGCGTGCCGATCCGGCTCGCTGCGCCGCCGATGATCGTGTCGTTCCCGTTCCCGAAGACGCCATCGACCGGATTGACGCCCGCGCCAACAACGGAGTTGGTGATCGCCCCGCGGACGACCAGGCTGTTGATCGCGCCCGAAGCGAAGACATCGTCCGTGTCGCCCGCCCCCGAGAAGACGTTATCCGGCCCGGGCTGTGCGCCGCTGAGGACGTTGGCATTGGTCAGACTGGCGACGGTCAAGTTGCCGATCGTCCCGCCGGCCGAGAACGTCCCGCCGCTGACCGTGCCCACGTTCGCCTGCTTCACGCTGCCGGAGACGGCGAACGTGCCGGTGATGTCGGCCGAGGTCGCGTTGATCGACGAGAGGGACCCCAGCACGGAAACATTCGACAGGCTGACGCGACGGCTTCCGTTGCGCGCCGTGATGCTCAGCGCGGAGGACGTCGTCGTCGCGGAAAGTCGCAGTTCCAGATTGCCGCTGCTGTCGGTGAACAGGTAGCCGTGCCCGCGGTTCAGTTGGAACGTGACGATCGTGCCGTCCGATTCGGTGAACTTCAGCGTTCCCGCGCCGGTGCCGAACGCGCCGACGAACGTGCCGTTGGGCGGGTTCGTCGTGGTGACGGTATAGGTGCCGACATACACGTCGGGGCTGATGAGCGCGCCGTTCCCGTTATCACCCGTGCTGTTGGAGTTATCGGCCCACGCGGCGTTGGCGCGGCCGTTGTAGATCGTCAGCCCGTTGTGTAAGCCGAACGCCTGGGTGTCGGGCAACAGGGTCGATGGGACCGTCGATTTGGCGGAATTCGAAAATGCGGGCTGGATGATGAAGTTTGGCGAGAAGTTCACACCGTTTGCCACCGGCGTGCCGACCACGCCGTACACCTGAATGTCATCGTTGGCAGTGTTGTTCGTCCCGCCCGTCGTCGGGATCCCGTTGTCATTACGGGAATCGTACCAGGCGATCGCGACCGCGCCGGTCACGGGATCCACTGACAGCACCGGCATCATGTGGCTGTTCACGGAGGTGTCGTCGTTCACCTGGATCGGCGAACTCCAGGTCGCGCCGTCGTCGTCCGAGTAGCGGAGATAGATATTCGTGTTGTCGCCCGATGCGGTGGGCGCGCTGGTGTAGGCCATGTAGAGCCGCCCCGTGTAGGCATCGGGGCTGTTGTCGTAGGCCAGGGTGGCATTGGCCGAGATCCCGCTGGCGGACATCGCCGGGATCAGGGTGTTGGTGCCCACCGTGGTCATAACCGAGGTGGTGGGCGGCCCGAACGCCTGCGGGCCGAGGCCGTCGGCGTCGGTCCGGGTGTAGATGACGGTCGGGCCAATGTCGGTCGAGTACTGGTAGGCGACGGTAACCTGCCCCGCCGGCCCGACGGCCAGCCCCTCGGGCATGGCGGCGACGTCGCTGAAGGACTGCGCCTTGAGCTTCCCAATTCGCCCAAGCCCCGTCACCGCGGCCGAATAGGTCGCGGCCTGGGCCTTCTGAACATTGGTCGCGTTACCCGTGAACATCGACTGCTTGACCGCGAGCCAGACGGCCGCCTGGCCGGCCTTGGGTCCGGGCCCGGTCGCGAGGATCGGGTCATCCTGGATTCCGCTCAGGCTCGAGAGCACGTGGAACGTCTGACCATTGTCGTAGCTGAAGAGCACCTCGGTGCTGCCGGTGTCCGCCCGCTTGTAGGCGACGTACAGGTCACCGAAGCTGTCGTACGCGGTGGACGACCCGAACCCGGCGGTGGGAAACCCGTCGCTGCCGGTAAACTGCACCTTCTGCGTCCACGTGTGCCCGCCGTCCGTGCTCGTCGCGGTGAACAGCCCCGCGCCGGCGTCGTCCGCGATGAGGTAAAGCTGGTTCGGGCTCGTCGGGTTGTAGACGATCGTCTCGTTCTCCTGCGGGCCGACCAGGAGCTTGCTGGCGTTGACGATCGTGGGGGTGGTGCTGACGCTGGCGCTGAGCAGGGTGCGCGACTCCAGGGGCTCGAGCTGAGCCCGCCGGGAAGGACTGGATCCCATGGTGCAGTACTCCTGATGCTTTGCGACCCTCCGCCTCCGCCAAGGGACGAATGGAGAGTACGCGGGGGCTACCGTTGTAGCCGAACGGGGCCGTAGTCTGCAAATCTCGGCGCTCTGACGACATCGCTGTTTGGGGGTCGCGAATCGGGGGCGTTCCTTCGTTCGCGAAGCCGCAAGCGGCGACCCGGGGGCGCACCTCAAGACACAACGCCACCGGCAGCCCCATCCCCGACCCCTAACCCGCTGGCCCGGTTATGATTTGGGCTTGATCACCCCGATGGTCAGCAGCAGGTTCGCGTAAATCCGCTGCTCGCCCGTCGCGATCGTCAGACAGATGTCCGGCGTCCCCGCAACGTCGTAGAACTTCTCCCGCTCGATGTGCTCCAGCTCCACGTCCACGCCGGCATCGTGCAGGATCTGGTGGAACTCGGCCCAGATCGGCGGGTCCTGCTTCATCGCGTACGGGCCGGTCTTGAGGGTCTCCATCACCGCCGCCGCCTCGATCGGGATCTCGCCCACCAGCACCTTCAGCACATCCGTCGCGCTCACCATGCCGGGCGCGAGATTGAGGTAAACCACCTCGGCGTTGTGCCCACGCTTCGTCCAGTGGGGATAGTTGCCGTCGGAGATCAGGACTTTGCTGCCGTGGCCGGACCGGGCCAGCGCCGAGAGGATTTGCGGGTGGATCAGTTGCCCGTGGATCATCGTCGTTCCTCCAGATAGGGACCCTTGTGGAGCGACGATCATGCGGCGGCGCGGAACTTGATGCAAGCAGATGCCCCCTTCTCGAACAGGTCCAACACCGGCCGGTCGGTGATGCTCAACCAGCGATCCAGGGCCAACTGGGCGTGCACAGGTGAGAGGTTGCTGACCAAGACCGCGTCAAACGGGAGCCGCGCCGCGTCGGCATCGGCCATCAGCGGGAGGCCGCGAAACCGCATGCCGCGCCTGCCGAGTCGCGGGTCGGCGATGGCCAGAATCTCCACCCCACACCGCCGGGCGGCCAGACGATAGGCGAGGATGTTCTTCCCCAGGTCGGCCAGCAGGATGCGCCGCAGCCCCAAGACCCGAACCGATTCAGCGACCCGCACGCAGGTCTGCTCGACTTTGGCAAACTGCTCGAATGCGGCGTCGCCGATCGGCCGGCGCGGGCCGCAGAGCCCTCGGGCGATCCCCTCGGCAGCCCCCGCCCAGAACGCCGCCCGGCGGCCGTTTGCGACCGCCATCAGCCGATACCGTTCCAACCACTCCGCGGCGTACCGAATCCGCCACGCGTCGGGGAAATAGCGCATCGCCAGCAGCGTGTTGTTCCGCGCATCCAGCCGGGCGATCCGCGCGGGGAACCGCGAGGCCGGAGACTTGAGGTGCGTCACGTGCAGGTCATCGAACGCCCGCACCTGCCAACCGCCATCGAGCAGGCGGAGCGACAGGTCATATTCCTCGGCGGCCATGAAGAAGTCTTCCGGCAGCCCGCCAACCGCTTGCAGCGCCGACCGCCGGAACCCGGTCCCGCACCCGATGCAAACGTCCGGATACGCGCTGCACTCGCGCGACCCGTCCGGCAGCGTGGTCGTGAAGACCGCCGCTCCGAGCCGCAGGTTGGCCTCAAAATGTTCCACCATCCGCGCGACCGCCCCGCGTTCGGGATACGAATCATCATCCAGGAAGACGACGAATTCCCCCCGCGCCACGTCCAGCGCGGCGTTCTTGGCGCACGGCCCTCGGTTGGTCGTTTGCCGCAATACATGAATCGAGAGGAAGCGATCCTGAACCGCTTCGGCGGTGCCGTCGCAACTGGCGTTATCGACCACCAGCACTTCGAACGCGTCGTGAGCAAGCCCGCACCCCTGGACCCGAGCCAGCGTGTGCAGGAGCACGTCCCGCCGGTTGTAGGTCGGCAGGATGAAACTCACGCGCGGACTGGCCGAATTTCCCGGTCCCAAACCCATGAACCATTTATCGGACGAACGTCCCTCGCAGCCATAGCCGCTACAGACGGCGCAGGGCGGCGCGCCGCCCTTGATCTCGCCGCATATGCCATGGAGTTGGCGTGAAGTCCGTTCCCGGGCCACTCAAGTGCGGGGTATATTTCGTCGCATGAGCCGAAGGAAAACCGGTCTGTCTCAGGCTTTCCGAAGCGAGCCGTTGGAGGGTCGTTTGTACTACAGCGCCTTCGAAGCGCACGTCAGCTTTCAGCCCGCGAACGTGCCCGTCCCCGCCGGCTACGTTGCCGATACCGGGGCGTTGTATGGCGACCAAGGCAACGGCTTCACCTACGGTTGGAGCGGCGCCAAGCTGCCCGCGGTCACGCGCGCGCAACACGCCGCCAAGCCCGCCCGCAACGGGCCGGACGCCCGATACGATTCCTTCGCCCTGCTCAATCCCGTCGGCCGGGCGAGCCAGTGGCAGATCGCGGTGCCGGACGGCGACTACACCGTCCACCTCGTCACCGGCAGCCCGATCGTCTTCCCAGCGCGCTACCGGGTGAACGTGGAGGGGAATCTCGTCCTCGACGGTCGGGCGACCATGAACAGCCAGTGGGTCGAAGCCACGGCCACCGTGACCGTCACCGACGGCACGCTCACCCTCACCGCGCCGCGCGGCACGATCGACCGGCTCGACTACATCGACATCACCGCCTTGATCGGCACGGCCGTGCCCCCGGCCCCCCCGCCGACGGTGCCGCCTTCGCCACCGTCTCCCCCGGCGCCGCCGCCACCGCCCACGGTGAACCTGACCACGCCGCTGATCTGGCAAACGCTGCCCAACGCGCCGATCGCCCTGGCCGAGGCGCAGTCCGTCGTCGCCGACGGGAGGCTCTACGTCTTCGGCGGGTACAACATCACCAATCCCGCCTACGAACCAACGACGGCGTCAGAAGTCTTCGATCCCGCAACGAATACCTGGACGTCGCTCGCCCCCATGCCCGTCGGCGAGACGCACATGGGCGTCGCCACCGACGGGACCTCCATCTACGTGGCCGGCGGGTACACGCTCGCGCCCGGCACCATCTACCAGATCTTCGCCACCGCCAACGTCTTCCGCTACGACATCGCGACCAACACCTGGAGCACGTACGTCTCGCTGCCCGCCGCCCGCGGCGCCGGCGCGATGGTCTACCTCGACGGCCAGCTCCACTTCATGGACGGCGTCGACGTCAACCGCAACGGCCAGACCGAGCACTGGGTCCTCAACCCCAGCGACGCCAATCCGACGTGGGTCAACTCGACCTCCGTGCCCGAGACCGCCAACCACACCGCTGCCGTCATCCTCAACGGCGACATCGTCATCGTTGGCGGCCAGAGCACCGACGACGACTCCTCCACCATCACCAAGGTCTGGGAGTTCGACCCGACGACCAACCAATGGTCCGCCCTCGCGAACATGCCGATCCCCCGCTCGCACGCGATGGTGGACGTGATCGACAACCACATCGTCGTCGCCGGCGGCACCACCGCCAACGACGTCCCGCTGGCCAGCGTCGTCATTTACGACCCGACCACCAACACCTGGTCCACCCAAACCAACCTCCCCGACGGCGGCCGCCTCGCCCCCGTCGGGGGCGTCATCGACAACGAAATCATCCTCGCCACCGGCTTCGGCGACGGCAACCTCCAAGCCCAAACCTGGGCCGCCTTCGTCACCTGACGCCGCGCGCCCCCGCCCCGCCGCCGAATGTCTCGAATGTCTCACTTGTCCCTAAATGTCCCGCTATTTGCGAGACATTTATCATGTTATTGCGTGAGACATCGCCGGTATTCACAGCCGCGGCGCGTCCAAGGCGTATGGGGCGCACGAGACAACCGACAAACGGCGGATGAGGAATTCGGGCGAGCCGAGTTTGCCATAATATTGCCATACATGCCGCCGCCTTGTTTATGCGCAGCCGGATCGGATTTGCCGGAACTTCGGATCCATTGATGCAGCCGGATTTATATTGCACTGCTCCAATCGGACCTTATACTTGCGTCCGTTTGGAGTGAGGGGACTCAAGCCGCCGGCCATCTGTTCGAAGGCAGGTTCGGCCCAGCCGCGGGGGTTCCACCGATCCAAGTAATTTCGACGCGAAGACCCTTGGCCCTTCGTCGCGCCCCTGCCGCGTCAATGGCGATCAGTTAGCGGGAAGAGAGTGACATCATGCGAGCGAAAGCGAGGCAGTTTGGGCCGTGGCATGTTGTTGCGGGGCTTGGAGGGACGCGAATCCGGCTCGCGGCCGGGCGTGCCGCTCGCAACCTGCTGGAGGAAACTACGGGCGCCGAATTCGGACCGCGGCCGTCCATCGAGCAACTGGAAAACCGGCTCTTCCTCTCCGGATACACGCTGAGCGATTTGGGCCAGCTCGGCATCAACGCGACGGGGGCAAATCCACGATCGGCGTTGGTCGCGGATGCCGATGGGAACCTCTTTGCGACCACTTCGGCGGGCGGGTCCCACGGCGCGGGTACGGTCTTCGAAATCGCCCATGGCTCGAACGTAATCACGGCACTCGCCTCGTTCAACGGGTCCAACGGCGCAATCCCCTACGCGGGAGTGACGCTGGATCCATCCGGCGATATCTTCGGCACCACCTTCCAGGGCGGCGCATACAACGACGGCACGGTCTTCGAGATCGCCAAAGGGTCAAACGCGATCACAACTCTAGGTTCGTTTAACTACTACACAAGCGGCGCCAACCCTTCCGGCGAGGTAGTGCTCGACGGCTCAGGCAACCTTTATGGTACGACAACCGCAGGCGGCGCCTCCTACGACGGCACGGTGTTTGAAATCGCCAGCGGGTCCACGACGTTCACGACGATCACCTCCTTGAATTCGAACACCGGATCAGGCCCGGAAGACGGTGTGACGCTCGACGGCTTGGGCGATCTGTATGGAACGACGTCCCAAGGGGGGGCTTACGAATGCGGCACGGCGTTCGAAATCGTGGCTGGATCGGGGACGGCCACGGCGCTCGCTTCGTTCAATGGCGTGAACGGGAAACGCCCTGAAGCCGGTGTGACCTTCGGGGCCGCGGGCGACCTGTTCGGTACCACAAGCCTGGGCGGAGCGAACAACGACGGTACCGTGTTCGAGATCGCCAAGGGAACGAATACGATCACGACGCTCGCCTCATTCAATGGAACCGATGGGCTTGAGCCGTGGGCCGCGGTGATACTCGACCCATCTGGCAACCTCTACGGCACTGCATCGGGTGGCGGAGACGCCAACGAAGGCACCGCATTCGAGATCGCCCAAGGATCGAGCGCGATCACGACCCTCGTGTCTTTCAACGAAACCATCGGTGGATTGGACCCCTTGGCTGCCGTGATGGCCGACTCGTCCGGCAATCTATACGGGACGACATACAGCGGTGGAACGGGCGGCAATGGGACGGTGTTCGTGATCGCCAAGGGATCGAACTCGTGTTCCCTGCTCGCCTCGTTCGATGGGACCAACGCGGCAGACCCGTACGGCGGAGTTGCGCTCGACGCCTCTGGCAACCTCTACGGGACGACCTACGCCGGCGGCATAAACGGACTCGGCACCCTGTTCGAGGTCGCCGAAGGGTCGAATGCCGTTACGACGCTGGTCTCGTTCGACGGCGCCAACGGCTCCTATCCTGAAAGCGCACCAACGCTGGACGGCACCGGAAATCTTTACGGAACGACTGCCGGTGGGGGGTCGTACGGCTACGGCACCGTCTACGAACTTGTCCAAGGCTCTGACACGATCGCCACCTTGGCATCGTTCAACGGCGCCGATGGGGAGTATCCAGCGGCCGGCCTGGCGATGGACGCGTTAGGCAACATATTTGGCATAACCAAGGAAGGCGGGACATACGGGGACGGCACGGTGTTCGAAATCCGCAACGGCTCGAGTACCGTTACCACTCTCGCCTCGCTCGACTCTTTCGATAGCGGGATGTTTTCCCCCGGAGTGTCGCTGGACACGTCAGGCAACATTTACGGCACGACCCAAGAGGGAGGGGCATATGGCCACGGCCGGGTATTTGAAATCGCCAATTCATCTACTGCGATTACAACACTCGCCTCATTCGACAGCGCCGATGGCGAATTCCCTGAGAGCGGAGTAACGGTGGACCCGTCGGGAAACCTGTACGGAACGACCCAGCAGGGAGGGGCGTACGCCGTCGGCACACTCTTCGAAATCGCCCGCGGCTCGAACGCGATCACGACGCTCGCCTCGTTCAAGGGGGGGATCCAGTCGGGTGCCGGGCCGTTATCGCTCGACGCATCGGGCAATCTTTTCGGGACGACATTCGATGGCACGGTGTTCGAACTCGCCAAAGGATCGACCACAATTACAACGCTTGTCTCATTCAACGGTATTGATGGCGCGAATCCCCGCTCGGGAGTGGCGATCGATGCCGTCGGAGATCTCTACGGGACTACTGCAAGCGGAGGACCGGGCAATGCCGGAACGGTCTTCCAATTGGCAGTAAACTCCGCAATCGCGCTCGCGCTGACCGGTGGCTCCAACCCTTCCACTTCCAACCAATCGCTGACGTACACGGCAAGAATCAGCGGCGGCGTTCCCGACGGGGAAACGGTGACGCTGGTAGATGCCAGCAACAACAACGCGAGCGTCGCCACCGGCACCCTCAGCGGCGGCACGGCAACGCTGACCGTCCTGGCGGACACGCTCTCTCCCGGCACGCACAACCTGATCGCCGCCTACGCCGGCGACGCCAACTTCGCCGCCAGTGAGTCCATTGCCTACGCCCAAGTGGTCAGCCCGCCCCCGCTGCCCGGCTGGCTGGCCGCCGGCAGCCAAGTGACGTGGGATGCGTCGACTCACACGCTCACGGTGACGGGCGCCGCAGTGATCAACGCCGATCCAGGCGCGGATGAGCCGAACATCGTCGAGAGCGGAACCGCCGCCCGGCTGGTGATCCAGCCGGCGACCAGCCCCACCGACATCCACGTCGGCGGCATCTCGCTGAGCAACGGGGCCAAGCTCCAGGTCGCCAGCGTGGGGGCAAGCCGCACGCACAGCAACCACAACGTGCTGGTGGTCGGGACTCCGGGAGCTGCGAACGACCCGAC